>NZ_JAIMIA010000007.1 GCF_019966495.1 Tateyamaria pelophila | reverse complement strand
AAGGCCTATATCAAATGGGAATGCCAGGATGCGTGATCATGCCAAATCCGAATTTCCAGACGTGGGGTTGCTCAATCAAACCGACCTGCCTCTATGTCGTCTTCTCGAACAGCCGCATCCGTCAACGCACCCAGCGCTTCGGTATTGTCCACACTCAACCCTGTGCTTTGCGCCAAGGCAGCAGCCGTCAACCCGGTGTCTGCCCGGAACGTCACGCCTTCAAAGTTGAAATCGCGGTCATGATCCGTAAATCCATATGCTTCACCGTCGGCCCGCGTGATCGCCCAGGCCCGACACAGTGTCGTCAGACCCGATGCCGCATGCGACAGAAACGCCTCGCTTTGTCCCGCCATCACACCCGCACCTCGATGATTGGAACGTTGGGAACGCTGCCTGCCTGAAAGCTGGCAACAGAGGTCTGGATCTGATCCGTGTCAAAGCGTACGGGCACGTCGAACTCGAACCCTGCGCGCACCTTCACTGCCACGTCCGGTGGATGTTGAAAGGTCACGACGCCAGTGTTGACGTCGACTTCATAATCAACGCCTTCCTGCATCTCATCCTGATCCAGCCCAACCCGCACCGTGCCCAGGACCGGCTTGCTGATCGGTCGTGCATATTCATGGTCCCACGACCGATAGATCTTCAAAAGCGGAAACGCCGCCGCGACACCATCTCCTGTCGCAATCACCTGGTCGAGATAGCCTGGCTCCGCGCTCGCGGCCGAGGATTTGAAATCTGACCAGTCTTTCCAGCGAAACCCATACATCTGCCCCATACGCGCCTCAAAGAACGAGATCAGCATTTCGACATCGTCCAGTGAGCGCATGCCCAGACCCGCGTCATAGCGGCGGCGTGAATGGGCCCAGGGCGTGTTGCGTTCCTCGAAACCATTGGCCAGCGTCACCACTTCCGTGCGCCGCTCCGGGCCGCCGACCGAGCCAAAGCTCAAGGACGCGGGAAATCTTACCTCGTGAAATTGCATATGCTTAGCTCCCCATTCCTACTTATCGATTGCGATTTCCACGGCCCAATGCGCGGCTCATCTGCGCCGCGATCTGGTTTTGACTACGTGCAAAACCCTGCACATCAGGGGTGGTAATATTCATTACAATTGTCGGGCTACTGCCGCCTGAGCCGCGCACACCAAGCTTGCCATCGGTGCCACGCGCCAATGGCATGATCGCCTCCGGCCCCGCTTCACCCATGACGCCCATGCCTCCACGCATCCCGAACGGAGTGGCCGAACTGACGATTCCACCAGAGGCAAAGGGCATCACCCGTCCCTGGCTGAACGGTGCACCATCTGCGAAGGGCAACAAACCCTGCATCAGGCCACCAACGCCAGAGGCCAGCAAACCGCCAACCTGATCGGTGACCGGGCGCATGGCCGCGTTGAATGTCGTGTTCATCATTGATGTGGCGAGGCCGTCCAACGCATCCGCGAGACTTGCGCCATCAAAGACCAGATCGTCGAAGGCCTTTCGAAGCCCGCGCGACAATCCCTTTTCGACATTCGCCACGTCCTTACCGGTTGCGGCCAGGCTCTCGCGCATCCGGCGCAACTCGCTGTCAAAGCTCGTTACCATCACCGATGTTTCATCAAGGGTCTGGCGCAATCCGTCGGTTTGCGAGTCCAGCGCCTCGATCTCGTCGTTATAGTCACTCATCGCGAACCTCTTTCGGTTTATCCGGCCAGGCCGCCATCAGCGCCTCAAGCCCGTCGCTGAGCAGCGGGGCCGCCTGCCCCGGTTCGCCCAGCATCATCTGAAATTCCGCCGGGGTCAGCGCCCAGAACGCGTCAGGCGTCAGGCGCAACCCCTGCATCCCGGCCCGCATAAGCGCGGGCCAGTCCAAGGCCCTGCTCATGCAGGCACCACAAATGCTCGCGCGATCAGCTCAGCTGCGGCACGCGCCGCCCCCATGGGCCCGCCCTCGATTTCACTGTGATCCAATTCAGCCGGATTCATCGAGCATCCCCCGCCGACCAGACCGGCCTTCAAGACGGCCAAGACGTCGGCACTTGAAAATCGACCCTGTTCAAAGCGTTCGACGAGCGCCACCAGTGATGCTTCGTTCAATGCCGCTTCCAGACCCGCGAGCGCACCAAGGGTCAGCCGCATTACCTGCGGCGACCCATTGATGTTCAGCGTGACGTCTCCCCTCCAAGGATTTGCCATGCTCAGATCGCCGTAAAGCTCAGCGCACCGGCTGAAGCCATTGTCAGTTCATAGGTGGCCTCGCCATTGTGACTGCCGCTATATTCGACGGCAGAGACCTGGAACGGACCTTCTACGATGCCAAAGTCCGGGATGATGACCTGAAAGTCCGGCGTCTCCCCATCAAAAAACAACTGGCGCGCACGCTCGTCAGTCCCTGCATCCTTGAACACGCCCGATCCAGAGATATTGGCCGACCGCACGCCTGCGCCAGACAGCAATTCGCGCCAACCACCCTGGCTCTCCAAACTGGTGACATCCACCGTCTCGGCGTTAAAGCTGACGCGCGTGGCCCGCAGCCCCGCAATCGTTTCGAACTGCCCGTCCGAGGTCATGTCGACCTTGATCAACAGGTCTTTTCCGTTCTGAGCACCCATGGGTTTTCTCCGTTTGAATGAAATGAGTTATTCGTCTTCGACACGCGCCCGAAAGGTCAGGTCAATCTTGCGGCCCGTCCCTTTGTCGATCTTTGTGGCGCGTGCGCGTTCAAAACGCATCGAAACCAATCGACCTCGGTCCAAGGTGAGGTCGGCGTTGTGCAGCACATCGCACACCGCGCCGGCTGCAACCTTGGCAGCGCTAAAGCCCGGTGTTTCGGTAATGACTGACACCGCAAACAGATGGATCGCACCTGCTCCGGTCTTGTCGTCCGCAACCCGCACAGATTCCGGCCCAAGACTGACATACAATCCAGGCAACGATCCACTGGGCAACGCATCGTAAATCGCCGTCCCCACGGCGTCGTTCACGGCCGGATCTGCGCCAAGCGCCCCAAAAACGGCGCGCTGCAAAGCAGCTGAAATGGCATAGCTCATATCACCATCTCCTCATCCGCCATACAGATCAGATGACGGCCATCTGGGTCGCGTTCGGCGACGCTGCGGATGTGAAACACGCGACCACCATCCCTAAAGCGCTGCTCAGGACGCGGACGTTCCGGATGCCCGACGGGAGCCCCCCGCACGACGATGGCGTAGGGCACCAGAGACACCGCAGCACCTGACGAAACCGTCTCGCGGCCCGTACGTGCGGCAACTTCGGCCCACAACACGCCCAATGGCGTCCAACTTTCGACAAATCCACCCGCATCGTCCGGCACGCGCGCAGGGCTTTCCAGGGTCAGGCGCCTGTTCAGGCGCGGCAGTCTCATCTCGCCCCCCCGCCGTAAATGCGCATGATCTTGTAGCGTTCGATCAGGCTTGAAACACCAAATGGCATACAGCCATCACTGAGCGACGTTTCATTGCGGAACTCATAGTAATGCGCGGCCAGCAGCATCGCAGCCTGTCTCAGATCCGCAGGAATATCAGTCCATAAAGGGCCAAAGCCCGCATCGAATGTGACAACAGCCTCTCCAGCCTCAGGGATCCCCGGCAAAGCCACCCCTTTCGCGCGTAAACACGGGCGATGGGTGTCACGCTCCAACCAATAGGCAGCACCATCAACCGAAGTACGGACACCGTTACGGTCTACAATTTCGACATCGGTGAGAGCAGTCACCGGAGCCACCGGCAAGGCTTGACGCCCCAAATCGCGCCAGACATGAACGGTCAGCGCAAAGGACCGCTCCAGCAACACTTTGCCGGTCCGCGCCTCAATCGCCGTTACTGCGGCCCGCAGGAAACTCGTCAAAACAGCGTCTTGCACGCTGTCGGGAGCGAATCCGCTACCCAGACGCAGATGCGCCTTGAATTCATCAACCGGCAATGCCGCGTCAGGCACCGAGGTTTTTTCGATCAACATCATGGAACATCTCCATAAAACTCAGCCTCCGTCCAAAAGGATCCGGGCGCGCGTCAGTCCGCGTTGCTCGGACGGAGGGGAGCAGCTAGACAACGCGGCATGGTTCATCGCGCACCCGGGGCCCGGGACAGAGGCTTGCCCCCTCCCGAACCATTCGCGTCAGGCGGTTAGGCCGTAGCGAATTTCAGCAGTTTGATCGCGGCAAAGTCGCTCACGTCGCCGCCAACGCGCTTGGTGGCATAGAACAGAACGAGTGGCTTGGCGCTGAAGGGGTCACGCAGCACACGCAGGTCGGGACGCTCTGCCACGGTGTATCCTGCCGCAAAATCGCCAAAGGCGATCGCATGCGCATTCGAAGCCACATCAGGCATGTCTTCGGCGATCAGAACAGGATACCCCATCAAAACAGGAGGTTGACCCGCCGCCAAACCGTCCGTCCAAAGGAACCGACCGTCATTGTCCTTCAATTTACGGACATAGCCCGCCGTCTTGGAGTTCATGACAAAGGATGCATTGGCACGATATTCCGCACCCAATGCGTAAACCAAATCAATGATCGCCTCTGGGGTGACATCCGCGTCAACACCTGTCGGAACGTACCCCAAATTCCCCCAGGCCCAGATCGCATCATCCACTGCCGTGTGGGACAAAAAGCCCTTGGGCTTGTCCACACCGTCACCGTTGATGAAGGCGGAGGCTTCTGCACGGGCGAATTTGTCCGCAATCCGGTTCGCCAGCCAACCTTCGATATCAAAGGCGCTGTCATCCAGCAGACGCTGCGAAGCTTTGGGCAACGCGGACAGCTCGTGCAGCGGAATGGTCACGCGATCAATCTGCGGCGTGTCCGTTTCCGTTACCGAGGATGATTCGGTGGCCCAACCGGTGCCCACATCGCCATGATCAACCAGAACGTCATAGGATGTAGCCTCGACGTTGACGACCGAGGCAATCGACCGGATCGACGCCGTTGAGTTCAGAACCGATTGCACGGAATCGGATGTTTGCGGGTCTACAAGATACCCACCATCGGAATTCATCGCAGTGGACAGCGATTTAACGTCCAGTTCCAGGCCGCGCAGACCATCATCGTCACCCGACCGCAGATAGGCGTTGAACGCCTTCTGATGTGGGGCACCCAGTTCAACGCTCCCAGCCAGGGGGGTACGTGCAGCAGTCATGTTTTTACGATCCAGCATGGTCAGTCGCTCTTCTGTTTGTTGAAGTTTTGTTTGAAGTTCAGATTGAAAGCCTTTGAATTCCTTCACGAAACCCTTTACGGCCTCCGCAACATCCTGGGCGGGGGACAAACCTTCCCCGGCCCGAGCCCTACATTCGGTCTTGCTCATAAGCATGTCCTTGATTGGTGGTGATTCAGGCGGGCGCTTCAGCGCTGCGCCAGGCTCGCGCGCGCACCCCGAAGAGCCGCCGCCATATCGCGCAACGTGGTATCCGCATCCGATGGCATCTCATCGGATTTGGCGACAACGCGCGCACTGGAAAGCATCGGGAACGTGACCAAAGACACCTCCCAAAGCTCCAGTTCGGTCAAGAGCCGCTGGCCCTTGTCATTCTTTGCCGCCTTCAGGGTGCGGTACCCGATGGAAAGGCCGTCGATGGCTCCCGCGGCAATCAACTCGACAGCCTCCCGCCCCTTGGCCACCTCGGGCAGCAGGCGGCCCTTGACCCAAAGGCCGTTCTTGTCCTCGCGGACCTCATCCCACACGCCGATGGGACAGGCCGGATCATGCTGCCACAACATCTTCACCCGGCGACCGTCTGCCGCAATCGCCTTCAACGACGCCGCATAGGCGCCCTTGGTGACAACGTCTCCGCCCTGATCGCAGGCCCCGAACAGGCTGGCATAGCCTTCGATCAAGTGGCCGTTCTGCACCTCGATCCCATCGCCAAAGCGCGCGAATTTCGTCTCCAAACCGGTCTCTGCCTGCATGGATACTCTCCTTTGAAAAGTGGCTGATCCTCAGTGAGGAATGGCCAACATGATGGATTTAAAGCCCGTGGCGAGAACCACCGCGACAACCCCGTAGACGGTCAGCCAAAGGCGCTTTTCCAAACGTTCCAGCAGCTCTTCAAGCCGATCCAGCCGGGATGAAATATTGTCAAAATGAACGGTTGTGAGGCGCTCATGCGCCTCCAATCGCAGGCCCGGCGCGCACGCAAAACGGTCCGGAAATGTTCCATCATCCATCCGCAGCGTCCTCGCAGACGACCGGCAGACCCAGCAAACGCCGCTTTTCGGCTTCCGTCAGAAAATCCGCCCCCGCGACCCGCGCCCATTGCGCATCCCGTTCCGTCGAAAGAGCGGAAACCTGATCCAGATCAGGGGCCAGAACCACATCATCGCCGGTAAACGCACCCAGCCATTGTGCCAGTGCTGCGGTCACCCGCGTCGCCTGCGGCAACACGGTCAGGCGATAGAACGCACGATTGGCCTCCTGATAATTGGCATATGTCGCGTCCCCCTGAATGCCCAGCAACATGGGCGGCACCCCAAAGGCCAACGCGATTTCGCGCGCGGCCGCTTCCTTGGTTTTCTGGAATTCCATATCTGACGGCGAAAAGCCCATCGGCTTCCAATCAAGGCCGCCTTCCAACAACATCGGACGGCCCGCATTGCGCGCCCCGGAATGGTTGGTCTCGATCTCGCTCACCAACCGCTCGTATTGATCCCCGCTCAGTTGGCTCTGCCCATCCGCCCCCTTGTAAACGATCGCTCCCGACGGGCGGGCCGCATTGTCCAGTAAAGATTTGGACCAACGGGACGCTGCGGTGTGAACATCCAGCGCCATCGCCGCCGCTTGCATCGGGCTGAAGCCGTAATGATCGTCCTGGGGATGAAACGACTTGATGTGGCAGATCGGGCTGATGGGTCCGGACGCATCAAATCGATGCGTCTTGCCCCCGACCGCATAATCATAGGCCACCGGCCATCCATCCGCACCCGGCACGACCGACATCCGATCCGAGCGCAGCACATGCAACTCCAAAGGTGCGCCACTCTCGCCCGCGACCGCCTCGACATAGGCGTTGCCCGTCAACAAAAGCTGCGCGTAAAGCGCTTCCAGCAATTCTGCCCGACCCTGCCCCGGATTAGGGCGCTTGATCAGCGACAGGATCGGATGCGTTTCATAGCGCTGTTCCATATCCTGCAACACCAACGGCAAGGCCGCCGCTGCCTCCGCAATCAGCTTGACGGACCGGAACCCAACCGGATTGCCGGAAAACCCCGATCGGGTCAGAGACACCGCATCGCGCGGGCTCCAGGCGACGCGCCCCCCGTTTTGCCAGGCAACTACCTTGCCGGTGGCGCTGGCCTTTTGCTCCGGCACGTCCGCCCGGCGTGCGCTCCGAAAGAAATTAAACACCATCAAGGGTCTCCTTCACGTGATCCCACGGGCCAAGCCCATCTTTCCAAAGAAAAAGGGCGCGCCGCTCCTGCGTCCGCACCCTGTTCAAAGCTGGGCAAACCGCCCCGCTTCCATGTCAAAAAATACGCGAATGCTCAGGTCAAAGACTGCGCACCCCCGGCTGGCGCCACTGCCGCGCGGGTTCGATCATCAACTCGTGCAAAGCCCAAACCAAGGCATCCACCCGGTCCGGCGATCCCTCGCCCTCATAGCCAAAGCGCGTCATGCGGGTCATCTGATCTTCCAAACCATCCAGATCCAAGGCGTGTTTCACACGACCCTGTTCATAAAGCGCCGCAACGGGTTCGGCACGGGCGACTTTGCCGCGCGATGCATGCACCGCCCGGTAGGGCACCAGCGGATCGATTTGCCGGATGACCTCGCCCACCATCTGACCGCCCTGATTGACCTCGGCGACCAGCCGATCACCGCCATAGCGTTCCATCGCATTCACCGCCGCCCGCGCCCATTCCGATGGGCTGGCGCCCTGCACCGTGCAATCGGCGATGACGCAAGCCTGCCAGTCCTGCGGCGGCCCCTGCGTGATCGCTCCCACAACCACAATCCCGCATTCATCCGACGCCTTGCCCGACGTGGTGGCCGGATCAAGGCCGACGACGACACGATCAAATGCGGGCAACGACTTGACGCGCAGCCCCTCCAACATCTCGGACGTCCAAAGCGCGCCTTCGGCATCGCTCAACAACACGCCATCCAACTCTTGCCGCCCCAACCGGGTCCCGGCATATCGGGACCGGACCTCCTCCAGAAAGGACGCCGCGAGATTGCCCGCGTTCGCTTCGGTTGGTGCGTGCGTCACAACCGTCGAAGGCCGCTCCAGCAGATTCTTCAGCACACCCACGTTGCGCGGCGTGGTCGTCACGCAAACCCGTGGATCATCGCCCAGACGCAAGGCAAATTGCAGCATGTCCCATGTCTCCTGACCCTTCTTCCACTTGGCCAATTCGTCGACCCAAGCCGCGTCAAATTGAGGGCCCCGCAAACCCTCCGGGTCATTCGCGGTATGAACCGTCGCGATGGCGCCGTTCGGCCACTCCAATCGCTTGCGCCCCGCAACCCATTTGGGCCGACGATCCAGAGGCGAGCATTCCAGAATGCCGCTGTCGCCGAAAATCATGACTTCGCGTACCTGCTCGATGGTTTCTCCCACCAGGGCAACACGCCGACAGGTCCCGCGATCATAAGGCATCGAGCCCTCGACCAATGACCGGACCCATTCCGCGCCTGCCCGGGTTTTCCCCGCGCCGCGCCCTCCCATGATGACCCAGGTGCGCCAGTCACCCTCGGGTGGCAATTGGTGCTCCATCGCCCAAAACTCGAACAGGAAAGGGAGGGCGCCCAAGGCGCCCTCTCCCAACTCATCCAGAAACTGGTCCTGCACCGCAGCAGGGGCGGACGCGAGCAAGCGCGCACCGTATTTCAGCGCGGGCAGCATCGTGGTCGATAGCATATCCTGCTTGCGCAATTTGGGATCGGCTGGCCTTGAGTTCTCCAATGAGTGCCTCCAGTTTCAAACATGTCCGCACCAGGTCCGGCAACGCTGACGTCGCAGATTTGGCTTCGGTAGATGTTACATCCTCCCCGGTCTTGACCTTCTTGGTGAGGTCCGCGATGGCCTTTCGCAGTGACGTGATCTCGTCATGCGCCGCCGAAAGTGCTTCGGTGGTGCGGGCTTCTTCTTCACCCGGGGTATGTAGTGTCATAATTGCTCTGACCTCTCATGCGTTGGGAAACTCCGCACGAGAGAAACGAAAAAGCGACCAGCCGGGTTACCCCGACGGCCGCTTGCCCACTTCTTCTAGCTTGACACAAGTTATACGTGTGACCGTTCGCAGAGTCAAGCAAAATCCGAAACCGGTACGCACGCTAAGCGTACGCCCTGATTAACAAATTCCTAATTTCAAGCCAACGCTACACAACCCAGAGGTGCGCACGGCACTTACAACTATAGGCTTTCAAGGCAACCGCCTCATTTACCAACCTCAGTTGTCCGTTGCGCGCTCCGCCTCGATTTCACGCCAGCGCGCCACATTGCGGTTATGCTCATCCAGTGTCTCTGCAAACGCGTGGCCGCCCGTTCCATCCGCGACAAAGAACAAATAGTCCGTCGTGTCCGGCTGCCCTGCTGCCATCAGACTCTCACGGCCAGGATTGGCAATGGGTGTGGGGGGCAGACCCAGGATGACATAGGTGTTCCACGGCGTAACTGCCCGCAATTCAGACCGACGCAATCCGCGTCCCAAAACACCTTCGCCCTGCGTGATGCCATAGATCACCGTGGGGTCCGTTTGCAGCCGCATGCCACGGTTCAACCGGTTCACGAACACGGACGCAACCTGCCGACGCTCCTCCGCAACCGCGGTCTCCTTCTCGATGATCGACGCCAAAGTCAAAAGCTCTTCCGGGCTTTCCAGCGGCACCGTTGGATCACGGGCCTCCCAGGCGGCGGCAACCCACAACTCCTGTTGTTCAGCCATCGTCGCCAGGATATCTGCGCGCGCATCACCCGGACGCACTTCATAACTGTCAGGGGCCAATGCCCCCTCTGGCGGGATCTCGGCGATCTCACCTTGGAGCACATCCATTCTGCGCAACGCGTCCACGATCTGCCAACTTGTCACGCCTTCAGCGAGGGCAATCCGAAAACGGGTATCCAGCTCCGCCTTGACCTGCGTGTAGATCTGGGGTGTTTCGTCCGTCGCAGGCTCGAATTCAGCGCGCTCCACAAAACGGTTGCTGGACGGATCAAGCTCGCGCACCTCCGCAATCAACCGGTTCACACCGATGCGATAGATGACTTCGGTGCCGCATGTACTGGCCCCGCCGCGTGTCACGATGTCGACAATCTCCTCCATGGACGTGCCCGGCGCGACCAGAAAACTGCCCGCCTTCAAGTCGCCCGTCTTCCCAGCATAATCCGCGCCAAGCCGAAACAAGAGACCGCTCGTCACGGCCCCTTCTTCTTCGAGATTGGCGCTCACACGGCGAAAGTTCGATCCACGTTCCACCTGCAGGCAAATGGCGTCCGCCAACGGCCCAGGTCCTTCGTATTGGCCACGTCCCCACATGATGACGCCGCCCATCAGAAACAGCGCCACGATCAGGAAGGTCACCGCATTAGAGGCGATGGATCGCCACATTAACCGACCTTCCCAAAGATCACACTGGCATTGGTGCCGCCAAATCCAAAGCTGTTGGACAGGGCGTGCGCGACCTTGCGTTCGCGTTTGGCATTGGGGGCCAGATCAATGGCGGATGTGACCTCCGGATTGTCGAGGTTTATTGTGGGCGGACAGACCTGATCGCGGATCGCAAGGATCGAAAAGATCGCTTCGATCGCGCCGGCGGCGCCCAACAGGTGACCCGTTGCCGATTTGGTCGATGACATGGTGACGTCGCCCGCATGGTCTCCCATCAACCGCTCGACGGCCGCCAGCTCAATCGTATCGGCCTTGGTCGATGTGCCATGTGCGTTGATATAATCGATATCCTGCGGCTCCAGACCGGCGTTGCGCAGGGCCGCGCGCATCGACCGCTCGGCGCCTTCGCCATCCTCGGACGGAGCTGTGATATGATACGCATCACCAGACATGCCGTAGCCGAGCACCTCGGCATAGATTTTCGCGCCGCGCGCCTTGGCATGTTCATATTCTTCCAACACCAAAATGCCCGCCCCCTCTCCCATGACAAACCCGTCACGGTCCACGTCATAGGGGCGGCTTGCCTTTTGCGGCTCGTCCGTACGCTTGGTCGACAAGGCCTTGCAGGCGTTGAAACCAGCCATACCGATCTTGCAGATAGCGGCCTCCGCACCGCCTGCCACCATGACATCCGCGTCGCCATACTTGATCAGTCGGCTCGCGTCGCCAATCGCATGCGCCCCGGTGGAGCAGGCCGTTACAACCGAGTGGTTCGGGCCTCTGAACCCGTAGCGGATCGACACCTGCCCGGAGATCAGATTGATCAACGCGCCCGGAACAAAGAAAGGCGACACCCGACGCGGACCTTTCTCTTCCATCATCACGGCGGTGTTCGCGATAGAATTCAATCCACCGATACCTGAACCAATCAAGACGCCCGTACGTTCCAGACTTTCGCGATCTGTCGGCATCCAGCCGGAATCCTCGACGGCCTGTTGCGCGGCAGCCAGGCCAAACAGGATGAACGTATCGACCTTACGCTGCTCTTTGGGTTCCATATATGTGTCAGCGCAGAACGTATCTTTCGATCCGTCTCCCAAAGGCACTTCGCAGGCATAGGTCGTAACAAGACCGGTCGTATCAAAACCGGTAATGGGACCCGCACCAGACTGGCCGTCCAGAATACGGCGCCAGCTTGCTTCGACACCATCGGCCAACGGGGTCACAAGACCCAGACCCGTCACAACCACTCTGCGCATGTGCTCATGCCCCTCTTCGTTATCTGTGCGCCTCTTAACGCGCCCGCCTTGCCCTGTTCAAGCCCCGACACACCCCGTATTCCTGTGCGTCGGCAGTTTTGTGTTGGCAAAAAGGACCCGCCGCAAACGCCCGGTACCACAACGCATCAAATCAGCGGAGGGGTCCTGCGCGACATCAAATGCACCGTACCGCCCCCATACTCTGCCGTACGCATGCCGGTATATCCCAATTGTTCCGCCAGTTTCAAAGACGTCTCGTTATCCGGATCGATCATGCAGACCAACGGGCCGGTGATCACACGATCAAACCAATCATGTGCCGCACACACAGCCTCAGCAGCCAGACCGCGCCCCTGCGCTTCGGGTGCCAACACCCACCCCGCTTCCGGCACAGAATCAAAATCATCGCCCAAGCCGCGCGCTCCAAGGAAAAAGCCGGTCTGCCCGACAATGGTGCCGGTCTCATGCGCCTCGATCGCCCATTGGCCAAACCCCGTGACCTGCCAATGCCCCGCGATCTGTAAAAACACTTTCCACGACGTATCCCGGCTACGTGGTTCCCCGCCGATATAGCGAACGACAGCTTCATCCGTCCAAATCTCGGCAAAGCGATCGAAATCACATGGTCGCATCGCACGCAACGTGGTGCGCGACGTATTTATGGTTGGCACATGCCTGCTCATGGCGGAAGCGTCCTGGCGCATCTCTTTATAATTGCGTCGAATGTGCGCAGGCCATTTCAACTATGGCAAGAGGAGACACGCCAAAAAAAGAAACGGCGTCCTTCCGCAAGGAAGAACGCCGCATGCTCAGGCACATGCCTGAAAAGACTTACGATGCTTTGGAAATAAAGCCGACAGCATCGCCGAATGTCTGAATGGTTTCAGCCGCGTCATCAGGGATCTCGATGCCGAACTCTTCTTCGAAGGCCATGACCAGCTCAACAGTGTCCAGGCTGTCCGCGCCCAGATCATCGATGAACGACGCATTCTCGGTCACTTTTGCTTCTTCAACACCAAGGTGTTCCACAACGATCTTTTTTACGCGTTCCGCGATGTCGCTCATTTGACTGTCCTCATTCTGCCGGGGCAAATGTTAGCGCCCCCAAGTGGTGTCCCCAATATCGTCCGGGGCTCAGGTCTTGCCCCCTTGGGGCGGTGAAGCCTTGCTGCGGAGAACGTCGCCGCTCCCGCCTCAAGACTGGAAATCTGCGCCGCCTATAGCATATCCGATAAAGATCGCAAGGCCGCACGAAGGTGCCATTGCACCCAAGACTACAACATGGCCATGCCACCGTTTACGTGCAAGGTGGTTCCTGTGACATACGCGGCTTCGGGGCTCGCAAGATACAGAACCGCGCTCGCGATCTCATGCGCTTCGCCCATACGGCCCGCCGGAATTTGTTTCATGATTCCAGACTTTTGATCATCCGTCAGCTTGTCCGTCATCGCCGTCGCGATAAAACCCGGCGCCACGGCGTTTACCGTGATCCCGCGGGCGGCAACTTCGTAGGCAAGGCTCTTGGACATCCCGATCATACCCGCCTTGGACGCTGCATAATTCGCCTGCCCGGGATTTCCGGTTGCCCCCACAATCGAGCTTATATTCACGATCCGCCCCCAGCGGGACTTCATCATGCCGCGGATCATGCCCTTACACAGTTTGAATGTCGCGGTCAGGTTGACGTCCAGAACCGACTGCCATTCATCATCCGACATCCGCATGAACAGATTGTCGCGTGTGATGCCCGCATTGTTGACCAGAATGTCGACGGACCCCATCGCCTCGACCGCCTGCTTCGGCAACGCCTCAACCGCCGCCATGTCGCTCAGGTTACATGGGAGCACATGGGCACGCTCCCCCAATTCCGCCGCCAGTGCGTCCAACGGCTCAACGCGTGTCCCGCTCAGGCCGACGGTTGCGCCCGCGTCATGCAGAACGCGGGCGATATCCGCGCCAATTCCCCCCGAAGCCCCGGTAATCAGTGCCGTTTTTCCGCTCAGATCAAACATTATTCTATCCTCGATTCAGTATCTTTTCCTCATGGAACTGCAGCGATATGCGCGGATGGCGCATTGCACAGCCCCATTTGGACAACGTTTATGCGCCCCTGCCAAATGGCCTACGCCTCCAGCGCGGCCTTGATGTCGTCCGGGCCGCTCAGCGCCCGTGTCGCGATCGACCGATCAATACGGCGCACCATCCCCGACAGCGCCTTGCCCGCACCGATCTCCCAGATCTCGGTCACGCCCTGCCCGGCCATCCAGATCATGCTTTCGCGCCAGCGCACCGAACTGGTGACCTGTTCCACCAGCAACTTGTTCAGAGTCGGCACGCTGCTGCAACCCTCGGCTGTGACATTGGGCACGATGGCAACGGCAGGGTCCGCCATTTTTACGCCTTTCAACGCATCCGCCATGACGTCCGCGGCGGGTGCCATCAAAGCGCAATGGAAGGGCGCCGATACCGGCAGCATGACGGCGCGTTTGGCGCCTTTGGCCTTGGCGATATCAATCGCCCGCTCAACGGCCCCCTTGTGGCCCGATACGACGACTTGCGCGGGGTCGTTGTCATTGGCCGCCTGGCACACTTCCCCCTGCGCGGCTTCAAGTGCCACCTCGGTCACCGCTTCGAAGTCCAACCCCAAAAGAGCCGCCATTGCGCCGACACCGACTGGCACGGCATCCTGCATGGCCTTGCCGCGCGTACGCAACAAACGTGCCGTATCCGCAATGCTCAGCGTTCCGGCTGCGCAATGCGCGGAATACTCCCCCAGAGAATGGCCCGCCACAAATGATGCGCGCCCAATGCCGATGCCCTCGGCCTGCAATGCGCGCATGACCGCCATCGATGTCGCCATCAACGCGGGCTGGGCATTCTGCGTCAGCGTCAGTGTTTCCAGATCGCCTTCCCAGATCAGAGCGCTCAGTTTTTCACCAAGGGCCTCGTCCACCTCTTCGAAAACGGCGCGCGCTGCCGGATAGGCTTCGGCCAGATCGCGGCCCATCCCGATGGTTTGCGCGCCCTGGCCCGGAAATACGAATGCCACGCTCATGCTTTATTCCTTTGGTTCAACTTAGTTCCGAACCGTGTAAAGCGGCAACGGCGTCCTAGCAAGATACTGCCGCACCACGGATGTGCACGAATTCGCAGTTGCCTTGAGGACTGCGGGACCAACATTATTCTACAAGACACTCAACAGATCCAAACCGGAAAGTGCTCATGTCCCTGACCAACACCACCGACCGCTACGGGTCTGTTTCCAAAACATTTCACTGGCTCACGGCCCTTCTGATCCTGTCGCTGATTCCCCTGGGGGTGATCGCCAATGACCTGCCCTATGACACGTCCGAAGAATTGGCGCGCAAGGCATGGTTGTTTTCCTTGCACAAAACGCTTGGCGTCGCGGTGTTCTTCGTAGCACTGGCCCGGATCGGCTGGAGCGTCACGCAACCCAAACCCGGCCTGCTGCACCCAGATCGCAAGTTCGAAAGCCTGGCCGCGGAAACCGTCCATTGGTTGCTCTACGGCAGTCTGGTGCTGGTGCCGCTGTCGGGCTGGATCCACCATGCCGCAGCGACGGGTTTCGCCCCGATCTGGTGGCCCTTGGGGCAAGATCTGCCGCTGGTCCCAAAATCCGAAGGCGTCGCAGCCCTCTTTGCAGGCGCGCATTGGGTGCTGACCAAGGTGCTGGCCGCGTCGATCCTGTTGCATATTGCCGGTGCGCTCAAGCATCACATGATTGACAAGGACGCCACACTGCGACGCATGTGGTTCGGCGACGCCCTTGTGCCAAGAACGGCCGGAACGCACAAACACGCAACACCCATCATTGCGGCACTCGCGCTTTGGGCGTTGGCACTGACCGGAGGTGCGGCTCTGGGCGTCTATGCCCCGCATGGGAACGGCC
Source organism: Tateyamaria pelophila (assembly GCF_019966495.1). GTDB lineage: Bacteria > Pseudomonadota > Alphaproteobacteria > Rhodobacterales > Rhodobacteraceae > Tateyamaria > Tateyamaria pelophila. The sequence continues at coordinate 78,027 of NZ_JAIMIA010000007.1, read as the reverse complement.
CCGATGCCGCTGTACTGGAGGACGTGCAAACGGATTGGCAAGTCCAGCAAGGCTCCTTGAGCATCACGGTGACCCAACTTGGCTCCGACGTGACCGGCACATTCGCCGACTGGACAGCCGCGATCCAGTTTGACGAAACGGTGCCGAACGAAGCGGAAGGTCGTGTCGCGGGCACTGTCGACGTCACCGTGTCGATCGGATCTCTCACGCTCGGATCCGTGACGGATCAGGCCATGGGGCCGGATTACTTCAACGCCAGCGCATTCCCGACCGCCCGCTTTGTGGCCGACATCGTCCCGGTGGTGGACGGGTATGAAGCGCAAGGCATTTTGACCATCAGGGATCAAAGCGTGCCGACCACCCTGCCCTTCGCCCTGGCACTGGAAGGGAACACGGCCAGTATGACCGGGCGCATGACCCTGAACCGCAACGACTTCGGCATCGGCGCGAATATGACGGATGAAAGTTCTTTGAAATTCGAGGTAGGCCTGGACGTCTCGTTGACAGCCACACGGGCAGACTAGGCCGACAAGTCTCTGACGCCAGCCGGAGCAGGGGGCAGGCTTGACGGTCGGATCAAACGTTGGCTGATGGAAGGGTCCAGACTGCGCGCCCACAGATGACTAGAGGGCCAGTCGTTTCGCAGGGTGGCCTGAAAAGGCCGCCCTGCAAAACATCGTGTCACGCCGTGAGGCGTGTCCTTTCAACAGAACAAACGAAAACAGGCCGCGCAATGTCTCGCGCGGCCTGACCTGTAAAGAATACACGAGATCAGCTGTCTGTGGGCGCGTCTTCCGCAATACCAGCTTCAATCGAAATCTGAACCTGCACCTCGTCGCTCACGAAGGGCGCAAATTGACCGAGCCCAAATTCGGACCGCACCAGCGTCGTGGTGGCATCGAACCCGACCCAAGCCTTGTTCGCCATCGGATGCGTTCCCGCCTGGTTCATTGTCGCGTCGAGAACGACGGATTTCGTGATATCGTTCATGGTCAGGTCGCCGGTGATCAGGGCCGTGTCGTCGCCCGTCACTTCGATCCCCGTGGATACAAACGAAATCATGTCTTCATCCGTCGCGCCAAAGAAATCGTCAGACATGAAATGTCCGGTGCGCGCCTCCCAGCCGGTAAACATGCTCTTCGTCGGCATCGACACGGTCACGCTGGAGGCAGCTGGATCGTCCTTGTCAAACATGATCTCGCCTTCGAAGCCCGAAAACATGCCCCAGGTCGTGGAAAAACCCAGGTGATCATAAGAGAACAGGACTTGGCTGTGGCTGGCGTCTAGATTGTATTTTTCTGCGGCGAAGGCAAATGTCGCTGTTGTGCTCAACGCGGCGGCAATAAGAAGTGATTTCATCAGTTGGGACTCCAAGGTTGCGTATGTGTGGCTGAGATTGGGTCAAACGGCTGCGCCTGCAATTGCGCAGAGTTCAACAGATCCTGCGCAAAACTGAACACCGTGAAATCCGCGCGGAATTACACCCCGTCCGCGCCCACAAAGGACGCGTGTATCGTCCGCAATGGCGCACTGCGCCGACGATTGAAATGGGATCGGATGTCCGAAATATCTCAGTTTGACCGATACGCGTTCAGGTATGAACCTTGTCACCGCACCACATGGACAGCTTCATCGAACCCGGCCTCCTGAGCTCTCAACTGCGGGTTCGACCCGATGGCGTAACCTCCAAGCCAGCGATAAAAAGACTGTTGAGAGCCCAGGTTTCATCAATGCGAGGTCGGCCTCCCAACTGGCACCGGGCTGCACCCACAATCCCGCCGCAACCAGAATGAGAGTAAATCCGATCATCCAGCGCACCGCGCAGAGGGAGAAAAAGAGCACCTCTTCGCACCGGCCTTGTTTTGCATCAATCATAAGGTCAGAAACAGATCTCATAACAAGCCTCTTTGCGGATCACGGGCCTTTGGAGGGTCCGTGCGAAACGAGGCAATATCAGGGGAAGGACGTGACGAATGCGTGAGCGCGGTGAAAACCGTTCTGGCCCTTGCCCTTCGCGCTTATCGGTGTATACGGACCCGTCCCTGCAAACAGTTTTTGCCGCGCAGTCTCTCGTGACCATCCGCAGGGCATCATCGGATCGGTCTATGAAATGCGCCTTGATAGAAGTGGAGCACCACCATGCCTCTTTATGAGCATGTGATGATCGCCCGTCAGGACCTGTCGAACACACAGGCCGAAGGGCTCATCGAACATTTTGGCACCGTCCTCGCCGACAATGGCGGCCAACTCGTTGAAAACGAGTACTGGGGCGTCAAGACCATGGCCTACAAGATCAACAAGAACCGCAAGGGCCACTATGCCTTTTTGCGCACGGACGCGCCCGCACCTGCGATCCAGGAGATGGAACGCCTGATGCGCTTGCATGACGACGTCATGCGCGTTCTGACAATCAAGGTCGACGCACACGGCGAAGGCCCCTCCGTTCAAATGCAAAAGCGCGATGAGCGCAGCGACCGTGGCGAACGCCGCGAGCGCCGTTGATTAGGAAAAGGAGCTAAACCATGGCTGCAAAACCATTTTTCCGCCGTCGCAAGGTCTGCCCGTTCTCGGGTGATAATGCCCCTGCGATCGATTACAAAGACACACGCCTGCTGCAACGCTACATCTCCGAGCGTGGCAAGATCGTGCCGTCCCGTATCACCGCCGTCTCGGCCAAGAAGCAACGTGAACTGGCCCGTGCCATCAAGCGCGCCCGCTTCCTCGCCCTGCTGCCCTATGCTGTGAAGTAAGGAGTATCTGATATGCAAGTGATCCTTCTCGAACGTGTGGCCAAACTGGGCCAGATGGGCGACGTCGTGGACGTCAAATCCGGATACGCCCGCAATTTTCTGCTGCCGCAGAAAAAGGCGCTGAGCGCATCCAAAGAGAACATTGCCAATTTCGAAGCACAAAAAGTGCAGCTCGAAGCGCAAAACCTCGAGACCCGCAAAGAAGCCGAAGCCATGGGCGACAAGCTGCATGGACAGCAGTTCATCGTGATTCGCCAGGCGTCGGACGGCGGCAACCTCTACGGCTCGGTCACACCGCGTGACGCCGCCGAAGCCGCCACCGCCGAAGGGTTTACCGTCGATCGCAAACAGATCGTCATTGCCCAACCGATCAAGGAACTAGGTGTTCATGACGTGCATATCGTTCTGCACCCGGAGGTCGATGTGACGATCCAGTTGAACGTCGCGCGCTCGCCTGAAGAGGCTGAATTGCAAGCGTCCGGAAAATCGATCCAGGAACTGGCGGCCGAAGAAGAAGCAGCCGCTGATTTCGAAATCGCCGAATTGTTCGATGATATCGGTGCCGCGGCATCCGAGGACGATGACCTGGCCGAAACCGTCGAAGAGGCATTGCCAGACGCGGATGAAGAGCCTCGGGCCTGATCGTATCCGGCAAGCGTAAATTTTTGAGAAGGCCGTGCTTTTACAGCGCGGCCTTTTTTCTACGATACCGTCCGGCAGGACCCCAAACAGGGGGCCAGCCCCCTCGGCCTGCGGCCTCACCCCCGGGATTTTCAGGAACAGAGAAGGCCGGAGTAGTCCTTTGCTCATGAGTAAAACCCTGTCCGAGGATATGCGGACGCGTTTGACAAGCGCTTCTGCCTGAGCGACCATCCCACCATGCGCGTTTTGTTCATTTGTCTCGCTCTGTCCGCTTGTGCTCAGGACCTTCAATCGGTGCAGATGAGCGAGCGCAGTATACCTCAGACCGCTGAGGAGATTGCCTTTGTCACGCAGTTGTTCAACGACATCCAACCGATATCCTTTGCCGAGCAACGCGAATATTGCGGCCTGATCGGCGTGCAGCCAGACGGGCAGTTTGTGGCGACGACCCCGCGAAAGGGCAATCAAGCCTCCTGTTTGCCCCCCTCCCCGAAATGGCAGAGCATTCAGGTCATAGCATCCTATCATACCCACGGTGCAGCCGATCTGGAATATTTCACCGAGGTTCCGTCCTTCGACGATATGCGCACCGATATCGAAGACGATACGGACGGCTACATTGCCACCCCCGGCGGGCGGATTTGGTATGTGGATGCGCGCGCCAGGATCGCACGGCAACTGTGTGGTGTAGGATGCATTCTTGCGGATCCCGCACATATGGAAGATCCGGACATGATCGTACAGCAGGACTATACACTGCAGGAGTTGCTGGCCTTCTGACGGGGCTTTGTGAAGCTTGAAGCGTCAGTCCATGTCTTGATGCGATAGAACAAAAAAGGGCCGGTCCTTGCAGACCGGCCCTCAACCCATGCATGGACGTACTGGGTTATTCGTCTTCCAGCGCTTCAACCGCTTTTTGCAGGTCGTCTTTGGTGGCGTCCTTATCGGTGACCGTGGCATTTTCAAAAATGTAATCGACCACTTTATCTTCGAACAGCGGCGCGCGCAGTTGCTGTTGCATCTGCTGGTTTTGCTGAACGAATTCAAAGAACTGGCGCTCCTGCCCCGGATACTGACGGGCCTGCGCCATGATCGCCTGGCTCATCTCGGCGTCGGTGATTTCCACCTTGGCCTTCTGCCCCAATTCCGCCAACAACAGGCCCAGTCGCACGCGGCGTTCGGCCAGTTCCTTGTGCTCGTCGGTCGCTTCGATCTCGGGGTGATCGTGGCCCTCAACCTCCGGGTTTTCCTCGTGCCAGAGCTGATGCGCGATCTGGTTGGCTTCGGCCATGACCAGCGATGGCGGCAGATCAAAGCTGACGGCCTTGTCCAATTGGTCCAACAACGCGCGTTTCATCACTGCACGGGCGGCACCGGCATATTCGCCTTCGAGCTGCTCACCGATCCGCGTTTTCAGCGAAGCGAGGTCTTCGGCGCCGTATTTCGTGGCCAACTCGTCGTTCACCTCGGCGGCAACGGGCTCTTTGACCTCTTTGATCGTGCAGTCGAACACGGCTTCTTTGCCGGCAAGGTGATCCGCCTGATAGTCCTCGGGGAAAGACACCGTTACGGCCTTTTCCTCGCCGGCCTTTACGCCAACAAGTTGCTCTTCGAAGCCAGGAATGAAGGAGTTGGAGCCCAGCACGAGCGGATAGTCTTCTGCGGTGCCACCCTCAAACGCTTCGCCGTCGACTTTGCCGACAAAGTCCATCACGACCTGATCGCCGTCCTTGGCTTTGGAGCCCTTCTTGCGCGCTTTGAAATCCTGCGCGCTTTCCGCCAGCGACGCCAGTGTTTCTTCGATGGCCGCGTCGTCGGCCTTGACCACCATACGCTCCAGCGTCAGCGCGCTCATATCCACTTCAGGGATTTCGGGCAGCGCTTCGTAGGACAGGTCTACGGCGACATCGTCGCCTTCTTTCCAGTCCTCGTTGGTCATCTTGACCTCAGGCTGCATCGCGGGCCGGTCGCCCGTCGCCTCAAAATGTTCCGACATCGCGCCGTCGATGCTTTCCTGCATCGCTTCGCCCATCAAGCGTTGGCCAAACTGCTTTTTCAACAGGGCCATCGGCACTTTGCCTTTGCGAAACCCCTTCATTTCAACTTCGGGCTGCGCTTCGACGAGCTTTTCGTTGACCTTGGCGTCCAGCTCTGCGGCGGTCACGGTAATGGCGTAGCCGCGTTTCAGACCTTCGTTCAGCGTCTCGGTGACCTGCATGTGTGCTCCCATAGCAATAAGGCCCCGTGCGGGGCTTTTTGTAAATTCGCGTCCTTCTATGCAGGGCGTGGACCATGTGCAAGCGGATAGGCACGCGATGCCGCAAAAGCACGAGATTTGGCGCCCGGAACCGGGCCCATCGCGGTCTGGTCCCTTCTGAAAGCTTCAGGCTAAGCATGAATGCGCGATAAAGGCCGGGCGCGCGCTCGTTTAAGGGCCATTCTTAGAGATTGACCCGGAGCATTCTCAAGATTAATCGTTTAATCTCATCAATGAGAGAGTCATGGTCAGCATCAAGGATATCGCTTCCGATCTGGGGATTACTGCCGCGACCGTTTCCAACGCGCTCAGCGGCAAGGGACGCGTGTCGCAAGACATGGTCCAACGGATCCGTGCCCGGGCCGACGAATTGGGCTATCGGCCCAACCTTGCCGGGCGGGCATTGCGCAGTGGTCGGACCGGCATTCTGGGATTGGTGATGCCCGACCTGACCAACCCGCTTTTCCCCCGCATCGCCCAAACGATTTCCAACGAGGCGGACGCCAGACAGTTGGGCATTCTGATTGCCGACTCGCGCGGCAGTGCCGCCGAACAAAGTGCAGCGCTCCGCCGCTTGCTCAACCTTGGTGTCGATGGCCTGCTGGTCGTCCCGCAGAAAGGTACCTCGCCTGATCCAATGCCGGTGCCCGTGGCCGTCATCAATACCCAATCCGATCCGCAAAACGCCGTGTCGGCGGATCACGTCGGCGGCGGTGCCTTGATTGCACGGCATATCGCGGAGATCGGCCATCGCCACCTTCTGTTGCTGGGCGGTGATCCAGTGTCAGAGGTACAGAGCGACCGGATCAAGGGTATGACTTCAGCCCTGCCCGCCGATATACAGGTCGACGTTCTGTGGGGCGCGGACGGTCTGGCCGCAGTGCCCGAGCGGATCAGCCAGGGCGTCACTGCCATCCTGACCACCTCGGACCTGATCGCGCTACAGGTTCATTCCAGCCTGTTGCGGGCACAAATCCCCGTTCCGGACCGGGTCAGCCTGACGGGCTTCGACAATATGTCGATCTCGTCCATCATGCATCCAAGGCTCACCACCGTCGCGCAGAACGTCGAAGACATCGCTGCCCGCGCCATCGCAATCATCACCGCGATGATCGCCGGAACGCCCCCGCCACATTTGGGCGAAGTTGTTCCCATGCGCCTCGTCATCCGCCAATCCACCGCAATCCCAAACTAAGCCGAACAGGAGACTTCACATGACAAAGACCCTCGCTCTCGCCGCATCCACACTGGCCCTCATGGCCGCCAGTGCAAACGCCCAGGAAACCCTGACCATATCGGTCTATTCCTTTGCGCAGGACGCCTACAAGGAAGCGCTTTACGACCCGTTCGAGGAAATCTGCGGTTGCGAACTGGTGATCGAGACCGGCAACAGCGTCGAGCGCATGGCCAAGATCGAAGCCAACGCCGCCGACCCGGTGATCGACATGGCGGTGATCTCCAGCCACGACGCGCTGAGTTTGGCCCAGAAAGGTCTGCTGCAACCGCTCGACACCTCGAAACTGTCCAATTTTGACCGGCTCTATCCCGCCGCCCAAAACCCGATCGGCGATAATATGGCCGTTGGATATACGTTCTATGCCAGCTCCATCGTCTACCGTTCCGATCTGGTCGAAATCGACAGCTGGGGGGACCTGTTGGGCCCGGAACTGGCCGGAAACGTGTCGCTGCCCAACATCACGGGCACCCAGGGGCCGCTGACACTCATGATGCTGGACAAGGCCATGGGTGGCGACGGTCAGGACTTCTCCGGCGTGATCTCCCGGATCGGGGAAAGCGCGGATGACATCGTAACGTTCTACTCTCGCTCGTCCGAGTTGGCGCAATTGATGAACCAGGAAGAAGTCATCGCCGCCCCCGTGGGCCGCTTTGCCTGGAGCCGCTTTCGCAGCTCGCCCCTGCCCTTTGCATGGGCCGAACCCGCCGAAGGTCAGGCGGGCGGTATGAACGTCATGCTGATGACGGCCAACAATGGCAACGAAGAGCTGGCGTACAAGCTGATGGATTACTGGCTGTCCGCCGAAGTGCAGACCCGCATCGCCAACGCGCTGATCGACAGCCCGGCCAATATGGATGTCGTGGTCAGTGACGAGGTTGCCGACAACCTGACCTACGGTGCGGACCTGATCAATTCGCTGAACATCATGGACCCGGCCGCGATCATCGCGAACCGCGATGCATGGGTCGAACAGTGGAACACGGAAGTCATTCAGTAACACGCACCGAGCGGCGCGGGCACACCTGCGCCGTTCGCCTGATCCGGAGACCCGACCATGTTTCTCAATCGCAAAGAAGGTTTGGCGCTTGCCCTGCCAGCGGCGTTCTTCACGCTGCTCTTCTTTCTTGTGCCGGTCGGTATCCTTCTGTCGGTTGCGTTCCAGTCCGATACGGGGTGGAGCCTGAATGGCTATTTCGAGTTTTTCTCCAAACCGCTCAACCGCGCCGTTTTCTGGCGCACCCTGAAACTGGGCCTGCTGGTGGCTGGGGCGTCTGCCATCATCGGCTATGCGGCGGCTTTTTGCATCGTCAGCCTGCCGCCCAAATCCCGCGGGCGCATCTTTGGGCTGGTCGTATTGCCGCTGATGATCTCACCGGTGGCGCGGACCTATGCGTGGATCGTCATTCTGGGCCGCACCGGCATCGTCAACGACGTGATTGTGGGTCTGGGCCTGTCAGACACACCAATCCGGCTGCTGTTCACGGAAACCGCCGTGTTCATCGGATTGTTGCAATTGTTCCTGCCGCTGATGATCATCTCGCTGGTCTCCGCGATGGAAAACATTCCCCGCGATGTCATTCCCGCCGCGCGCGTCCTGGGCGCCAGCTGGCTTCAAGTGTTCTTGCGGGTCATCCTGCCGCTCACCAAAGAAGGCCTCGTGATCGGCGGTACGCTTGTCTTCACCGGGGCGCTGACCGCCTATATCACCCCCGCGATCCTTGGCGGCTCCAAGGTTCTTATGCTCGAGACGCTGCTCTATCAAAAGGTCAACGTGTCCAATGATTTCGTCTCTGCCAGCGTGATCGCGATGATCCTGATCGTCATGTCTTTCACGGCCAATATCGTTCTCAAACGCATCGCTTCGGTCAGGAGATAGCCCATGTCCAGATTGAGCATTTGGATCATCCTCGGGGTCACGCTGACCTTCCTGATCGGTCCCTTCCTGATCGTCATTCTGGCGGGGGCCTCTGCGGGCGAAGCATTGTCCTTCCCGCCCCAAGGCCTGTCACTGAAATGGTACGCCAAGGTGTTCACGGTTGAGAGTTTCCGCGCCAGCTTTGCCCTGTCGATGTTTCTGGCCATCTTCGGCACGCTCACGGCGCTGCTGATTGGCATCCCGGCGGCCTATGCTCTCAATCGTTATGACCTGCCGTGGGCCGAGACGATCCGCACCATCGTGGCCGCCCCCATCATCGTGCCCGGCATTATCGTGGGGCTCGCTCTGCTGCGCTACATCGTGGTACCCTTGAACGTCACGATCACGATGGCGCTCTTTATGGTGCACACAGCGCTTGTGTTGCCCTATGCGGTGCGCGTCGTATCCTCCAGCCTCAATAACCTGCGTGGCGACATGGAAGAGGCCGCCGTGATCCTTGGCTGCACGCGGTTCCAGGCGTTTACCAAGGTCGTGCTGCCCAACATTCGCGGCGGCATACTGGCGGCCTTCATTCTGGGGTTCGTGACCAGCTTCAACGAGGTCCCCGCCTCGCTGTTCCTGTCCGGCCCCGGCGTGCGGACGCTGCCCATCGACATGTTGTCCTACATGGAAATCACCTTCGATCCGTCCGTGGCCGCCCTGTCTGCCATTCTGGCCTTTCTCTCCGTCGCCATCGTTTTTCTGGCCGAAAGGCTGTTGGGATTTTCGCGCTATGTCTGACCGCTTTGTTTCGCTCACCGATCTTGTGTTGTCCTATGGATCGACCGTGGCCGTGCCCAATCTCAACCTCGATATTCACGAGGGCGAGTTGATCGCTCTTTTAGGCCCGTCCGGCTGCGGCAAAACGACGACCATGCGCGCCATCGCGGGGTTGCTGACGCCGACATCCGGATCAATCGAGATTGACGGGCGCGACGTGACGCGGACGCCGGCCAACAAGCGCGGCATTGGTTTGGTGTTTCAGTCCTATGCGCTTTTCCCGCATCTGAGCGCCTTCGAGAATGTCGCCTTCGGCCTGCGCCTGCAAAAGCTCCCGGATGCGCAAGTGCGCGCCAAAACGGAAGCGGGCATGGCGACCGTCGGTCTGACCGGGTTCGAGAGCCGCAAACCGGCCGAAATGTCGGGCGGTCAGCAACAACGCCTCGCCCTCGCCCGCTCCTTGGTGATGCAACCCAAGGTGCTGCTGCTGGATGAACCGCTGTCCAATCTGGACGCGCGATTGCGTCTTGAGATGCGCAACGAATTGCAACGCGTTCAACGCGACACCGGCGTCACAATGGTCTTTGTCACCCACGACCAGTCCGAAGCCTTGGCGTTGGCCGACCGCATCGTTTTGATGAACGATGGCAAGATAGAGCAACTGGGCACGGCCCGGGAGCTTTATGCCGCGCCCGAAACAGCCTTTGCCGCCGATTTCATGGGGTTCGAGAACATCTTTCACGTCGAAGGCGGCCACCTCGTCAACGGGTCCGCGCGTCTGCCGCTTGGCTTTACAACAGACGCGCCCGTATTGGCATGGCGCCCCAGTGGCGTTTCTGTCGGCGCGGGGCCGTATTCCGGTAAGGTGCGCAGCAGCAGTTTCGCAGGCGGACACCGCGAATACGTGCTCGACAGTCCCTTGGGCGAGATCAAGGCAGATGCAAGTATCGAGACAGCAGAAGTGCCCATCGGCCAGAGCATCGCCTTTGACCTGCCCCAGGACACTGCGCGGCGTTTGATGGCATGACGGAGGTCTGGGTCGATACGGATTTCGGGTTTGATGACCTTTGGGCCATCCTGTTGCTGCGCCGACAGGACGTGCGCATTGCGGGTCTGTCGCTGACATATGGATGCGCGACGCGAGACTGCGCCATCGCGAATGCACTTGGCGCACGCACCGTGTTTGACCTGAATATCCCCCTTTTCGCGGGCGCTGATCGCCCCATGGTCCGCGCCTTTGAGACGGCGGAACGCATATTGGGGCCGACAGGTATGCGCAGCCGAGGGCAACAGCTTCCGCAGCCCACCGAAATCCCTGATCTACCACCGGCATTGGAAGGCCTGTTGACGTGGGTGCAGCGCACGCAAGACCCCACGCTCCTCGCCATCGGCCCGCTCACCACTGTCGCACACCTTGTTCTGCACCATCCAGAAGACGCACAAACGCTCAGCCGCATCGTCTGGATGGGCGGCAGCAATGGGCCGGGCAATCACTCTGCGGCGGCGGAGTTCAACAGCCTCGCCGATCCCGAGGCCGCAGACATCGTGGCCAGGTCCGGCATCCCGCTGGATGTGATCGATCTGGAAATCTGTCGTCAGGTGACCTTCGGCCCCGCGGACATGCCGGACATGACCCAACCATCTGCCGACCTGCTGGGCGGATATCTCGATATCGCGCTGGACCGCGGGCGGGAAAAAATGGCGATCTACGATCCGATTGCCGCCCTCGCCTTCTCAGCGCCGCATATGATGGATTTTACCCCGATGGCGCTGGATGTGTGCACCACGCCGGGTGCGGATTATGGCGCGACCCGTTTCACGCCCGACCTGTCATCGACCACCCGCCTCGCAACCGCTTGCCCCCCCGACACGGCGATGGTCTGCCTCGCCGCCCTCGCAACACAAGGCCGCTCCCATGCCCCATGACGCCAACCTGACCGACCCGGGCTTGCGCGCCCGCGCAGTCCAAGCCGCGCGCGGCGCAACTCCATTCGACGTTCTGATCGAGAACGGCACCGTGATCGACATGGTCACGGGCGAAGAACGCGCCGCAGATATCGGCCTTGTCGGGCCCTTGATCGCCTCGGTGCATGCTCCCAACGCCCGAGAGGCTGAAAAGCGCATCGACGCGACCGGCCGCTTTGTCGTCCCGGGGCTGATCGACACCCACATGCATGTCGAAAGCTCGATGGTGACGCCCGCAGAATATGCGGCGCATGTTCTGCCGCGCGGGGTAACAACGGCGCTGTGGGACCCGCACGAGTTTGCCAATGTCGCTGGATTGGACGGGATGGGCTATGCCCTCGCCTGTGCAGCGGCGGCAGCGCTACGGTTCCTGCCTTTGGCCCCCACCTGTGTGCCCTCTGCGCCCGGATTTGAACAAAGCGGCGGCGATTTCGACCGCGAAACCGTGGCCAGGCTGCTGGCCCGCCCCGACATTCACGGTGCTGCGGAAATGATGACGATGGACCCGCTTTTGAGCGGCGATCCCAGGGTCGCGGGCATCGTCGGAGCAGGGTTGGCCAGCGGCAAGCGCGTCTGCGGCCATGCGCGCGGTCTGAGCGGCAACGATCTGAACGCCTACGCCGCGGCGGGGGTCGAAACCGATCACGAACTGACCTCCGCGGCGGATTTTCTGGAAAAGCTGCGCGCCGGTCTGACAATCGAATTGCGCGGCTCCCATACCCATCTGTTGCCGGAATTCGCAGAGGCGATCCTTGCGCTGGGTCACATGCCCCAGACCGTCACCCTGTGCACCGATGACGTCTTTCCCGATGACCTGCTGGCCAAGGGTGGGCTGGATCAGGTGATCCGGCACCTGATTGCGCTCAACTTGCCGGCGGCCTGGGTCTACCGCGCGGCGACGCTGAATGCGGCAACCCGCATCGGGCGCCCGGATCTTGGGCTCGTAGCGCCCGGCAAACGCGCCGATCTGGTGATCCTGACAGACCGCGACGACGTCCGGGCCGAAACGGTCGTGCTGGATGGGAACATCGTGGCGCGGGATGGCCTCCTGCTGGCTGCTCAAACGGCGCCGCGCGTGCCTGAACGCCTGTCGCATTCCGTGTCCCTGACCCGGCTTGGCCCGGATGCGTTCGAAGTGTCCAGTACCGCCCCCACGGCCCGTGTTGCCACCTTGTCCAAGCCGCGCTTTCCCGAATGGAGCGAACGCACGCTCACGACCTCGGGCGGCACACTGGATCTTCCGCAAGACATGATCCGCATGGCGATCGTAAACCGTTACGCGGCGGACGCGCCCGTGCGTGTGGCATTGATGGAAAACTGGGGCACATGGACCGGCGCGTTTGCTTCGACAGTGTCCCATGACAGCCATAATCTCACGGTGTTCGGCACGGATGCACAAACGATGGCCGCGGCCGCGACTGCAGTTCTGGAATCGCAAGGGGGCATGGCCGTGGCACACAACGGTGTTGTCCTGCAACATATGGCGCTGCCCATTGCGGGTCTGATCAGTCCCGCGCGGCTCGCTGATGTGGCCCGTGATTTCAGGGCGGTGCGCGACGCGTTGGATCAGTGTGTGACCTGGGAGCCGCCCTTTCTGGTGTTCAAGGCGCTCTTCGGGGCGTCTCTGGTCTGCAATGCCGGACCGAGGCTGAGCGATATCGGAATCGTGGACCCATTCGAAAATATCATTTTGGAAAGCTGCATTCTCGACGCGCAACCGGGCTAAGAGATCGCGCTTGCGGCAGTCTGTACGGACTGTCGGTCCGTGACACCTGAAAGACAGCGCGGTCTTGTTGGACCGCGGTCATCCGCCATCCAAGATCGGTGCAGTCGCTTCGACCAGCCTCAGACCGTCTCCTGCGAGCCGACACGCTCGGCAAAGCTCTTGAAGAACTTGGCCGCGAGTTTCTTGGCCGTCCCCTGAATGAGACGGCTGCCCAGTTGTGCAAGCTTGCCCCCGATCTCGGCGGTCGCATTGTACTTCAAAAGTGTGCCGTCAGGATGGTCCTCAAGCACGACCTCCGCGCCGCCCTTGGCAAAACCCGCGGCTCCGCCATTGCCGGTTCCGGTCAGCGAAAACCGCTCTGGTGGCGCGTCCGGGTTGAGCGTGACATTCCCGTTGAACTTGGCCTTCACAGGGCCGATCTTGAGGACAACCCTGGCTTCCAACTCGGTGTCGGACGTTTTGACCAACTCCTCGCAACCGGGAATGCAGTCCTTCAGGATTTCGGGATCGTTCAGGGCCGCGTAGACGACGGCCTGAGGGGCATTTATGACGATTTCGTCTCTGAGTTCCATGGGTGGTGTCCTTTTCTCAGCAGCAAGGGAATTTGATTGATGCCAGCAGATCGGCCTGCTCTTTGGTCAGTGGGGAAAACACGCGTCCTGTGATCCGCGTCGCGGCACGCCTCAGCCAGGTCATGGACAGTTCTCCTGCGTCATTGCAGGGCAAGCAACCGCGAGCCTGCGCGACACAGCCAATTCGCCCACCCTGTCCAAACGCGTGGCCGGTACAATGGCTGCGCACTCACGCATCCCGCACCTGACCGTGTGTCAGTCCGGCCCGGCGCAATCGGGTAATCTGTGCCAGAATGGACAATGCGATTTCGTCAGGCGTGATCGCGTTGATATCCAATCCGGCGGGTGCGTGAACCGTCCGCAAGGCGGGTTCAAGATCAGCGTTTTCGGCCACCAGCCTGGCCGCCAATGTCTTGAATTTCTTGCGACTGCCGACAAAGCTCACATAGCTGCAATCGGTGGACACGGCGGCCCGCAATGCGTTCTGGTCCCCCTGGCCCTGGGTCGCAACAACAACGAAACCGCTGGTGTCAAAGTCAAAGCCCCGCGTGACGTCCGCATCCGTTTCGATCCCCTCCGCTGCATGGACTGCAACCTTGAAATCAAAGCGCGTTGCAAGGCTGGCCAGCGCCATGGCTACCAGACCCGTGCCGCAGATCACCATTTCCGGCAACGGCAGAACAGGTTCGACAAACACATCCATCGTCCCCTTGGAGGGGCAACCATTGCGGGCAAAACGGACGCCGTCGCGCACTTCTCCGACCGCCACGCCCTCGGTCTCCAAAAGCTCCTGCGGGCGCAGGGAAATCAGTTGCGGATCACCACTGCTGATGGCATCCCGTGCGGCCTTGCCCACGGCACCGCGCGCGCATCCGCCGCCGACCCAACCCAGCAGGATTTTCCCATCTCGGTCCAGCAGCGCCTTCCCCCCCGGCCTGGCCGAGGTCGCATCGACCGTGCGCACGACCGTCGCCATGGCAAAAGGCACGCCCTTGGCCTTCAGCTCTTGCATCGTTGCCTCAAGACGGGCGTGATCAGAGCGTGAGAGAGTCATAGCCGCGCCAACGTGGTTTCCAACGCGGCCAGATCGTTCAACGTGGTGGCCGCCGCAAAGGCATCAAGGTGGGGCAAGGCCGTTGCCATGCCGCGCGCGACGGGTTTGTAGTCTTTCCAGCCTTTCAGTGGGTTCAGCCACACGATCTTGCATCCGCGCCGCTTCAGTTTGGCCAAGGCCGTACCCAGTATTTCAGGGCTGTCACTGTCATAGCCGTCCGACAGGATCACAACGACGCTGCGCCCGTCGACAAAATTGCGCGCATAGCTGCCCGCAAACTGCTGAAGGTTCACACCGATTTTCGAGCCGCCGCCAAAGCCATCGGCCAAAAGCGTGATCCGGTTGAGCGCGCGCAGAGGATCATCATCGCGCAGTGCATTGGTGATCCGCACGAGACGGGTATGAAACAGGTACGCATCGCTCGCGCTGTCGGCGCGCATCAAACCCGCAAGGAAGGCCAGAAAGGGACGCGCGTAGTTCATCATCGACCCCGACACATCGCAAAGTGCGACGATTTTCAAAGGTCGCTCTGGCCGTTTGCGTTTGGCGAGGCGCAAGGGTTCACCCCCCGAGGACAGGCTGTGACGCATGGTCCGGCGCAAGTCGATCAGCGCACCCTTTTTTGCGGCCTTGCGCCGTCGCGACCGACGATCCCGCAAGGCTTTGCCAAGACGCATGGCAACCTGTTCGGCGGCCCGGATATCCTCGGCCGACACCATCTCGCGCAGGTCTTTCTTCATCAGGTTTCTTGCTTTGGATGCCACAAGCTTGCCCGTGCCCTCGGCATAGCTTTCCTCGCCATCGTCGCCCTCTTCCGGTGCGTGGATCGAGCCATCTCCGGAACTTTTCTGCGTCTCGTCCGTGCGTGAGTTTTTCATATTCTGCTGGGGCGTGGTCTGGTCGGAGGGCATGATCTTGTGCCGCACCCGGCCTTCCGCCCGCCAAAATGCATCAAACAACAAATCAAACTGCGCCACATCTTCGGCAGACCCCGCGCAGACCGATTTCAGCGCAAGCCGCGCGTCGGATGGATCAATCGGGTTCACACAGGACAAGGCGCGCAGGGCTGTTTCGGTCTCCGCCACGCCCAGCCGAAACCCGTGGTCCCGCAAATGCGCCATGAATCCCGAAACCCGCGCGGCAGGTCCGGGATCGGCGGCGGTGAAACGTGTGACCTTGCTCATGCGGCTTTTCCGGCCAGACGCGACGCGACTTCAATGGGCACGGCTGCCCGGTCGGCGTGCGTCTTGAGCAAAGTTGCCAACGCCGCCTGAAGCACGACGGGATCTTCGGTCAGATCCTTGATCCCCAGCCCCGCCAAGGCGGCAGCAAAGTCGAGCATTTCAGCGATGCCCGGCACTTTCTCCAGCTCTTCTTCGCGAATTTTCTGAACGAAACCGACGATTTGCGCCCCCAGATGCGCCTCAATCCCCGGGCATCGCGCAGCCAGGATCGCCAATTCGGTCACCCGGTCCGGGTAGTCCACATGAGCATAGATGCAACGCCTGCGCAGCGCGTCCGACAGGTCGCGGGTGCCATTGGCCGTGAGGATGACAATGGGACGCGTCGTGGCGCTGATCGTGCCCAGTTCCGGGATCGTGATCTGAAAATCCGAAAGGACTTCCAGCAGATAGGCCTCGAACTCTTCATCTGCCCGGTCGATCTCGTCGATCAACAAGACCGGGGCCTTGTCCTGGCGGATCGCCTTGAGCAACGGCCGCTCCAACAGGTACTCTTCGGAGAATATACGCGCCTCCACCGCCGCACCGGTTTCGCCCGCCTCGGACGCCGCGCGGATCGACAAAAGCTGGCGTTGGTAATTCCATTCGTAGATGGCCTGCGATGCATCCAGCCCCTCATAGCATTGCAGCCGGATCAACTGTGTCTCATTCACGCTCGCCAAAGCGCGCGCCACTTCCGTCTTGCCCACACCAGCGGCCCCTTCCAGTAGAAGAGGCCGCCCGAGAGTGGTGGCAATGTGCAGTGCCGTCGCCAGATCATCGCTGGCGATATAGCCGGTGCTGGCCAATGCAGTCTGAATATCTGTCCAGGATGTCATGGGGTTGCGCGGGGCACGCGGATGCGCCCCGCCCTTTCTTCAATCATGCAGACCAAGATCATTCGCGGTCTTCCAGATGCGCCAGTGATCGTGGGGCATGTTGGTGTGACGATTGCCAAACGGTCGGAACGCATCCTGCACCGCATTTGAAAAGCACGGAACGCCGCCCACATGCGGGCTTTCGCCGACGCCCTTGGCCCCGATCGGGTGATGCGGTGAGGGTGTCACCGTGTGATCGGTCTCGTAGTTTGGCACTTCCCAAGCGGTTGGCAGGAAGAAGTCCATAAGGGTGCCCGTCTTGCAGTTGCCCATATCGTCATAGGCAATCTCCTGGCCCAGGGCGACAGCGAGGGCTTCGGTCAAACCGCCATGGATTTGCCCTTCGATCACCATTGGGTTGATCCGGGTGCCGCAATCGTCCAGCGCATAGAAGCGTTTTATGGTTGGCACGCCCGTATCCACATCAATGTCCATCACACAGACATAGGCACCGAACGGATAGGTCATGTTGGGCGGGTCGTAATAGCTTACCGCCTCCAGACCCGGCTCGATCCCCGGAATGGCCTGATTGTAGGCAGCATAGGCAATCTCGCCCATGGTCTTGAAGCGTTCCGGCGCGCCCTTGACCACAAAACGATCGACGTCGAACTCGACGTCGTCGTCGTGGACCTCAAGCAGATAGGCGGCAATCATCTGCGCCTTGGCACGGATCTTGCGCCCGACCATAGCCGCCGCGGCGCCAGCAACCGGAGTGGACCGCGACCCATAGGTGCCAAGTCCGTACGGCGCCGTATCCGTATCACCTTCTTCGATGGTGATGCTATCCGCTGAAATCCCGATCTCGGAGGCAAGTATTTGCGCGAATGTCGTCGCATGCCCCTGCCCTTGCGAAATCGTGCCCAGCCGCGCAATCGCAGAGCCTGTCGGGTGAATACGGATTTCACAACTGTCAAACATGCCCATCCCGAGGATGTCGCAGTTCTTGACCGGGCCCGCCCCCACGATTTCTGTGAAAAAGCTCAGGCCAATGCCCATGATCGTGCGCGTCTCGCCGCGCTTGAAGGCTTCGACCCGTTCGGCCTGTTCCTTGCGCAGTCCTTCATAGTCAACGGCTTTCAGGGCCTTGTCCCACGCGGTGTGATAATCTCCGCTGTCATATTCCCAGCCAAGCGCGGAATTGTAGGGGAATTGCTCTTTCTTGATGAAGTTGATCCGGCGCAGTTCGGCCGAATCCATGTTCATCTCGATGGCCAGAACCTCGATCATCCGTTCGATGAAATAGACCGCCTCGGTCACCCGGAACGAACACCGATAGGACACGCCGCCCGGTGCCTTGTTGGTGTAAACGCCGTCCACGCCCAGGTAAGCGATCGGGATGTCGTACGACCCCGTGCAGATGTTCATGAAACCCGCCGGGAACTTGGTCGGGTCGGCGCAGGCGTCGAACGCGCCGTGATCGGCCGTCACATGGCAATGCAGCCCGGTGATCTTGCCCTCTTTGGTGGCCGAGATCTTGCCCGTCATCCAGTAATCCCGCGCAAAGGCGGTGGACATCAGGTTTTCCATCCGGTCCTCGACCCATTTGACAGGCACGCCCGTCACGATGGAGGCCACGATGGAGCAGACATAGCCGGGATAGACGCCAACCTTGTTGCCGAAACCGCCGCCGATATCGGGGGAGACAACACGGATATTATGTTCTTCGATGCCCGACAACAGAGACGCAACCGTGCGCACCACGTGCGGTGCCTGAAAGGTGCCCCACAGCGTCAGCTTGCCGTTGACCTTGTCCATACTTGCAACACAGCCGCAGGGTTCAAGCGGGCACGGATGGGTGCGGTGGTAATACATGGATTCTTCGGCCACGATATCCGCGTCGTCAATGACCGCGTTGGTGCCGTCCTCGTCGCCGACTTCCCACGTAAAGATATGGTTGTGGTGTTTGCGCGGCCCGTGCGCGCCGGGTGCGGTTGGATCGAGATCCTCGCGCAGCACGACGTCCGATTTCATCGATGCGAACGGGTCCACGATCACGGGAAGCTCTTCGTACTCGACCTCGACCAGTTCAACCGCGTCCGAGGCAATATAGCGATCCTTGGCCACGACAAAGGCAACCTCCTGGCCCTGAAACAGCACCTTGCCGTCTGCCAGGACCATTTGCTTGTCACCCGCCAGCGTTGGCATCCAATGCAAGCCTAGCGGCTCAAGATCCTTCGCCGTCAGAACCGCGATGACACCGTCCAGCGCCATGGCCGCGTCGGTGTTGATCGACGTGATGCGCGCATGGGCATAGGGCGAGCGCACGAAATCTCCCGTCAGCATGCCCGGCAGGTTCATGTCGTCGACGTAGTTGCCCTTGCCTTGGGTAAAGCGCGCGTCCTCGACCCGTTTGCGCGAACAGCCCAAGCCCTTGAGATTGGCGACGCGGTCGTCACGTGTGACTTCATCCTTCATTGCGCAGCCTCCTTGGCGGCATTCAGTTCAGCGGCAGCCGAAAGAATGGATTTCACGATGTTCTGGTAGCCGGTGCAGCGGCAGATGTTGCCAGCGATGCCAAAGCGGACCTCTTCTTCGGTCGGGTTCGGGTTTTCCTGAAGCAGACGGTGCGCCCGCGTGATCATGCCGGGCGTGCAATAGCCGCATTGAAGGCCGTGATGCTCCTTGAAATTTTCCTGCAAAACGTGGAGGTTATCCGGCGTTCCTAATCCTTCGATTGTAGTGATTTCGGCCCCCTGAGCCTGGGCTGCGAACATCGTGCAGGATTTTACCGACTTGCCGTCCATCTCGACGGTGCAGGCCCCGCAATGGGATGTCTCGCACCCGACATGCGGACCCTTCATGCCCATCTTTTCGCGCAGCACATAGATCAGCAACTCGCGTGGCTCGGCGAGCACTTCCTGCTCTTCTCCGTTCACGGTCAATTTGATGATTTGTTTTGTCATGATCTCTCCTCCCTTACGCCCGTGACCAGGCGCGCTCGATTGCGCGGGCGATGATGATCCCGGCAACGTGCATTTTGAATTCAACGGGGCCGCGATTGTCTTCGGTCGGGTCGATGTCTTCCAAGGCAGCGGCAACAGCCGCCTTGACAGCGGCGGCATCGCAGGTCGTGCCCACGAGCGCCGCATTCGCCGCTTCGGAAAACACGGGCACATCGCTCAGGTTGGTCATCGAGATCGAAGCAGAGGCGACCGTATCGCCGTCCTTGGTGATCAGCGCGGCGCAGGCCGCCGTCGCATAATCTCCGATCTTGCGCTTTTGTTTTTCGTAGGCGTAGCCCGCCGTTGTGGCGTCGAATACGATATGGGTCAGGATTTCTTCGTCATCGCGCTCGGTCATGTAGGCGGCTTCGTAGAAATCACGCGCCTTCGTCGTCCGCGTGCCGTCCGCCCCTTCCAGAACGAAACTGGCGTCCAGGCATTGCATCAGGCCGGGCATGTCGTTGCCCGGATCGCCGTTGGCCACATTCCCGCCGATGGTACCCATGTAGCGCACCTGCGGGTCGGCAATCTGCAATGCTGCTTCGCGCAT
Source organism: Tateyamaria pelophila (assembly GCF_019966495.1). Lineage (GTDB taxonomy): Bacteria > Pseudomonadota > Alphaproteobacteria > Rhodobacterales > Rhodobacteraceae > Tateyamaria > Tateyamaria pelophila. The sequence continues at coordinate 57,599 of NZ_JAIMIA010000007.1, read as the reverse complement.
GATGGGCGCTGCCGCAAACAACGCGTCACTGACGATGATCTCGTGCTGCGTAACCATTGCGCCGATGGTGACCGTTCCTCCATCTATTTTGATCCCCTTGAGCACATCGATATCCTGCAGATCGATCAGATGCGGCACGTCTGCCATGCGCAGTTTCATCATCGGGATCAGACTGTGGCCACCCGCCAGCACACGGGCGTCATCGCCGTGTTCGGCAAGCACGGACAGCGCGCCTGCGATGTCGGATGGTCGGTGATATTCGAATGCGGCTGGTATCATGCGCTGTCCTCCCTGACTGCGGTATTCCGACGCATTCAGCAAAATCTTCGTATCAGAGACGAGCGCAAAGACCTGAAATGCATGGGTTTGCGCACGAAATGCGCATAGCCTGAACGAAGTGCGTATGCAGGTGCAGCAATCTGTTCCGAGTGTCAGCCGCCGTTTCAGATGCCGAAACGTGCGCGCACCTGCTTTAGGTAGGACCGGCTGACCGGTGCCTTATCCAGATGTGCAGACCCGTCAAAGAAACAGACGCCGTTGTCTTTCCTGCGCTCAAAACTCGCGACATGATCAACGTTGACCAGATAACTGCGGTGACAGCGCAGAAAATTCACCTGCGCCAAGCGTTCTTCCACCAGCGTGATGGACCAAGGACAGAACAAGCGTCCCGTCGGGTGATACAGAAACGTATACCGCCCCTCCGCACGCACGGCCGCAACCTCTTCATGGGAGACGAAATGCGTTTGTCCGTTCTTTTCATACGGTAGCCTGACCAGTGCAGGCGCATCGGGTTCCGGTGCCACCGGGGGTCTTTCCGTCGACACCGGCGCGGGGGCGTCAGCGGGTTTGGCCGGGGCCTCGACGTCGCCTGCAAAGGTCACACCGACCAGCAGGAATGCACCCGATATCACGAAGGCCGAAAAGGTCACCCCAAAGGCCAGCATCTCATTGCTGAGCCAAAGGCCCGATGAGGCAGCACCTTCGATCTCGATGAAATGCGTCCCGGCCATCGCGATGAAATGGACCGCAAACACTGTCCCGCCAAAGACGATCGTCCCGATCACGATATTGCGGCTGCCCCGTTTGCTGTAACAGATCCAGAAGGACACGACGCACAGAACAAGGGCGGCGACAATGGCCTGCGCAAGGCCAAGTGTGGCGTAAACCGGCTCCACATCCTGAATGCCTGACATCCCGATATAGTGCATCGCCAGAATTCCCACCCCTGCGCACAGCCCGGCCAGTGAAATGCGCCAAGGCGTGCGTTCACCGAAATGCACAAAGAGCAGGGCGAGGCCCGTTAGCAAAATAGCGACCAGCGCAGACAGCAGCGTCACCAATGCGTCGTAGTGGAACGAGACGGGCAAGGTCATCCCGAGCATGGCCACAAAATGCATCGACCAGATGCCGCCCCCGAGGGCAAAAGCGGACATCGACACGATGACCTTGCGCCGCGCGACGGGCATCCTCGACGCACCCTTGGTCAGCGACAAGCCGGTAAAGGCCGACATCAGCGCGACCGCCAGCGACGCAATGACCAGATAATGATTGTGCCCGTGTTCCAACATCTCTTTCTTATTATATCGGCAAGCCGGGTTTGCAAAATACTCCTTGGGGCAAAGTGCGCTTCTGCGCCAACCACACGGCCCGTCATCGGGATTGGCGTTGCAGAATGCAAAAAAACTTCAAGAGACCATCATAATAGACTGATATTGTTATTTATCACGCAACATGCGTTGATCCCCGCATCCATCTTTCAAACGCCTCTTCGCAAGACGGATCGGGGTTGCACAACCTGAGGTGCCAACCGCCAACACTATGGCGCTGCGAACTTTGGGCATTATGAAGTTTGAAGCGGTTGCCTGCGATCCGAAAGCCGTGATGCGGACGCCATAAAGCTGCCATGCAAGGCATTGCGCGCCGTCGAAAAACTTGACCGTTTCGAGCAAAAACCGGTTTAACCTGTGGCATGCCCAAACCGGGCATGCGGATCGAGGCTTATGGCGCATTTGGGTGCACCGATCGGATTTCCGAACCTGGCCGCCCGTTGGAAAGGGAAGTCGGATGACATTTGACCAGATCGCGGCGTTTACCCTCGGCACGCCGGATATTCCGCAAAGCGCGCTGGAGATGGCGGCGACCCTGCTTGTTGACACGCTTGGCGTCGCGGCCGGGGCCACCGATATGGCTTCTGCGCGCATGGCCCGTACCCATGCGCATCGGTTCATGGCCGCAGGCGCGCCCAAGGACGCGGCGACGATGCTCTTTGACGGGCGGCAAGCCTCGATTGTCGGGGCTTCCTTTGCCGCGGCGACACAGATCGACAATCTGGATGCCCATGACGGGTACAATCCGACCAAAGGGCATATTGGCTGCGCCGTCGTGCCTGCCCTGTGCGCCTTTGCAGAACGTCAGCCGGATCTGAGCGGGCGTGACGCACTGGCCGCACTGGTCATGTCCTACGAAGTCTCCGCGCGGGCCGGTATCACGCTGCACGACACGGTCAGCGACTATCACACGTCCGGGGCGTGGAACGCGCTGGGCGTGGCAGCGTTAGGCGCGCGATTGCGGCATCTGTCGCCGACCATGCTGCGCCATGCGCTTGGGATCGCTGAATATCATGGCCCCCGCAGCCAGATGATGCGCGAGATCGCGACGCCGACGATGTTGCACGATGGGTCCGGGATGGGGGCGCTGGCCGGTGCGATGGCAGTCTTGCTGGCGGAGGACGGGTTTGAAGGGGCACCCGCGATCACCGTCGAAGCCGCAGATGTGGCACATCACTGGGCCGACCTTGGCACCCATTGGACAATCATGGACAACTACATCAAGCCCTACCCGATCTGTCGCTGGGCCCATGCAGCCATCGACGCGCTGGGGCAGATCATGCAAGAGGCAGGGCTGTCGGATCAGGACATCGCGAAGGTGGACGTGCGCACGTTTGCCCAAGCCGCAGCCCTTTATCCCGGTCTCCCCGACACGACCTCGCAGGCACAATATTCCTTGCTCTTCGCTCTGGCCGTTCGTCTGGTTCATGGCCGGATCGGGCCAAATCACATCACCGAAGCCGGGTTGACGGACACCAACGTTGCCCAGGCGCTGAGCAAAATCGACATCACCGAAGATCCCCGCCATTCCGAACGGTTTCCATTGGGCCGCTGGTCGGACGTCACGGTACGCACACATGATAGCCGTGTTCTGCCGTCCGGCGATGTGCATGCGCGCGGTGGCCCCGAAGCCCCCATGACGATGGCCGAAATCGAGGCAAAGTTTCACGTCATGGCGGCCCCTCTGTCAGCCTCCCGACGCGCGGCGCTTTGGGACATGCAAAGCCGTCTGCTGGAGCCCGATGCGAAGTTCAGCGAACTTCTGGCGCTGATACACCCCGGTGCGGACGCATGATCTGGTCGGCGCGCTGCGCATATGACCCCTGAACACCCCCACCGACGGGACTGGCGGCGCAGGTGCATGTCGACGGATACGGCGCGTCCATCCGCGACGGATAGGAAGGTGCTTTCCTTGGACTGTTCCTGTGGAATCTGTCACGCTGACGCGCAAGCAAGACATGTTGCGCAAAGGTGAAGGAAAGCGCCATGAAGGATCAGAAGCACCATAGCACCGGATACTTCTCGGAGGCTGATTGCGACATCGCCGCGTTCAAGGCCCTGATCGGTCAGAATGCGGACACCAGCACGCTGGCCCATGCCGACGACGTTCAGAACGCCATTCCGATCTATGACATGGCCCGATTGCGGCCGTCGCTAGAGGAACGGGACGCACGTGCCGCCCTGATGGCCGAGTGGGCCGGTGTGCTGATGTCCGGCCCCGGTGTTCTGGTCTTGAAAGGCGCTTACGCCAATACCCGCGTGCTGGATGAGGCCACCGCGATTTACGAGGCTGTTATCGCCGAAGAAAAACAGGCCAGCGGAGGTGGAGGCGATCACTTTGCAGCCTCCGGCGCCAATGACCGGATCTGGAATTCAAGCCAGAAGCTGTGCCTGCGCGCCCCGGATGTCTTTCTGCGCTACTTCGGGAACACGGCCATCGAGGCGGTGTCCGAAGCCTGGCTGGGTCCGAACTACCAGATGACGGCGCAGGTGAATGTGGTGCATCCCGGCGGAGCGGCACAGCAGGCGCATCGCGATTATCATCTGGGGTTCCAGTCCGCCGAGGTCAGCGCGCAATATCCAGCCCATGTGCACGACCTGACCCCGGCGCTCACGTTGCAGGGGGCGGTGGCCCATTGCGATATGCCGATCGAAAGCGGTCCGACCAAGCTCTTGCCGTTTTCACAAATGTTCCGGGCCGGATATGCTGCGTGGCGCTTTCCCGAGTTCCGGGCGTGTTTCGAAGAGAATTACGTGCAATTACCCCTGTCCAAGGGCGATGCTCTGTTCTTCAACCCCGCGCTCTTTCATGCGGCCGGAGCCAATACCAGCGCGGATATCCACCGTATGGCAAACCTGCTTCAGGTGTCGTCCGCCTTTGGGCGAGCCATGGAAACGCTTGATCGGCGCGCGATGTGCATAGCACTTTATCCTTCCGCGCAGGCATCCGCCCTGTCCCGGGCCGATGTGGCGGCAGCCATTGCATCCTGCGCCGAGGGTTACTCCTTTCCCACCAATCTGGATAGCGATCCGCCCATTGGCGGCCTTGCGCCGGAGACGCAAAAGGCCCTGTTTCATCGTGGATTACGCAACGGGATGTCGGCTTTGGACTTCGGCACCGCCCTCGACCAGATCGCCGACCGGCAACGACCGTAAAAAAACCGCTGCACTGTGCGATAAAGGTCAGACGGTCCCGCCAAGGCTTCCTTCCAGCGTCGCCATCTCCTGCCCGCCGGCCATCATGTCCTGCAACTCTTCGGGTGTGATCTCGCCGCGCGCGGCGGTGCCCAGTGTCTGGCCCCGGTTCAACACGGTGAACCGGTCGCCCACGGCCATGGCATGCCGCACATTGTGGGTGATAAAGACGACGGCGATCCCTTGTTTGCGCACCCTGTCGATGGTGGCCAGGACGTTCGCCGTCTGGCGCACACCCAAGGCCGAGGTCGGTTCATCAAGGATCAACACCTTGGCTCCGAAATGCACCGCACGGGCAATGGCAACGGTCTGGCGCTCCCCCCCCGACAAGGTGCCCACCGCCTGATCCGGGCCGCGCAGGTTGATGCCCATGGCCCGCATTTCCTGCATGGTGACGGTATTGGCGTGCTCATGATCAAAGAAGTTGAAGCCCGCGACTTTCTTTGTCGGCTCATTGCCCATGAAAAAGTTCCGGCTGACCGACATCAGCGGGATCATCGCCAGATGCTGGTGCACGGTCGCAATGCCCGCGGCAATCGCATCGCGCGGGTCCGCGAAATCCATCGGCTGCCCCTCGAATATGATCTCGCCAGCGGTGGGTTTGTGCACGCCCGACATGGTCTTGATAAAGGTGGACTTGCCCGCGCCGTTGTCGCCCAGCAAGCAGTGGCATTCCCCCGCAAACACGTCGACCGATACCCCGGCCAGTGCGATCACGCTGCCGAAGTGTTTCTCGATATTCTTCATCTGGATGATAGGATCAGACATATCAACGCTCCCCCGTGATGATGCGACGGATATAAGTGTTCAGGATCACCGCAAAGAGCAGGATAACCCCCAGGAACACCCGGAACAGCGAGCTTTCGACGCCCGCAAAGAACAGGCCCTGCTGAACCACGCCAAAGATGAGCGCCCCCAGGGCTGCCCCGATGACGGAGCCATATCCACCTGTCAGCAACGCGCCGCCGATGACCACCGCGATGATCGCTTCGAATTCTTTCAGCAGTCCCCGGTCCGCCCCGGCGGAGCCGAACTCCATCACCTGACAGGTGGCGAAAATCGTCGCACAGCAGGCGGTGAACATGAACATCAGGATCTTGACCTTGTTGACAGGGACGCCCGAATTGCGCGCCGCATCCGCGTCACCGCCCGAAGCAAAGATCCAGTTGCCAAACCGGGTACGCGTCAACAGGATGTGCCCAAAGATGATCAGCGCAAAGGCCCAGACGATCAGCATCGGGATACCGTCGACAACAGGCTGCCCTTCGCGTGTGCCGCGCTCGAACACGCCGATGATGCCCGCATCGCCCATCCAGGTGAACAAACCACCCAGGATCTTGCCACCGAAGACGGGCGCCAGCCAGTCGCCCTCTGCGACATCGCGGATGCCGCCGATGATGGTCTTGCGCTCAAGCGTTTGCGGGATGAAAATGGTAAAGCCGCGCAGAATGAACAGCGTGGCCAGCGTGACGATAAAACTGGGCAGTCCGGTGCGCACAACAATATAGCCATTGAGCGCGCCGAAAGTGATGCAGATCACGAAAGTGATCATGATCGCGCTCCACATCGGCCATTCCAGTGTGACGCCGAAAATGGCGATCATCATGCCCGCAAAGCCGATCATCGACCCCACCGACAGATCGAATTCGCCCGCAATCATGAGCAGACACGCCCCCACGGCAATGATCACGAATTGCGCGGATACCACGGACCAGTTCATGATGCCTTGGGCGTTGAACATGCCGCTGTCGAAGGCGAACAGCAAAAAGAAGGTAAAGACAGCCACGGTTCCCACCATGCCTCCCAATTCCGGGCGGATCAGCGCTTTTCGGAAACGCGAAATGTCCTTTACGCGTTCATCTGCGGGTGAGGCGTCTGACATGAGATTCATCCTGCTGAAAATGTGGCTGGCTCACGGCGTGGCCAAAACGGTCGCCGTGTGTATACGAAAAAGGGCGGGTACCGCGATTGCGCAGACCCGCCCCTCGTTTCGTTCGGAGTTACCGGTACTGACCGGCGAACTCTTCGACTTTGGTCAAACCATCCGCCGTGACAAAGCCGGGGCCGGAGTTGATGTTGTTGCCCGGCAGAACGCCGTAACGGTGATAATTGGTCATCACCACAACCGGCAGATAGGCCTGCAGGAAGGGCTGTTGGTCGATGCCCCAATTGATCACGCCATCCTTGATGCCCTGTACGATATCGGTGCCCAGATCGAAGGTGCCGAAATAGATGTCACCGGCGAGGCCGTTTTCGGCCAGTGCCAACAGGGTCGGATCAGCAGATGTCGGCCCAAGTGTCAGAACCGCATCGGTATCAGGATTTGCGGACAGATAGGCCAGAACGCGGTTCTTGACCTCTGCCGGGTCCTGACCGGAATCGATCATCTGGTTGCCCAGATCTACACCCAGACCGTCGGCAAAGCCCTGACAGCGCTCGGTCGACGAGGGCGAAGAGATATAGTGGTTCACGCACAAGAAGCTGGCGACGCCGTCCCCCTTGGCCCGCAGACCGGCGGCATAGCCCGCGTCATATTCAGGCTGACCCACATACATCAACGCACCCACTTCGCGCGCCTGATCGGGGGTGCCCGAATTCATGATGATGACGTCGACGCCAGAGGCGACCGCATCCATGATCGGGCCGCTCAGCACGTCGAAATCGGCCAGTGTCGTGATGATGCCGTTGGGGCCGGACGCGGCCGCCTGGTCGATGATCCGCGCCATATCGGCAAGGTCACCGGTGGGCGGATTGCGGTATTCCACCTCGACGCCCATCTGTTCGCCTGCCAGCGCGATACCGTTCTTGATCGTGTTCCACCAGCTGTCGCTGTCCGGTGCGTGGCTGACCAGAATGTACTTCTCGCCTTCTGCGGACGCGGTTGTCGCGACCAGCAGCGGCGCGGCCACCATGGCCGTCGCAAGCGCGACGCTCTTGAATAGTGATTTCATGTCTCTCTCCCTGAGTTCCCAAATGATTGGTTAAAGCGCAGACGGGGCCTGCGCTTTCGACTCAAGCTAAGCACATCGTGTAAAAATTTGCAATCGGTTGCAAAATGTTTCACATAATTGCAGGCTTCCCTTCTGCCACAAGGCCAGTCTATCGATTGGGTATCGAATTCGAGCGTTCGGAATAGGATTTTACCTGTCATGGTCACAACGCTGAAAGATGTTGCAGAACGCGCGGGCGTGTCCCGCTCTGCGGTATCGCGGACGTTCACAGACGGTGCGTCGGTGTCCGCCAAGATGCGCCAAAGGGTGGAAAAAGCGGCGAAAGAGCTAGGTTACAGCCCCAATGCACTTGCGTCCAGCCTGACGACCGGCCGCACCAAGCTGATCGGCCTTGTATCCAACAACTTCCACAACCCGATTTTTCTCGAGGTATTCGATCTGTTCACACGCGGATTGCAGGACAGGGGTTTGCGCCCCCTGCTGGTGAACCTGACCGATGAAACCGATCCCGCAAACTCGGTCAAGATGATGCGTCAGTACTCGGCGGATGGTGTGATCGTCGCGTCGTCCACCCTGCCCCCCGGCTTCGCCAAGGCGTTCCGGGACGCGGGCATCCCTGTCGTCCGGGTTTTTGGCCGCCCGACCCGCGCGCCGATGGCCCATGTGGTCGGCATCGACAACGTCGAGGCGGGGCGTATGGCCGCGCATACGCTTGTTGAACGCGGCTACGAAAGGGTCGGCTTTATGGGTGGCCCCGCGGATGCCACCTCGACCCAGGACCGTATGGAAGGCTTTTTGGCCGAGATCGCCAAGCACCCCGGCGTGACGGCCACCACGTCCCTGGCGGACGCGTACAGCTTTGACGCAGGGCGGCAGGAAATGCTGCGCCTGCTAAAAGAGCCTACCGCCGAAGCGTATTTTTGTGGCGATGATGTGCTTTCGATCGGCGCACTCTCGGCGATCCAGGATCACGGCCTGTCCGTTCCCGATGACATCGGCATTATCGGGCTGAACGACATGAGTATGGCTGGCTGGGCAAACATCAACCTGACCACGATCCGCCAGCCGATCCAGCAGATTGTCGCGTCCTCGATCGAACTGGTGTCCGGCACGCTGGACGATCCCGATCGCTATCCGGAGCATCGCATTTTTGCCTGCAAGATCATTGAGCGCGGCACGTTGCGCCCAATAAAAAGCCCGGTATCAGACACAACAATCATCTGAAAATAGTCTATATTTAAAGAGGCTTCTGTCGATGCGCGAGACTGCCAAATTATTTACTGCGGGCGCGCAAAGTCCATGCTTTGCGCGCCCGCAGTCGGAGACATTAAATGATCAGCCTCAGACCGGAATGACTGGATGGCCCTTACGCCCCCGCAAACATTGGGGGTCTTGCATCCATCCACGCGCCATTTTCCCTGGCTGACGCCACGGCCGTATGCACCGCCGCGATGGACCTGACACCATCCGATGCGTTGGGCAGACCATCGCGCGCTTCGCCACGGATCGCGTCGGCCAGATCGCAGTAGATATTAGCCACGGCGAGCGGGAACCCTTCGGGATGCGCAATCGCCACCCGCGACAAGCGCGCCGCATCTTCATGCAGGCCGCCTTCACCCTTTTCGATGATCTGGGTGCGACCGCCCACGGGGGTATAGATCAGCTGGTTGGGCTGTTCCGACGCCCACCGCAGCCCTCCGGTTTCGCCGAATATCTGGATGTCGAAACCGTGCTGGCGCCCAATGGCCACGGATGAGGTCCAGAGTCTGCCGACCGTGCCGCCCGACATGCGGAAATTCACCATGGCGTCGTCTTCCAGCACCCGGCTGGGGATGGTCGAGGCAAAGTCTGCCGAGAGTTTCTCGACCTCATCGTCACAGATGAAACTGGCCATATGCAACGCGTGAATGCCGCAATCGGCGAACTGACCCGATACCCCGGCCATCGCCGGATCATAGCGCCAGCGTACCCTTGGATTGTCTGCATCGGTGGCGTCGCCGTGGTGGCCATGGCTGAAGTTGGTGACCACAAGGCGCACCTTGCCGACCTCGCCTGCGCGCACCATAGCGCGGGCCTGGCGGACCATAGGATAGGCGGAATAGCAGTAGTTCACCGCACAGATCTTGCCGGTGGCTGCGGCCACGCGAACAATCTCCTCGCCCTCTTCGACGCTCATGGTCATGGGCTTTTCGCACAGCACGTTGATCCCGGCCTCAAGGAAGGCTTTGGTGATTTCGAAATGCGTCGCGTTCGGCGTGGCGACCGTCACCAGATCAACCCGGTCATCGCGGTGCTTCTCGGCGGCGAGCATCTCTTGCCAACTGCCATAGGCGCGATCCTCGGCCAGACCGAGGCGCATTGCATATTCCCGCCCCACTTCGGCACGGTGATCCAGCGCACCTGCGGTGAATTCAAACAAGCCGTCCGCTTGCGCCCCCAGACGGTGCGCGGGTCCGATCTGGCTGCCTTCGCCGCCGCCAATCATGCCCCATTTCAGTTTTGCCATAGGTTTCGTCCTTAAAATCCAATGGATTGCAGGTATTCACGGTTGGCCCGCGCGTCTTCCAGCGGGGTGCCCGGCATGGACGGATCACAGTCTTGCTCTACCGTACACCAGCCATCAAAACCCGCATCCAGCAAACGCTGGCGTACGGCGGGGAAATCCACATCCCCTTGACCCAGATTACAGAAAATACCCTGCCCGCAAGCTTTGTAGAAATCGGTGCGTTTCTCGACCACATCCGCCTTTACGACCGGATCGATGTCCTTGAAATGCATGTAGGAAATCCGCGCCATGTGCCGATCCATAAAGGCGACGGGATCAAAGCCCGCATAGCTGTGATGGCCGGTGTCAAAACAGATCTTGAGGATGCTTTCGTCGACCTCGTCCAGCAACCGCTCCAACTCCGGCTCGAAATCCATGAAACCGCCGGCGTGGGCGTGAATGCCAACGGTCAACCCGTAGTCTTCGGCCCCCATTCTGGCGATTGTGGCGATGCGGTCGCGGTAGGCCGTCCATTCTGCCGCGCCCATCTGCTCGGCCTCGGCGGCGCGTCCAGCGGTGGGTGCGCGGCGCGGCGAAATACTGTCGATCAACACGAGGTGCTGTGCGCCATGCGCCGTCAGGGCTTTGCAGGTGCGCACGCTCGCATCCATCACGTCGTCCCACATCTCGGGGTCGTGAAAGGCGCGAAAGACGACACCGCCAATGATTTCCAGATCCCGCTCTGCCAGGGCCGGGGCGAGGATCGCCGGGTCTTCGGGCATATAGCCGATGGGACCCAGTTCGATGCCCTTATATCCGGCCCCCGCGCATTGATCCAAAACGGATTGCCAGGTGGGATAGGACGGGTCGCTGGGAAATTCGATGCCCCAGGAACAGGGTGCATTGCCAATCTTGATCGTCATTTAGCACTAACTTTCAGGTTCTTAGAACGTTGCCACGTCCTGCCAGGTTTTCGATGTCGATGACGCGAGGGCACAGGCAACGATGCGGTTGACCTCCATCCCGTCGCGGAAGGTGGGCCAGATCGATTGACCGGTGGCAATCGCCGTCAGGAAGTCCTTGGCCTCGATGATGATCTGATCCTGATAGCCGGTGCCGTGCCCCGGCCCTTGGCAAAACGGTTCATAATCGGGATGCGCAGGGCCCGTCAGGATCCTCGTAAAGCCACGCGTCGCCTCGGGCCCCTCCATCCGGTAAAGCCAGAGCGCGTTCTGATCTTCCTGATCAAAGCGGATCGCGCCCTTTGTTCCCGTAATTTCATAGGCATAGCCCATCTTGCGGCCTGTCGCGACGCGGCTGAAATACATCTGCCCCATGGCGCCGTTCTCAAAACGGCACATCATCTGGGCGTGGTCATCATTGGTGACAGTGCCGCCGGGGCGCGTTGCATGCACCGTCTCGACTTCGGCAATCAAGCGCGCAATCGGCCCGATCAGAGCCAACGCACCGTTGATCATATGCGGGGCCAGATCACCCATCGTGCCATTGGCCATGCCCGTTGTACGCCACGTCGCAGGGGACTGCGGATCGGCCAGAAAATCTTCGGTATGCTCACCGCGAAACCACGTGATCTCGCCAATCTCGCCGGAAGCGATCAACTGGCGAGCGAACTGGCTGGCGGGCGTCCGGATATAGTTGAACCCGACCATGTTGACACATCCGCTGGCCTCGGCGGCGGCGACCATGGCGCGACTGTCCTCCAATGACGCGCCCAATGGCTTTTCGCAAAACACCGGCTTGCCAAGGGCAAAGGCCGCCTCGGCGGCTGCGCGGTGGGTGCCTTGCGGGGTCGCGATCACCAGCGCTTCGACTTTGGGATCGGCCACCAGCGCTTCCCAATCTGACGTCGCGCGCGAAAACCCGTATTGCGCACGATACCGCTCTGCGCTCAGTTCGGAACTCGCACACACCATCTCAAGCCGTGGGCGCAAGGGTGTATTGAACACAGCGCCCACGGCCGACATCGCGACGGCATGCGCCTTGCCCATGTAGCCGCCTCCGAGAATGCCAATCCCGACCTCAGTCATACGCTATCCAATTCCAGGTGAAATACTCTTTGCAACCGGTTGCGAAACTTGTATCTAGGAAACCGAACGCTCGCAAGCTTCAACACGTCCGGCCTGCGACTTTTCCAAAAGGACCCGCCACCATGACCACGGCAAATGATACCATCCGCATGACAACGGCGCAGGCCATCATCCGCTGGTTGTCCAACCAGTTCATCGAGATTGACGGAGAAGAGCTGCGCCTGTGTGGTGGCGGCTTTGGGATCTTTGGCCATGGCAATGTGACCTGCCTGGGTGAGGCACTTTATGATGTGCGCGCGGAACTGCCGCTCTATCGCGGTCAGAACGAACAAAGCATGGGATTTGCCGCAGCGGGCTATGCCAAGCAATGGCTGCGCCAGCGGTTCATGTTCTGCACGGCAAGCGCGGGACCCGGCACGTCGAACCTGTTGACCAGCGCGGCCCTTGCCCATGCCAACCGCCTGCCGATGCTGATGCTGTGCGGAGACACCTATGTGACCCGCCTGCCCGACCCTGTTCTGCAACAGATGGAGAATTTCGGCGATCCGACTTTTGGCGTCAACGATGCCTTCAAACCGGTTGTGCGCTACTGGGATCGGATCACCCATCCCGCGCAGATCATCCAATCACTGCCCAACGCGATTGCCACCCTGCTGGACCCCGCCGATTGCGGACCGGCCTTTATCGGTTTGCCGCAGGACGTGCAGGGCTGGGCCTATGACTACCCGGCAGTGATGTTCGAGAAAAAGGTGCACCGCATCCGCCGTCAGACACCGGACGCCGGTGAAATCGCGGATGCCGTGGGTCTGCTGACCGCCGCAGAAAGGCCTATGATCATCGTCGGCGGCGGCGTGCAGTATTCCCGCGCCGTGGCCGAACTGACCGCATTCGCCGAAGCGCATCAGATCCCGGTCGTCGAAACCATCGCCGGACGCGCCAATATGCTCGACACGCACCCGCTGAACATCGGACCGATTGGGGTCACGGGATCGAACTCCGCCAACGCCATTGCGGAACAGGCGGATGTGATCCTCGCCGTTGGCACCCGTTTGCAGGACTTCACCACGGGGTCGTGGACGGCGTTTTCGAAAGAGGCCAAGTTTATCTCGGTCAACGCCGGGCGCCATGACGCGGGCAAGCACATGTCTTTGCCCGTCGTCGGCGACGCCAAACTGGCGCTGACCGCGCTGGACGCCGAGATGACCGACTATGTCGCCCCCAAGGATTGGGTAATCGAGGCGCAGGACCACCGCGCCGCATGGATCCGCTATGTCGCCGAGAACGTAGCTCCCGGAAACCGCCCAAACTCCTATGCCATGGCGATCGGAGCTGTGAACGCGCTGTGCGACAAACGCGACCGTGTGGTTGCGGCGGCAGGTGGATTGCCCGCCGAAGTCACCGCCAACTGGCGCACGCTGGAACACGGGACTGTCGACGTCGAATTCGGGTTCTCCTGCATGGGCTACGAGATTTCGGGCGCCTGGGGTGCGCGCATTGCGCAGGCAGAGCGTGAGCCGGACCAGGATACCATCGTCTTTATCGGCGATGGGTCTTACATGATGCTGAATTCAGACATCTATTCCTCGGTGCTGAGTCAGAAAAAGCTGATCATCCTGGTGCTCGACAATGGCGGTTTCGCCGTCATAAACAAGCTGCAAAACAATACCGGCAACGAAAGTTTCAACAACCTGATTGCCGATTGTCCGACCATCCCGGAACCCTTTGCCGTGGATTTTGAGGCCCATGCGCGCGCGCAGGGTGCCATTGCCGAGACCGTATCGAACCCTGAGGAACTGGGCGAGGCTTTCCAGCGCGCCAAGGCCGCCGACAGGACCACCGTGATCTGCATGAAGGTTGACGCCTACGAAGGCTGGACCGGCGAAGGCCACGCCTGGTGGGAATGCGGCACCCCCGAAGTCTCGGACCATCAAAAGGTGCGTGAGGCGCATGCCGACTGGGAATCATCGCGGCCCAAGCAACGGCAGGGCGTGTAATGAGCAACCTGATCGACGGGATCCGCAAGAACAGCTTTGTCGTTTTTGGCCGGGCGGGCATGGACATGTTCGCCGACCCGGTCGGAGCCAAGGCGGAAACCGCTGAAACCTTCCGCTCTGACCTTGGCGGTTCTTCGGCCAATATCTGCGCGGGGCTGTGCAAGCTCGGCGCGCAATCGGCACTTGTCACATCTGTGTCTGACGATGCGGTTGGGCGGTTCTGTACCAACAGACTGAACCATTACGGGGTCGACACCCAGTATCTGAAGGTGCTTGGCGGAGAATACCGCATCTCGCTGGCCGTCTATGAAAGCGTCATCGAAGATTTCCAACTGGTGATCTATCGCAACAACGCGGTCGATTTTCAGGTCACCAACGAAGACGTGGACCGCGTGGATTACGGTGCATACGGCGCAATGATCACCGCAGGCACCGTCTTTGCCGCTGAACCCTCGCGTGGATCAACCTTCCGCGCCTTCGAGAACGCGCGCGCTGCGGGCCTCCCCGTCATTTTCGATATCGACTATCGCCCCTATTCCTGGCCCTCGCCCGAGGTTGCAGCGGATGTGCTGTCGCGCGCAGGCGCGCAGAGCGACCTGATCGTCGGAAATGACGAGGAGTTCGGCTTTATGGCGGGGGGCATCGAAAAGGGCATGGACAAGGCCCGCGAACTGGCCGCCAAACCGGGCCGGATCGTGATCTACAAGATGGGCGAGCAAGGGGCTGTGACCTTTGCCGACGGGCAGGAAATCCGGACCGGCATTTACCCCGTCACGGCTCTGAAACCCAACGGCGCGGGTGACAGTTTCATGGCGGGTCTGCTTGCGGGTATTGCGGAAGGACGCGATCTGCGCGATGCGGTCCTGCGCGGATCTGCCTGCGCGTCCATCGTCGTGTCTCAACCCGGCTGCGCACCTGCCATGCCCACCCCGGCCCAGCTTGAGGCGTTCCTGTCCTCGCATCCCGGCCCCACCCATTCCTGAAAGGACGACCCAATGCATATCGCCCCCCACGACAACAAGAACAAACCGATCGTCGACGTCGAAGACGCGCTGGTGCCGCTGAACTACTTCAACATCGTCAAACTCAAAAAAGGCGAAGCGTTCGAATATCAAGTGCCGGGCTACGAGACCTGCATTGTGCCTGCGACAGGCACCGTAGACGTCGATGTGGAAGGCGTGTCCTTCGCCAGTCTGGGCAATCGCACCGTCGATGTGTGGGACGGCGAGCCCGAAGGCGTCTATGTGCCCGTCGGGGCCAAGGTCACCATCGTATGCACATCGGACGAGACCGAAACCTTCATCGCCGGGGCCAAATATGACAAGGTGCTCGATCCGTTCGACGTGCGCGGCGATGGGATCGATCTGGTGCAATACGGATCGGACGACACGAAAACACACCGCAAAATCAAACACATCCTTGGTGGCACCCACCACGACAAGGTCGGCCGTTTGCTGGTGAGCGAGCTTTATACCGTTGGTCAGGGTGGCTGGTCCGGCTTTCCAAGCCACAAGCACGACACGGACCGCCTTCCCGATGAAACCCGCCATGACGAGACCTATAATTTCCGCTTCAAGCCCAACTACGGCTCGGGCGTGCAGATGCTGCAACGCGAAGACAATGAACCGGGCGACGCCTATCACATCATGGATGGCTCGACGATTTGCCTCGACAAGGGCTACCACCCCTGCGCCGTGCTGCCCGGCTACGAGATGTATTATTTCACCATTCTGGGCGGGCTCAGCCAACGGTCGCTGGTGCAATACTTCCAGCCGACCCACGCCGCACAGCTTGAAACCATCCCCGGCATCAAGGACATGATTGCGAAGTTCAAATGACACTTGCGACCCTGCGCGATGTGCTTCAACCCGCGCTGAAAGACGGCTATGCCGTGGCGGGTCTGGTCACGCTGGGCTGGGAGGATATGCGCGCCTATGTGGCCGCTGCCGAAGCCGAAGGCGTGCCCGTGATCCTGCAGGCCGGGCCGTCGTGCCGGGCGCACACCCCCCTGCCCGTTCTGGGCAAGATGTTTCGGCATCTGGCCGAAGGTGCAAGCGTGCCCGTTGTGGCTCACCTTGACCACGGATACACGTTCGAAGAGTGCAAAGAGGCGCTGGAGGCGGGCTTTACTTCGCTCATGTTCGACGGATCGCGCAAGCCCTTACAGCAAAACATCGACGAAACGGCCGCCATCGCTGAAATGGCCCATGCGGCCGGAATTTCCTGCGAGGGAGAGATCGGATTTGTCGGCTATGCCGGTGGCGAAACCTCCGCAGGGACCGATCCGGCCGAGGCCGCGCAATTTGCACGCGACACGGGCGTGGACGCCATGGCGATCTCTGTCGGCAATGTGCATCTGCAACAGGACAAGGCCGGTGGGTTGGACGAACCGCGCATTCGCGCCATCGAGGCCCTGACCGACGTGCCACTGGTCATTCACGGCGGTTCCGGCGTGCCAATGGCACAGCGCAGTTCGCTCGCACGCGGCTCCAAAATCTGCAAATTCAACATCGGGACCGAGTTGCGCATGGCCTTTGGACAGGCGCTGCGCGCGGCAGTCAGTGCCGATCCGGCGGAATTTGACCGGGTGACGATCCTCAAACAAACCCACGACCCGGTCGTTGACGCCACGCGCCGGGTTCTGGCTGCATTCAAAGGGGTATGAGATGCTGAATATCGGACTTTTGGGCTGCGGGCGCATCGGGCAAGTGCATGCCAAAACGATTGAACGAATGGGTAATGTGCGGCTGAGTGCGGTGGCTGACGCCTTCCCGCAAGCGGCACAAGACCTCGCCAAGCGCACAGGTGCTGCGGTCATGGACGCCGCCGACGTCATCGCAAGCCCGGATGTGGACGCTATCATTATCGCCACGCCGACCGACACGCATTATGATCTGATCCACGCCGCTGCCCGTGCGGGAAAGGCAATCTTTTGCGAAAAGCCGGTTGATTTGTCCTCGGCCCGGATCCGCGACTGCATCAAGGTCGTCGAAAAGGCGGGCGTGCCTTTCCTCACCGCCTTCAACCGCCGCTTCGATCCAAACTTTGCCAGCCTTCAGGCGCGTCTGCGCGACGGCGAGATCGGGGCGGTGGAACTGGTCACGATCCTGTCGCGCGACCCCGCCCCGCCCCCGATCAGCTATATCGAGCGGTCGGGCGGCATTTTCCGCGACATGATGATCCATGATTTCGACATGGCACGTTTCTTGCTGGGCGAAGAGCCCGTGCAGGTCTTTGCCGTTGGTTCCGCTTTGGTAGACCCCGCCATTGGTGCGGCAGGCGACGTCGACACCGCTGCCGTCACGCTCACAACAGCCCGCGGCGCCATCTGTCAGATCACGAACTCGCGCCGCGCAACATATGGCTATGACCAGCGCGTTGAGGTGCATGGATCGCTGGGGATGCTGCGCGCCGGGAACGTCATGGAACACACCGTTGAAGTCGCCAACAGCAGCGGCTTTCGCACCGCGCCGACCCTGAATTTCTTTCTGGAACGCTATTCCGAAGCGTACCGGATTGAGTTGGTGCATTTTGCAGATGCAGTCGCGGCGGGCACGCCGATCAGTCCGAACATCACCGACGGCCTGAAGGCGCAAATTCTTGCTGATGCCGCTGCGACATCTTTGGAAACAGGTAAAGCCGTTTCTATCGGCTAGCCCCGTGCGTCTGGCAAAAGGCGACGCGGTCCAAAGTCGCTGTCGTTCCGGTTGTCGGTGCAAGGTGAGCGGCTGCCCGCTGCGGCACTCTCGACCTCAGGCGACCGCCAACCTTGTCTGTCAAGCCTCAGATGTTACGAATGGCAGGCAGACAAAAAAACAGGGGACGCCGCATGATCGCCAGCTTTCATCGAATTTTTGGGATTATTGCCGTTTGTATATGGGCAGGCCTGTCGCCCGTGCAGGCTTCGGCGGGTCCGGTCAAAGACCGGATCGAGGCGTTGACCAAGCAGATTTCAGAGCCGGGGCTCGCCGCAATCGGGGCTGAAACTCTGTTGGCTGAGCAATTCATCATCGATTTCTACGCACAGCGGCAATTCGCACCGGTGTGGTTCGGGACAGCTGCCGAAGTAGAGCTGATCACCGAGTTGCGCGCGGGCGTTTCACACGGATTTCTGCCGCAGGATTTTCACCTGACCGCGTTGCCCGAGGCCCGTTTTGTAGCGGAACAGGGCGATCCGGCTGATATCGCCCGATACGACGTTCTGGCCACAGATGCAGCGGTGCGTCTGATCTATTACAATGTCTTCGGAAAAGTGAACCCGGCGGAGTTCGACCAGGCCTGGAACTTTGACCGCCCAATCATCGAAGCCGATCCGGTCGCAGTCATGGAAACATACCTGAACGGAGAAGGTTTTTCCGCGTTGATCGCGCGAATCTCGATCAAGACGCCGCAATACACGCAACTGATCGACGCTCTGGCCCAGTACCAGATGATCGTCTCAAACGGAGGCTGGCCGGAATTGCCCAGTGATGAGGTGATCAAACCCGGCATGACTTCTCCGGTTGTGGCACTGCTCCGGGACCGGCTTGAGGCCGAAGGGGTCCTGCGCGCAGGCAAGACACTTGCACCGGTCACCGCCATCAACACCGACCCCCGCGAGGTCTATGACGCCGCGTTGCAAGAAGACGTGCGCGCGTTCCAGACCCGTCACGGCCTGGACGCGGACGGCGTTATTGGCGGGCGCAGTTTCCAGGCCTTGAACCGCACCGCGGCGCACCGTGTCGATCAATTGCGGCTGAGCCTTGAACGCGGCCGGTGGCTGATGCGCGACCTCGAGGGCGACTTCATTCTTGTGAATATTGCCGGTGCGCGGACCTATCTCGTCCGCGAGGATGGCACGTTATGGATGACCCGTTCGATCACCGGGTCGCAATATCGCAAAACGCCAATCTTTCGCGACGAAATCAAATACATGGAATTCAATCCAACCTGGACAGTGCCCAGATCGATTTTTCTCAAGGACAAGCTTGAGACGATCCGACGCGATGCAGGATATCTTGGGCGCAACGATTACATCGTTCGGGATTCCGAAGGCCGTACGATCCCGGCTCACTCGGTGGACTGGACGGCCTCGAACCCCAACGTTACCCTTGTCCAGCAACCCGGCCCTGACAATGCACTGGGCTTGGTCAAGTTCATGTTTCCAAACGAATATGCGGTCTATTTGCACGACACGAACAACAAATCCCTGTTCAGTCGAAATGAACGCAACCTCAGCTCTGGCTGTGTCCGGCTCGAATACCCGTTCGAGCTTGTCATGCTGTTGATGGAAAACGATCCCGATTGGAGCTTTGAGCGAATGCAATCCATTCTGGACAGCAAGAAAACCACCCGTATTGATCTGGCCGAGCCCATGCCTGTCCTGCTGACCTATTGGACCGCGTGGGTCGAAGACGGCGCCGTCCAATTCCGAGAAGATATCTACGAGCGTGACGACGCCATTCTTGGAGCTTTGAACAAGTAGGCTTCGGATGCTAGACGGGAAATACGCATCATCCCTCAGGAGAATCTATACATGGCGTCCTTGTCCAAGTCCTTGCGTCCAACTCTGATTGCCGGGTTGATCTGTGCCCTGTCCGCCCCTTTGTCGGCCCAATCGCTCGCCGACAGCGCGTGGGTGCCCGTCGAAATTGCGGGCGAAGCCGTGGAAGCGGGTGAAGATGTGCTCATTCGTTTCGCGCCGGATGGATCCGTGTCAGGAAACGGTGGATGCAACAATTTCAGCGGCAGTTTCGTGACCAACGGCGACGCGATCCTGGTTGGACCGATCGCAGCAACGATGATGCTGTGCGAAGATCCGTATTCCGCGATGGAAATGCAGATTTTTCGCGGACTTGAAATTGCCCGTGCCTATGCGATCGAGGGTCCGGAACTTGAGCTTTCCGATGGCACGGGTGCGTCCGTCATGACTTTGATCAAGCGCGCGGCCGAGTAACGGAGCACGGTCGATGGCACGGGTTTGACAGTCTCGTGCCGTCTTCTCAAAGAAAGATCGGGTCCTAAGGGCATTTTGCGAAACCACTCGGGTGCGTCGACTGTACTGATCCCGAAGACGCCCCTGTGCCATATATGAGGATACCCGATGACCCAAATCCGCTTTCTCGCTGCTTTGGCCCTGGCCTTTTTTGTCGCCGCCTGCACGGGCGGCATCTACCGCGACACCAGCATGCCGATTGCCCCGCAAATGGACTTCAACGCCGAGCGGTACCTGGGGCGCTGGTACGAAATCGCGCGCTATCCGGTGCCGTTTCAGAAGGGATGTACGGCGACGACCGCCGATTACGGCCCGATCGATGCGACGCATATCACCGTGATCAATACCTGTCGTCAGGACAGCCCCGACGGCCCGCGGCGCAGCATTGAAGGCACCGCAGAGGTAGTCGGACCCGGCGCATTGAAGGTGCGCTTTGGCAGCGTGCCCTTTGTGGCCGCAGATTACTGGGTGTTGTGGGTGGATGAGGCGTACCAGATTGCCGTGGTCGGCGTGCCATCGGGCCGGGCGGGATGGATTTTGGCGCGAACCCCCAGCATTTCGGCGGCCGACCGCGCGCGAGCCGAAGCCGAACTCGTTGCCAACGGCTATGACCCGGCGCGTCTTATCGAGGTGCCGCACGCCACTGACTGACAGCGCGTCACGGGCGCGTTGGATCGCTTGGTCTTTTCAAGAAAAAGCGCCACCGCCTCGTTGAAAAGGCGATGGCGTTTGGGTGTGTATTGACGGACACGTGCCCGCCAGCAGGTTCAGGCGGTACCCAGAACCTTGTTCAAAGTCGCGGAGGGGGCCATGACCGCAGCCGTCTTTGCATCATCCGTGTGATAATATCCGCCAAGGTCCACGGCCGCGCCCCGACTTGCCGCCAGTTCTGCGGTGATCGCGTCCTGATTGTTGGCCAGTGCTTCGGCAATCGGTGCAAAATGCGCCGCCAGTTCAGCGTCCTCGGTTTGCGCCGCAAGCGACTGGGCCCAGTAGAGCGCAAAGAAATAGTGGCTGTCGCGGTTGTCCGGCTGACCCACCTTGCGGCCCGGAGACTTGTTATGGTCCAGGATGCCCTGCGTGGCTGTATCCACGGCGGCGCCAAGGATCGTGGCCTTGGCATTGTCGTTGACCATGCCGAAATATTTCAGGCTTTCGCCAAGGGCGCAGAATTCGCCCAGTGAATCCCAACGCAAATGGTTTTGCTCGACCAGTTGTTCCACGTGCTTGGGGGCAGATCCACCCGCACCCGTTTCGAACAGGCCACCGCCCTTCATCAGCTTGACGATGGAGAGCATCTTGGCCGACGTTCCAAGTTCCAGGATCGGGAACAGGTCCGTCAGATAGTCCCGCAGCACGTTGCCGGTGACGGCGATGCTGTTTTTGCCCGCATAGATCGTTTCGAATGACTCCCGCGTTGCTTCACGCGGTGCCATGATGCGGAACTTGTCCGCAGCACCTGCTTCGGCCAGCAAGGGCTTGACCATCTTGATCAGCTCGGCGTCATGGGCACGGGTGTCGTCCAGCCAGAAGATTGCGTCGCAGCCTTCGGCTTTTTGACGTTCAACGGCCAGTTGGACCCAGTTTTCAATGGGCGCGCGACGGGTGCTGGCAGACCGCCAGATGTCGCCTGCCTCAACTGTATGCTCATGCAGGATGTCACCGTTCGCCGCGATCATACGCACCGTGCCGTCGGCAGGGATTTCAAATGTCGTCGGGTGCGAGCCGTATTCCTCGGCCTTTTGCGCCATCAGACCCACGTTTTGAACGGTGCCCACGCGGGTCGGATCTACCGCACCGTTTGCTTTGCAGAACTTGACCGCTTCGTCATAGACGGCGGCATAAGAGCTGTCAGGGATCACGCAATTGGAATCTGCTTCTTTGCCATCTGGGCCCCAACCTTTTCCGCCGGCGCGGATCAGGGCGGGCATCGAGGCGTCGATGATCACGTCGGACGGCACATGCAGGTTTGTGATCCCTCTGTCCGAGTTCACCATGTAAAGCGGGGGCCGCTCGGCCATCAGCGCATCGATCTCGGCTTTGATGGCGGCGCCTTCGGGCATGCCTTCGATCACAGCCAGAACCGACCCCAAGCCAGAATTCGGATCGACGCCGGCGGCGTCAAATGCAGCAGCATGCTTGTCAAAGACAGGCTTGAGATAGGCGACCACCGCATGGCCAAACAGGATCGGGTCAGAAACCTTCATCATCGTGGCTTTGAGGTGCAGGGAGAACAGCGTGCCATCGGCCTTGGTGGCAGCAATCTGCTCGGTCAGGAACGCATCAAGCGCCTTGGCCGACATGTAAGTGGCGTCCACCACCGTCCCGGCAGGAAAGGTCACGCCGTCCTTGAGCACAGTGACGGTGCCATCAGGTGCCACGTGTTCGATCCGTGCCGCACCCGCCTGCGCGTCGCTCAAAGTGACGGAGGTTTCGTTTGAGCGGAAATCACCTTCAGACATGGTCGAGACGCGTGTTTTGGAGTCTGCAGACCATGTGCCCATCGAATGTGGGTTCGCCATGGCATATTTCTTGACAGCAACAGCCGCGCGGCGGTCCGAGTTGCCTTCGCGCAGAACCGGGTTCACCGCCGATCCCTTGATCGCATCATAACGTGCGCGGGCTTCTTTCTCGGCGTCTGTTGTCGGCTCTTCGGGATAGTCCGGCAGGTCATAGCCTTGCGCCTGAAGCTCCGTTACGGCGGCAACCAGTTGTGGCACCGAGGCAGAGATGTTGGGCAGCTTGATGACATTCGCATCCGGTTGTTTCACCAGTTCGCCAAGCTCGGCCAGATCGTCGGGCTGCTTTTGCGCATCCGTCAGGCGTTCCGGGAACGCGGCGATGATGCGCCCTGCCAGCGAAATATCCTTGGTGCCGACCGAAATCCCGGCGGCATCCGCAAAGACGCGAATGATGGGCAACAACGATGCGGAGGCCAGTTGCGGCGCCTCGTCAACCTTGGTGTAAATGATATCGGGTGTCGAGCTACTTGCCATTTTTCAAAACCTTTCCGTTGCTGATTGCCCCGTAAACGCTTGGCGTCTGAAAGTCTACTTTTCAATCTGCATCAGCGCTGATTGAGCGGGCGCTTTCTTGCGCAACTCATTGACGTTGTTGAACTACAGTGTGCCTGACAAGCTACGGTATGCGGCAGCATGCCACAGTATACAATGGACAAGACAGCGTTTCAGGATGATCCTGCGCGCACCCCCCACCACATTTTGATGTTCGAAACACAGGCAAGGACACGGGTGTCAAATGGTGCGGCCCGCCCTGACAGCGCCAATCACGCCGCTTTCGGCAAAACGCGGTGATCCGTTTCGTCAAAGTAGAACGCCATCTGCGGATCAAAGCCGAGGCGCACATCGGCCCCGACCTGCGTGTCATTCTGACCAAACAGGCGCACGGTCAGCGTCTCGCCCTGCTCCGTTCTGACCAGCAGGTTGGTGTCCCCGCCCAACCGTTCCACATGCGTTACCTGTCCGGCAATTTGTCCGTCAGCCCGCAAACCAAGGTATTCGGGCCGGATCCCAATGGTTTGCCCCGGAGCGACACCGGGCACAGACCGTACCAGAAAGTTCATCGACGGAGATCCAAGGAACCCCGCGACAAAGCGATTGGCCGGATTGTTGTACAACTCCATCGGGCTGCCGATCTGCTCGATGCGTCCGTCGCGCAGCACGACGATCTTGTCAGCCAGCGTCATCGCCTCGATCTGATCATGTGTCACATAGATCATGGAGGCCGAGAGTGTCCGGTGCAGGGCTGCAATCTCGACCCGCGTGTTCATGCGCAGCGCGGCATCGAGGTTTGACAGCGGTTCGTCGAACAAGAAGAGCTTTGGGTCGCGCACGATTGCCCGGCCGATGGCCACACGCTGGCGCTGCCCGCCGGACAGTTCGGCCGGGCGGCGGGTCAGGTAATCGTCGAGGTCCAGCATTTTGCTGGCCTTGTCCACGCGCTCTTCGATCACCGATTTCGGCTGACCTTCCTGTTTCAGGCCCAGCCCCATATTCCCCTTCACTGTCAGGTGCGGATAGAGCGCGTAGGACTGGAACACCATCGCGATGCCGCGCTTGGCCGGGGGCACGTCGTTGACGATGTCATCGCCGATCTGAACGGTGCCGCTGCTGGCATCTTCCAGCCCGGCGATGACGCGCAGCAGGGTGGATTTTCCGCAACCAGAGGGACCGACAAAAACGACGAACTCGCCCTCTTCCACGGTCAGGTTGATATCCTTCAGAACATGCACCGGGCCAAAGGATTTGTTGACGTTTTCAAGTTTGAGGGCTGTCATACGGTCTCTCCCAAGTGGACGGTTTGGCCGGTGCGGATGCTTTCATCCGCAGCCAGGCAGATGCGCAGAGATTGCACCGCGTCGTTCATGTGCCGGGTCAGGTCGGCGTCATTCTGGATCACGTCGATGATCCAGGTTTGCTCTGCGTCGCATAGCGCCTGGTGGCCCGGTTCATCCGGCAGGTCGATCAACTGGTCGTTGCCGGGACGGTGCACCAACAGGCCGCCCACCTTGGTATGGCCGTCCACATCGTCCGAGGCCCCCTTGTTGCCGTCAGTGATGGACACTGCGCCATTCGGGCTGATCACGTCTTTGACGAAAAAGGCCGTCTCGGACATCATCGGGCCCCAGCCCGCTTCGTACCAACCGACTGAGCCATCGTCGAAGACCACCTGAAACTGACCGTAATTGTACATGTCCGGTGCGATTTCGTCGGAGAGGCGCAAGCCCATGCCGTTGACCTTGACCGGCTGCGCGTCGGTGATCTGGCACATCACGTCGACATAATGAACGCCGCAGTCGACCAGCGGCGACGTGGTTTCCATCAGCGCCTTGTGGGTTTCCCATGTGGGTCCGTCGGACTGCTGGTTGAGGTTCAGGCGAAACACATAGGGCCCCCCCAAGCCCCGCGCCTCGGCGATCAGGCGTTGCCAGCTTGGGTGATGCCGCAGAATGTATCCGACGCCTAACTTCCGGTTCAGACGTTCTGCAGTTGCGACCACATCAACAGCATCAGCCACAGTGCCCGCCAGCGGCTTTTCGACAAACACATGCGCGCCAGCCTCCATCGCTGCAATCGCATAGTTGGCATGCGTGTCCGTATAGGTGGCGACGACGACCAGATCAGGCTCTGTCACCTCAAGCGCGGTGGTGAATTCATCGAAGCGTGGATAGCCCTGCAAGGCTTCCGGCAGATCGACATGGGACCGGTTCACCAGCCCCACAATCTCGGACCTCGCATCGGCGTGATGGGCCAGTGCGTGACTGCGCCCCATATTGCCCAGACCTGCGACAAGGACCTTCATTTGACAGCTCCCGATGTGATGCCCCGGATCAGTTGGCGTGAAAAGATGACATAGAGGATCATCACCGGCAGGATCGCCATCGACAGCGCCGACAAAACCGCGTTCCAATCCGTCACGAACTGGCCGATGAAGACCTGGCTGCCCAGCGTCAGCGTCTTGACCTCTTCGGCGGGTGCGAGGATCAGCGGGAACCACAGATCGTTCCAGATCGGGATCATGTTGAACACCGCCACCGTCGCCATCGCCGGGCGCACCAACGGCAGAACCAGCCGGAAGAAAATCTGGTATTCGCTCAGCCCGTCGATGCGGCCCGCGTTCTTCAGATCATCGCTGACACCTCTCATGAACTCCGACAGGATAAAGACAGCCAGCGGCAAGCCTTGGGCCGTATAGACGAGGATCAGCGCCGTCAGCGTGTTGACCAAGCCGGTCGACACCATCATTTCAAGAATGGCCACAGTCCCGATCCGGATCGGGATCATGATGCCCAGCGCAAGGTAAAGGCCCATCAACGTGTTGCCCCGAAACCCGTACTCTGCCAGCGCAAAAGCCGCCATCGCGCCGAACAACAAGATCAGCGTCAGCGACACGACCGTGACGATCATCGAATTCTGGAAGTAGAGAAAGAAATCGCCCTGATTGAACACCGTCTGGTAGCCGATCAGCGAAAAACTGTCTGCATTGGGCAAGGCCAGCGGTTCGCGAAAGATTGCCCTGCGGGTCTTGAAGCTGTTGATCAGGATCACGAACACCGGGAACAGCGCGATCAGCGTATAGGTGATCAGGATGGCATGGGCGGCGATCGTGGTGCCTGCGGGTTTGCGAAGGGTGCTCATTGTCCGGCCCCTCAAAACTGATAGCTGCGCAAGCGGCGCTGAATGCCGAAAAGGTAGATACAGACTCCGATCAGGATGACCCCGAACATGGCCGATGCAATGGCCGAGCCCATATGCGGATCACCAAGCTGCAGCTGGAACCCAAAGAAGGTGCGGTACATGAAGGTGCCCAGAATATCGGTGGAGAAATCCGGCCCCGCCAGCGCGCCCTGGGCGGCATAGATCAAGTCAAAAGCGTTGAAGTTCGCCACGAAGGTCAGGATCGAAATGATCCCGATCGAGGGCAGGATCAGCGGCAGCTTGATCTTGAAGAACGCAGACATACCGGTGATCCCGTCGCATTCACCGGCCTCCAGGATCTCATCCGGGATAGATAGCAGCGCGGCATAGATCAGCATCATGGGTATGCCCACATATTGCCAGACCGACACAAGGCTGAGGGTGGTCAGCGCGTATTCTTCCTTGCCGAGCCACGGCGCATAGAGAAATTTGAGACCGATGGCATCCAGCATATCCGGCGCGATCCCCCAGATCGGGGACAGGATCAGCTTCCAGGCAAAGCCCACGATCACGAAGGACAGAATGGTCGGGATAAAGATCGCCGTGCGATAAAAGGCGGAAAAGCGCAGGCGCGGCGAGGACAGGATCGCCGCGAGAGCCACACCAATGGGGTTCTGCACCAACATGTGAATGAGGAAGAACCACGCGTTGTTGCCAAGTGCATTCCAGAACTGATCGGACCAGATCGCATCGCCAAAAAGCGTGCGGAAGTTCTGCAATCCGACCCAGACGCGCTGTTGATCGATCTCGGTGAACAGGGCCAGACGCAGCGTGTTGAACAGCGGATAGATCATCACCGCCGTGTAAACGATGACGGCCGGGGCCAGAAAAACAGCGATATGATATCTGGGTTTTTGCTTGGTCGTATGTGCCATCCTGCCCCCTGCACGTCTGAAGACTTGAGGCCTCTGGCGGTGCGAGCCGCCAGAGGCCGTGGTCATGACCGCTTATTGCTGCGGGGCGTACCAGCTTGCCAGGCCGTCTTGCAGACGCTGGCCGGCTTCTTCGGGCGTCTCGGTGCCCTTGATCACGGCGGCGCTGGCGTTCCAGGTGTCGTTCTCAAGGTTGGGCGTGCCGCGCGACAGGATCTGGTAGGTCGACCGGATCGAGCTTTCGCATTCACCGCGCCACGAGATGAATTCCTGCGCCAGCGGATCTTCCAAAGTCACCTCGGCGTTCGACAACGGGAAGAAGCCCGGCAGCGCGTTGGCGAAGATCGTCGAGAATTCGGACGATGCCACCCAGTTGAGGAACGTCATGGCCGCTTCGGGGTGTTCCGTCGCCGCGTTCATGCCGATGCCGATGTCGGTGTGATCCGAGATATAGCAGGTGTCGCCCGCATTCTGCACGGGCGGATAGAAAGCGCCCATCTCAAAGTCGACCAGGTTGTTGAACCCCGAGACTTCCCAAGATCCGGCCGGATAGATCGCAGCGCGTCCCAGGGTAAAGATGTTCTGGCTGTCAGGATAGGTCTGTGCCTCGAACCCGTCGCCCAGATAGGGACCCCATTTGGCAAGCTGGCGGTACGGGGCGACCCATGCCTCATCCGTCAGCTTCTGTTCGCCCGCGATCAGGGCATTGCGGCCCTCTTCACCCTTCCAGTAGTTCGGACCGATGTTGTTGTACCCCATCGTGGCCGCTTCCCACTGGTCGTTGGTGCCCATCGCCATCGGGATATAGCTGCCGTCTTCCTTGATCGTGTCGAGGGCAGCAAAGAACTCCGCTTCGGTGGTGGGCACGCTCAGGCCAAGCTCTTCGAAGGCGTCCTTGTTATAGATGAAGCCGTGGATGACCGAGGCCATGGGCACGCAATATGTGGCGCTGCCGTCATCGGTGGACCAGCCCGACTTTGCCACGTCAGAGAAGCTGGACATGCCGTCCAGATCGCTCAGGTCCGCCAGATGGCCGGCCTCGAACAGCGCCAGTGACGCGTCGAAGGGACGGCATGTGACGATATCGCCCGCAGAGCCCGCATCCAGCTTGGAGTTCAGCACCGCGTTGTATTCGGCCGGCGCGGACGGCGTGAACTTGACCGAGATGCCGGGGTGCGCGGCCTCGAAGGCCGGGATGATTTCGTTTTGCCAGATCGCCAGATCGTCATTGCGCCAGCTTTCGATGATCAGCGTCGCTTCTTGAGCGCTGGCCGCCGTGGCCGCCAGCAGCGTCGTTGCAAGAAACGCGCCCTTGGTTGAAAGTCTCATCATTGGTAACTCCCTTGGTTTGTTGTTCAATTTGTCGTTGTTCCTGGATCGGGCATGCAGGCCCGCAACCGCCCACCCGACTCGCTCAGCCGTTTTCTGGCCACCTCGATATTAAGGCCCGCGGCGATCAGAACGGCAAGTTTCGTGTCATATTCTGCAATATCCAGCGCAGCTCGTGCGGTTTCTTCTGTCGCCTCGGTGATTTGCATCACGATCCGCAGTGCCCGTTGGCGCAGTTTGATATTGTCCGGCACCAGATTGACCATCAGCCCGTCATGGACATGGCCCAACAAAATGCCCGCCTGCGTCGAGATCATGTTCAGCGCGACTTTCTGCGCTGTGCCCGCAGCAAGCCGCGTCGAACCTGCGAGGACCTCCGGCCCGGTGGACAGACCGATCGCGACATCCGCCATCGCCAGAAGCGGGGTGTTTTCCCTATTTGCGATGGCCACAACTGTGTTGCCCTGTTCCTTGGCCACCTTGGCAAAAGCAATCGCATAAGGCGTGGTGCCGCTGGCGCTGAGAACGATAGCCAGATCGCCGGACTTCATCGCCTGCGCCGCACGCGTGGCGTCTTGGGCGTCGTCTTCAGTGTCGCCTGGCATGACGCCATCAATTGGCACGCCCCCCGCCATACAGACACGGACCTGATCGGATGGAATGCCGAATGTCCCGGCCAACTCGCTGGCATCGGCAAGCGCCATAAGCCCCGAACTGCCGGCAGCGGCATAGACCAATGTTGCCCCGGCAGCGAGCGTGGTGGCCACCTGCTCCGCCGCGCGATCGATGGCTGCTTGCGCAGGTGCCATCGCAACAAGGGCGGCCATATGGGAGGCAAGCATGGTCGCCAAGGCATCACTGCGCGCAAGTGTATCTATTGGCACAGTCTGTTGGTCCTGCATCTTGCTATAATCCATGATGATTCCCCTATCTTCACAAGTAATACCTATACAATACCTTTTGTCTAACTTTTTTGTCATATTGTAATTAATTCCCGATAAAATTGAATTACCATGGCGTGGCATGCAGATTATGCTTCATATTAAGAAAAAGGTATGGAATAGGTATTATATGTTGAGCGGAATCACACACCTTATCTGTGCAGTGGACGGCGGTGGCACCGGCTGTCGTGCTCTCATTGCGGACGCGGGTGGCAACGTGCTGGCGCGGGCCTCCGGCGGTCCGGCCAATTACACCACGAACCCGGCGCAAGCTGCGCAAAGCGTGTTGGATGCTGTGCGCGCAGCCGCTCGGCTGATCAACACGCCGCTCGACATGGCAACACTCACGACCCATGTGGGCCTCGCAGGCATCCTGACACCACATGACGTCGCTGACATGGTGGCGCGCCTGCCCTTCGCGGTTTGCACGGTCTCTGATGATCGGATGACCTCCGCCCTTGGGGTACTTGGACCCCGTGACGGTGCGGTGCTTGCTGTTGGCACCGGGTCTTTCGTGGCGGCGCGCCGGGGGGCAGATGTCACATTCTGGGGTGGCTGGGGCTTGGCCGTGGGCGATCAGGCTTCGGGGGCGTGGCTCGGGCGCGCGGTTCTGGAACACAGTCTGTATGCCGCCGACGGGCTGGTGCCGCAAAGCGCCCTCACCCGCGCAGTGCTGTCCCGCTTCAATGATACGCCCACCGAAATCGCCACCTTCGCCGTGCAGGCCACACCATCCGAATTTGCGACATTCGCGCCCATGGTGGTGTCCGCCGCGACGGACGATGACGCCGCAGGACGCCTGTTGATGTCGCGCGGCGCAGAGTATCTGAACAAGGTGCTGGATTTGGCCGGGATCACCGAAACAGAAACCGTCTGCCTGACGGGTGGCGTAGGCCCCCACTATGAGCCCTACTTGCAACCGGCTTACCGCGCTCGAATTGAGCCGCCCGCAGGCGTGGCACTGGATGGCGCTCTGCACCTGGCTCGGCAACAGCTCAAAGAGAGGGAGTCGCAGGCATGAATATCTCTGACTTTCTCGCCCCGTCAACGTGGTTCCGGGCGGATGGTGGTCCGCGCTACATTCAACTTCGGCAGCGCCTGACGGACGGGGTCGAACAGGGCATTCTGGCCCCGGGCAGCCCCCTGCCCGCCGAACGAGAGATTGCCGCGATCACCGACTTTTCCCGGGTCACCGTGCGCAAGGCGATCAAGTCGCTCGCCGACAAAGGCACGATCATCCAGAAACAAGGCTCGGGCTCGTTCATTTCCTCCAAGGTGGCGCAGATCGAACAAAGGCTCACACGCCTCACCTCATTTTCCGAGGATATGGAGCGCCGCGGCAAATCCGTGTCGTCGCGCTGGCTGGAGCGTGGGCTTTTCATGCCCTCTGCCGAAGAGCGAAACATGCTGGATCTGTCACGCGATGCCAATGTCGCGCGGATTTCCAGACTGCGGCTGGCTGACGGCCAGCCCATGGCCATCGAAAGTGCATCCCTGCCGGCCGATATCCTGCCCAATCCACTGATTGTCGAAACTTCGCTGTACGAAGTGCTGGAGCGTGACGGGCACCGCCCGATCCGCGCGTTGCAAAAGATATCTGCCATCAACCTCGCCTCTCGCGAGGCGGAGCTTTTGGAGGTGCCTCCGGGCGATGCGGGCCTGCGCATCGTGCGGATTTCACACCTCAAAGACGGCCGTATCGCCGAATTCACCCAATCCCTGTATCGCGGCGACGCTTACAACTTCGTTGCCGAACTCACACTGTCGAAGGAGTGACCATGTCATCGACAAGCCATATGCGGCGCGAAATCCGCGAGATTCCGGAGACCGTCGAACGCCTGCTGCTGGCCGGTCAAGCCAACATGACCGTTGCGGCCCGGGCCCTTGCCGATCACGATCCGGCCTTCATGATCTCGGTCGCTCGCGGGTCTTCGGATCACGCCGCGACCTATTTCAAATATGCCAGCGAGTTGATGTGTGGCGTCCCCGTTGCCTCTGTCGGCCCATCGGTTGCGTCGATCTATGGCCGCCGTCTGAAGCTTGCGGGCAGCGCATGTCTTGCGGTTTCGCAATCGGGCAAAAGCCCTGACATCGTGAGCATGGCCAGAATGGCCGCCGAAGAAGGCGCGCTGACCTTTGCGCTGACCAACCATGCGGACAGCGATCTGGCACAGGTTGGCCATCATACGCTTAACCTGCACGCCGGATCAGAACGCAGCGTTGCGGCGACAAAGACATTCGTGACGTCCCTCGTGTCCGCGCTGTGGCTTTTGGCCGAGTGGCGACAGGATGCGGAATTGCTGACCGCCATCAGGGCATTGCCCGAAGTTCTGGCACGCGCGGTCGAGGCCGACTGGTCACCTTTGGGCGCGAAAATGGCGAACGCGCAATCGGTGTTCTGTCTGGGCCGTGGCCCGGCCTATGCCATCTCGAATGAGGCGGCGTTGAAGTTCAAGGAAACCTGCCAGTTGCACGCCGAATCCTATTCGTCGGCAGAGGTGCTGCACGGGCCCGTTTCGATCGTGAGCCCCGGCTTTCCGGTCATTGCCCTGACCGCCGCAGATCAGGCCGAAGCCTCGCTTGTCGGTGTTGCCGAACAGATTGCCGAAAAGGGGGCCGAAGTTTTTGTGACGTCCGACAAGGTGTCAAAAGCGACGCACCTTCCGACCGCGCGCACCGCGCATCCGCTGACGGATCCCATCTCCCTGATCGTGTCGTTTTATGCGATGGTCGAACAGGTGGCCGTTGCGCGGGGCATCAACCCCGACGAACCGCGCCACCTCCAGAAAGTGACGGAAACCGTATGAGCAGACGCGCATATCTGGGGGCCGACATCTTTGACGGCACGTCTCTACTCTCCGGCAAAGCGCTGGTTTTGGACGGCACGCGCATCGACGGCATTGTCGCACCGGATTCTGTGCCGCCTGACGTCGAAATTGAGCCGTTGGACGGCGGCACATTGATGCCCGGATTTGTCGATCTTCAGGTCAACGGCGGCGGCGGCGTCATGTTCAATGATGAAACCAACGCGCAAGGCGTGGCGCAAATTGCCCGCGCCCATGCCACAACAGGCACGGCCGCACTGTTGCCCACCCTTATCACCGACACGCGGGACAAGACCCGCGCTGCTGTGGACGCGGTCGAAGAGGCAATCGCGCAAGGCGTTCCGGGTATCCTGGGCGTCCATCTGGAAGGCCCGCATTTGTCCGTCGCGCGCAAAGGCGCCCATGATCCCGCACTGATCCGGGCGATGGAGGATGTGGACGAAGCATTTCTCTGCGAGGCGGCCCGCCGTTTGCCGAATGTGATGGTCACGGTCGCGCTGGAGAGCACCACTTACGCGCAAATCGCCCGACTGTCCGATGCCGGCGTGATCGTCTCGCTCGGGCACACGGATTGCAGTTATGGCGATGCGGTGGAGGCATTTGCGTCCGGCGCGCGCTGCGTCACGCACCTTTTCAACGCCATGAGCCAGATGGGCAACCGCGCGCCGGGCCTAGTGGGTGCAGCGCTCAGCACGCCGGGGATCGCAGCCGGGCTGATCGCGGACAACATTCACGTGCACGCGGGCAGCATGCGGGCCGCACTGGCCGCAAACAGCGACATTTTTCTGGTCACCGATGCCATGTCTACCGTCGGGTCAGACATTGCGGAGTTCTTGCTGAACGGTCGGAAAGTCCTGCGCCAGAATGGTCGCCTGACTCTGCAAGACGGCACCCTGGCGGGCGCGGATCTGGAGTTTTCAAAAGCGCTGTCGGTGTTGATCGAAACGGTCGGGCTTGAACCGGCGCGCGCCTTCGCCATGACGACAACCCGGCCCGCTGCGCTGCTGCGCGACGCGCTCGGGTTTGGCAGGTTCGACACAGGCCAACCCGGCCCTGTGATTTACCTGAACGCATCACACCGGTTCGAGCGATACATCTCCGCTTGACCCGGGGGTCCGAGCGCGCCTTCTCGGTCAAGGACCGAGAAGGCATTCCCATCTATTTCTTGTTTGCTTCGGCGGCAGCGTTCTCTTCTTCGACTTGCGCCTGAACGGCACCGCTGACGGCCCCCGCGACGGCCGTCTTCTGCTCGTCAGTCAGATCGTCATGATCTTCCAGTCCAGGAATGGCCACCCGCACTTCACGACGCGCAAACTCGATCCCGTTGGCGGCAAACTCGTTGCGCACCCGGTTATAGATCTCTTTGCGGATGGTGAACTGCTTGCCCGGCTTGGCCATGAACTTGCCGCGCATCACGATGCCGACGTCGTCAAACTGGAACACGCCCTGACTTTTGAAGGGCTCGAGGAAATCATCCTTGAACAGCGGATCTTCCATCATCTCTGCGCCGATCTTCTTGAAGATCTTCTTGACCTGGTTGGGATCGGTATCGAACGGCACGGTGAACATCAGTTTCATGATGACCCAGTCACGGCTGAAATTGGTCACCTTCTCGATGCCGCCATAGGGAATGGTGTGCACAAGGCCGCGATGGTGGCGCAACTGCATGGACCGGATCGAAATCTTTTCGACCGCCCCCATGGTGCCACCCACATCCACATATTCACCCACACGGAACGCATCGTCGATCAGGAAAAAGACGCCGGATACGATATCCGTCACCAGTTTCTGAGCGCCGAAACCAATAGCCAGACCAAGTATACCGGCACCGGCCAGAAGCGGTGCAATGTCGATGCCCAGTGCGCCGACGGCCAGCAGGCCGAAGATCACGGCGATGGCCACCTGGCCCGAGATGAGCATCAAGGGCAGCACCGTGGCCAGACGCGATTGACCCGGGGCACCGCCCTCGCCACCGGACTCCGCCACATGGTCCCCGCCTTGTGTCTGTTCGCGGGCCAAACGGCGGTTCACCCAGACCGACATCAGCTCATAGAGAACATAGCCGATACCCAGCGTCAGCACGAACTGGATCAGGTTGGCCCCAAAGGTGTCGCCAACCCGCGACGATACAAGATCACGCAAATCGATGTCCCACGCATTGGCGATCATCAAGACGACAAAGACGACGGCGACCATACGTCCGATGCGGATGTAACTGCGCTTGGTCGAGACATAGGCCGCCCTGGCGATATCGCCCTCTCCACTCATGGGAGGTTGCAGATGGCGGACAATTCCGCGGATCGCAGTATCGATCACCGGTGCTGCCAAGAGCCAGAACATGGTGACATAATGTGCACCGCCCCGCAGACGCTCAAGGGTCGGCGAATCCTGAACAACAACCATGACCTCTACAGCAAACCACGTCGCGATTGACACGAAGATTGCGAAATAAGGAAAACCGACAGCGACTTTTTCATCGAATGCCGTCCGATCCGGATCCGTCCCGCGCATCATGTCGGTCAGCCCCGCGCGCGCTTGCCAGACGACATAGGCCAGATAGATGTGAATCCCGAGGTTGAGCCAGAACGTGATCACGATTTCACCCGTCGTCAGACCGGTCTTAAGATCGAAATCAATGATGAATAGCAACACACCGATCAACAGGAACAGCCCGATCAGGTGCCGATGCAGGTATTTGGCCCAGTGATCATCGATATTCACGATCCGCATATCCGGCTGTTGCGGTGCCAGAAGCATCCGCGACACGGCAGCCCCAACACGGGGGATCCAGATCAGATAGAACAGGAATGGCGCCGCAAACATCAACTGCTGGCTGTCGAGCAAACGCGCGCCGACGAACCTGACAAAAATAAAAAACACGAGAAGGCCCAAAAACTCGCGGCCGAAACGGCCAAAGAGATAAACCACCGCCGACCGCAAATCTGTTCCGTCGGCGCTGCTTCGAGGTGGGAACCAGCGGTTGAGCCCCAAGAGCGCCGCCCTTTCCGCCGCAAAGCCAATGGCCAAGGCCAGCGCCGTCAACCCCACCAGCCACATGATCCCGCTGCCGGGGAACTGGTCGTAAAAGTTGGCAAAGGCCTTGCCTTGTGACGAAAATATCGTTGGCAGGTCACGGATGACCTTGCCCCAACGCGCCAGCAGTCCGGTGCCGATTTGCGAAAGCTCGGTGATCAGACCATCACTCGGTTCTGCGTCAATTGCTTGCTCCTGCGCAACGGCATCGAGCCGGTCCAGCAACATGGCCCTGACCTGATCGTCCGACAACCGCGAAACGAGGTCGCGCACGGTTTCAGGTGTCAGGGGAGTCGGAAGTTCCTGTGCCGTTGCAGGCGCTGCGCTGCTTTGTGAGCCTATGCCCGGCAATGACTGCGCAAAACCAGTTTGTACCGGAAGGAAAAGAGACACCACGCACACAAGAAGCAGGAACTTGATAAATTTCATTGGCAGCCCATTCCTTAGAAAGTGTCTTTCAATTTCAAAAAAACCTGTCCCCGGTGTCCGCAATTGCGGTCTGACAGGCGGATCTTGCTTTTGATTACGATAGCTTCCTTAATATTCCAAGCCTGCGTTTAAGGCCGACATATAAACCATCGTCGTCTTGATGTGTCAGTTTCACAGTTTATCAAGCAAAAACAGAGCACTACAAGATAAAACGATCTGCGTGATTTACAGTATTCAAAAGCTGCAATTGGAGGTCGGCTTACGCAGTGAAAAGGAGCTTGCCGTCAAAAGCACCGCCTCGAGCCTCGAAAAATGTCTGCGCCGGATCGCCTGTGCCTGCCCGCGTCAAAAGCCAAGCCACATAAATGCATGGTTGAACGAAGCGGTCAGAGGACCGGGCCAAAGATTGCCAGCGCATTGTTCCAAAGCCGTTCCTGCCAAGGCCATGCCTGAACTTCTTCGAGTGTGATCTGATTGCTTTCACTCAGGAACGTGATCTGTCGCGCGCGCAATTGCGCGGTTTGTGACGTATCCCTGAGCAGGATGTTGTTCTCGTAGTTGAGATCAAAACTGCGCCGGTCCATGTTCGCGGAGCCGATAAAGCTGATGTCAGTGTCGATCGTCATGGTCTTTGCATGCAAAATGCCGGGCCGGTATTCATAAATCTTCACACCTGCGGTCAGCAACTCTTCGTAGTAACTGCGCGCGGTCGCACCGACGGCAAAATCATCGTTGCGTTTGGGAAATATGATCGTCGTGTCCACACCGCGCTTGGCCGCGGCGCACAGGGCTGCCTGCAAAGGGGCATTGGGCACATAATAGGGCGTCGTGATGAACAGGTCATTGCGCGCACAGTACATCAGGGTTTCAAAGAGCTCCGACATCGCCGCCGCCCAGGTCGTCGGACCTGTTCCTACCACCTGTGCGACAAATCCCGGCTGCTTTGGTGGCAGCGGTCGGCGCAACAGGTCGCTGAGGTCTTCGTCGACATGGGTCATCCAGTCACTTGCGAACAAATGCTGGTTCTGGCGGGCGACGGGGCCTTCGAACCGCATGACGGTGTCGACCCAAGGGGCGAATTTTGCCTTGGGCAGGAAGGCCGCATCCGCGCAGTTCTGGCTGCCGCAATAGGTCAGGTCGTTGTCGATCACCAATATCTTGCGGTGGTTGCGCAAGTCGATACGGCCTTCGAAGGCCCGCACCAAAGGGTTGCCGATCTCAAGCGCACAGGCCACCTGCACCCCTGCGGCCGCCATGTCTTTCCAGGCCTGGCTGCGCACCATGCCCCGCGATCCAAGATCATCGACCATGGCCCGGCATTGGACGCCGCGCCCTGCCGCCCGCTTGAGGGCTTCGACCACCTTCATGCCACTGTCGTCCGTGAGCCAGATGTAGAAAATCAAATGAACATGGTCCCGGGCTGCGTCGATATCAGCAACCATGGCATCAATGGTCGCCTCAGAATCGCCCATAAGCTGCGCGCGGTTACCGCCCACCGCCTTGTAGCCGCTGATTGCCTCACCCACAGTGAACAACGACTGGTATCGGTCCGATGTATTGAGAGACGGGTCCGCCAGATCCCAACCGGGGGCGACCTCCGGGCGGGGCAGTTTTTCAAGCGTCTCGTTCAACCGCACCGTACGTTTGCGTCCGATATTGGTTTCGCCCAGCAAGAGATAGGCAAGCACGCCGACAAACGGAACGGCAAGCACAACGGTCACCCAGGCCAGGCGCGACTCGGGCTGGCGGTGTCGCCGCAACAGAATCCGAAACATACAGGAGATAACGAGAACGACATGTATAAGGAGCAGGAACACGGCAAAAACCCTTGGTGCGATCACGTGGCATCTTATGGGCAAGCGATGCCACGCTCCAGACCCTTGTGCAAATGGCGTCTCTCAACCTGTGCCGCCGCCGCTTTTGTGACTGCACGCCCCGTGCTGCTTTTGCACCCTCTTCACCGATGACGGACACGACCGCTGGATCGTTCGCAAGTCAAACACTTTCTAATTTCCCCGGCACCCCAGATCGGCAAAGACTTGCAGCCTCAAAACAGTCTATGGTCGAAACAGATGATGTCTCGGGGCGCACCGCGCACGATCATATGGGGATTTCTATGAACTTGATCCAACTTGTCTATGTCTCGCGGCCCTTTGGCTATGATGCGGCGATGCTCAGCGGCATTTTACTGGATGCGCGGCGCCTCAACGCGCGCAACGACATCACCGGAGCGCTTGTGTGCAGGCATGACATTTTCCTGCAAATGCTCGAAGGGCCGGAACTGCAGGTCACGGCCACCTATGATCGGATCCGCAGGGATGATCGTCATGTCGAGATCAGGAAATTGGTCGCCAAGTCCGTGCAGACGCGGATGTTTTCGGACTGGGCCATGCTGCATGACCCGGAAAAGTCGTGGATCTGGACCTCGGAAGAAATTGCAGATGGCGCGCTGGACCGGGCCAGCCCTGAGGATTTCGAGAAGGTGTTCGCAGATCTGTCGCGCAATGTCGCAGCCGATCAAAAGTCCTGAAACCCCTCTGATCTCATCGGCACCGTCGGGCATCTTTGCCAAGCGTTCATCTGCAAAGACAGGCGACAGATCGTCAGCGATCCGATGCAAGGTCGTGTCAATGTCCGCAGTGTGAAACCGACGTTTCAGTGACGTGCGCGTCGCGCCAGGCGCTTGGAATTCCCGGAGATGTTTCGGCAGAAACGCTTTGTCTGTTATCCCCCGACAAGGTCTGCGGGTCAGGGTTTTCCGGCCGGAAGCGGGGCTGCGTTTGGGTCGATACCGTGACGATCTCAAGTTTACCCAAGCATTTTTGTCAGCAAGGTGTAGGATCAGGCCGTACCGCATTTTTTTCAAAACACGTCCAGACGAACATAAAAAGGAGATTTTCCATGTCAGAAAACACTTCAATTCGGACAACAGCCGGTCGTGGCCGACTGTATTCCAACGTTCTGGACACCATCGGTGATACACCGATAATCCGGATCAACACCATCCCGACCCACGGGGCCACAATCTACGTCAAGGCCGAAGCGTTCAATCCCGCAGGCTCGATCAAGGACAGGCTGGCCGTCAACATCATCGAAGCCGCGGAACGGTCAGGCGCGTTGAAACCCGGCCAAACGGTTGTTGAGGCCACCAGCGGGAACACCGGGATCGGGCTGGCCATGGTGTGCGCCCAAAAGGGCTATCCGTTGGTGGTCACGATGGCGGACAGCTTTTCCGTCGAGCGCCGGCGGTTGATGCGGATGCTTGGGGCCAAGGTCATCCTGACACCCCGCGCCCTCAAGGGCTTCGGCATGTACCAAAAGGCCGTTGCGCTGTCCAAGGCGCATGGCTGGTTCCTTGCGTCCCAGTTCGAGACCGAGGCCAATGCCGACATTCACGAGGCTACGACCGCCCGCGAGATCATGGCGGATTTTGACGGCTCCCGACTGGACTATGTCGTCACGGGATATGGCACGGGCGGAACGGTTTCCGGTCTGGGACGTGTGCTGCGCAAGGAACGGCCCGAAACAAAGATCATCCTGACCGAACCTGCGAACGCACAGCTGATCGGCAGTGGGCACGCGCAGGAACGCGACACGACGAACGCGCCTACTGCCAGCCACCCGGCTTTCGAACCCCATCCGATCCAGGGCTGGACGCCAGATTTCATCCCTGCAGTTCTGCAAG
Source organism: Tateyamaria pelophila (assembly GCF_019966495.1). Lineage (GTDB taxonomy): Bacteria > Pseudomonadota > Alphaproteobacteria > Rhodobacterales > Rhodobacteraceae > Tateyamaria > Tateyamaria pelophila. The sequence continues at coordinate 18,013 of NZ_JAIMIA010000007.1, read as the reverse complement.
AGGCCATCGACAACGCCTATTATGATGATCTGATCCCGATTGCAGGCGCGGACGGCATTCAGGGCGCAAAGGATCTTGCGCAGAAGGAAGGCATCTTTACCGGTATCTCGGGCGGATCAACCTTTGCCGTTGCCCTGAAAGTGGCCGAAACGGCCCCTGAGGGGTCCGTTATCCTGTGCATGTTGCCTGACACCGGAGAGCGATATTTGAGCACGCCCCTTTTTGACGGGATTGCCGAAGACATGGATGCGTCGGAAGTTGAGATATCCAAATCCACGCCCGATGCTCAAATGGACTGAACCGATACGCGCGGCGTAACAGCCTTGTGCCGTACGGCGGCGTATACAGCCGCTCCCACCTTGACGGGTCAAACGATCCCGCCGCCGGCCCCCGACACTTCCGGGCGCGCCTGGGCAACGCTTTTGCGATAGCCGGATGCGCGGTAGGCGGCGATCGGGTCAATGGCACCACCGGAGTCCACCCGGGCAGCGGCCAGGATCGGCTCCACATCGGTGCGAAATCCGTGTTTCAGGGTCGTTGTCGCCATCAGCGCGTCATTGTCGTCCTGATATCCCGACAGCGCATCCCGATCCACCAACAGCGCCTGGGCATAGGCGCGCTGCACCTCCATCGCGGAGGCCATCAGGCTTTCGATCGGATCAGTCACATTGTGGCTTTGATCCAGCATGTGCATCGGGTTGAAGGACGGGTCGGCCTCGGCCTCGACCAGCTCGTTGAAAACGAGAAACAGGCGGTAAGGATCGATGCTGCCCGTATCCAGATCATCGTCGCCATATTTGCTGTCGTTGAAATGAAAGCCCCCAAGTTTGCCGAACTGCCTCAGCCGCGCGACGATCATTTCGATATTCACGTTGGGGGCGTGGTGGCCCAGATCCACGAGGCATTTGGCCTTCTCTCCCATTTGCTGGGCGATCAACAGGTTGGTGCCCCAATCCTGCACGACAGTGGAATAGAACGCAGGCTCGTACATCTTGTGTTCGGTCAAAAGCGTCCAGTCATCGGGCAAGGCCGCATAGACCTTTGCGGCGGCATCCAGATAGCGCTCGAATTGCTTGGTGAAATTCGCCTGACCCGGAAAGTTTGACCCATCGCCCACCCAGATCGTCAGCGCTTTCGATCCGATTTGCCGCCCCAACTCGATACATTCGATATTGTGGTCCACGGCCTGCTGACGGGTGGCGGCATCAGTATTGGACAGTGACCCGAATTTATAGCTGTGAGGTTGATCCGGCTGATCCTGAAAGGTGTTGGAGTTCATCGCATCAAAGCTCAATCCAACCGCCTCTGCCTTGGCATTCAGATCGCTGGCGGGTGCCTTGTCCCAAGGGATATGCAGCGACACCGAGGGCGTCGCCCGCGTCAATTGCTGGATCACTCCGCAATCATCCAGCTTGTCGAAAATGCCCTGCGGCTCGCCGGGGCCCGGAAAGCCGGCGAAACGTGTACCACCCGTCCCCACACCCCAACTGGGGATCGCAACACCGTAACTGGCCACTTTGGACTTGATCCGCGCGATGTCGATCCCGCGCCGGTCCAAATGGGCGCCCAGCGCGTCGTAATCCGCCTTCAACCGGGCTGCGGCCCGGTCGTTGTCTTGTGCGATGATGTCCGTATCGATCATGGATCTGCCTCCCTTAGCGCGTGAACGCCTGAACGTTGCCCGCGTCCACATTGATGATGTTTCCGGTCGATTTGGCCGACAGGTCGGAGGCGAGGAAATAGGCCGCCTCGGCGATGTCTTCGGGCAAAACGGATCGCTTGAGCAAGGAGCGTTCGCGATAATGTTCTTCCAGCCCCGCCTTGTCCTTGCCGTAAGTCGAGGCGCGTTCCTTCAGCCAGTCGCCGGACCAGATTTTTGACCCCTTCAGAACCGCATCGGGGTTCACTACATTGACGCGGATGCCTTCGGGCGCGCCTTCCAGCGCCAGACAACGGGCCAGATGAATTTCGGACGCTTTGGCCGTGCAATAGGCCGACGCGTTGGGCGAGGCCGCAAGACCGTTCTTCGAGGCGACAAACACAACCGCACCACCCATTTTCTGGACCTGCATCACGCGAAACGCCTCGCGGCTGACGAGAAAATAGCCCGTCGACAAGATCGACATGTTGGTATTCCAAAGCTCGAGGCTGGTTTCCGTCACCGGCGCGGAACTGGCGATGCCCGCATTTGACACCAGAATATCGACGCCGCCAAATTCCGCCGCAATCTCCGCATAGGCTGCGGCCACCGCGGTCTCATCAGTGACGTTCATGGCAACCGCACGCACGACGTCCGGGGAGAACTGTTCGGCGAGGGAAGCGACCGTTTCGGCCAAGGCGGCCTCGTCAATATCCGCCAGCATCACACAGGCCCCTTCGCGCAGATATCGCGCGGCGGTGGCCGAGCCGATGCCGCCTGCCCCGCCTGTGACGAGCGCCACGCGCCCGGCCAGCGCCTTGGGCTTCGGCATGCGTTGCAGCTTGGCCTCTTCCAGCAACCAGTATTCAATGTCGAACGCCTCCTGCTCGGGCAGGCCCTGGTATTCCGATACGGCGTCGGCGCCGCGCATCACGTTGATCGCATTGACATAGAATTCGCCCGAGATGCGCGCGGTGGCCTTGTCCTTGGCGAAGGTGATCATACCGACGCCGGGGATCAGGTAGACCACCGCATTCGGGTCGCGGATCGCGGGGCTGTCATCCCGTTTGCAGCGATCGTAATAGGCGATGTAGCCTTCGCGGTAGGCGTCAACGGCGGCAGAAAGTCCGCTCAGGGTCGCATCGATATCCGGGTTGGCCGGGTCGAAATCCACGACCAGCGGGCAGATCTTGGTGCGCAGGAAGTGGTCAGGGCACGATGTGCCCAGCGCCGCCAGACGCGTCATGTCCTTGGCGTTCACAAAGTCCAGCACCGTATCGCTGTCGGTGAAATGTCCAACCATGTGCTGCCGACCCGACACCATGCCGCGAATGGCAGGCATCAACCGCGCAGCGACGTCGCGACGATCCACTGGTGTCAGGCTTGCGTGTACAGCGCCGCCAAAGGCCTCATGCCCCGTCGTCTGCTCGGCAAACCAGTCCGTTGCCGTCTGGATGATCTCCAGCGTCAAATCATAACACTCGCGCGCATCGTCGGCCCATGTGAACAGGCCGTGGCTTTCCAAAACCACGCCTTTGGCGCCAGGGTTTTTCTCACAGAAATCCGACAGCCAAAGACCCAGTTCATAGCCCGGTTTTTTCCACGGCAGCCAGCCGATGCTGTCGCCGAATATCTGCGCCGTCAGCGCTTTACTGTCCTTGGCCGCCGCAATCGCGATAATGGCGTCGGGGTGCATGTGATCGACGTGTTTGCGCGGCACATAGGCGTGCAAGGGCGTATCGATCGACGCCGCCCGTGGATTGAGGTTGAACGTGCAATGCGGCAACAACCCGACCATCTCGTCTTCGTAGTCGACCCCGCGATAGATGCCGCGCAGCGCGTTCAGCTTGTCCATGTACAGCGTCGAAAATCCGTCCATCTTGATCGATCCGACATCGCCCCCCGATCCTTTTACCCACAGCACTTCGACCGTGTCACCTGTCAGGGGGTCTTCCTCCATGACCTTTGCAGACGTGTTGCCCCCGCCATAATTCGTGATTCGCTTGTCCGACCCCAGAAGATTGGAGCGATAGAGCAGTTTCTCCGGCTCGCTCATCCCCTCTGCGCGGGCTGTATCCCATTTATTTTCAAGGCGTTGTCTTGTGTTCGCATCGGGCATGGTCGTCTCCATCAACGGCGGGATCTGGTGTTTATCGGATGCGGTCACGCTGCCCCTGTCGCACCCCCAAGTCAATCACATTCAATCATAAACCGTCATGCTGCAATGCAGAATGATTGTTTATGACATTTAATGATTGACTTGTCGCAGCGACTCGCCTCAGTTTGAACGAACGAAATCAGGAGACCGCAATGCACGAGAATGACAGACACAGGGTGATCCTATCCTCGGTTCAGGACCGGTCTGTCGTGACTGTTGCGGATCTGTGCGCACTGACCGGCGCATCGGAGGCGACGGTGCGGCGCGACATCAATACGCTGGATGAGACCCGCAAATTGCGCCGGGTGCGTGGCGGGGCCGAAGCACTGACGACGACACCTTTTGTCGGCTTGGCGGGGCGGCCTTTTTCGTACAACGAAACCATCAACATCGTCGAAAAGCAGGCCATCGCGGCCGCCGCTGTTGATCTGTGCAGCGACGGCGAGCCGATTATCATCAATGGTGGGACGACGACCTTTCAGATGGTGCACCCGCTGGCCTCGCGTCAGATGCAGGTGTTCACCAACTCTTTCCCGATCGCCGAACATCTGCTCAAGAACACGCGTAACACGGTGCTGTTGTCCGGCGGTGTGATCTACCGCGAACAGAACATCATCCTGTCGCCCTTCGACAATGATGTGACGCGCAATTTTTATGCCAAACGGATGTTCATGGGGGCACAGGGCATCGGTCCGCTGGGCCTGATGGAGCAAGACCCGCTGCTGATCCAGGCAGAGCAAAAATTGATCGGACAGGCCGAGGAACTGGTGGTGCTGGTCGACAGCACCAAATTCGCCAATCGCTCCAGCCTGATCCTGTGTCCACTCAACCGCATCGACACCATCATCACCGATGACGGCATCGATGACCGTTCGGCCGCGATGCTGGATGCGGCGGATGTGAACCTGATCGTCGTGCCCACGGGCGCGACGCAAAAAACGGGAGCGGTGTCATAACCCGCCTCGAAACTGCAACCACTCCAAGGGAGGAAACCATGAGTGTAATCAAGAAGATAATGGCATCGGCAGCCGCTGTGGCCATGATGGCCGCGTCGCCTGCGCTGGCCGAGGACATGCGCATCGCGCTGGTCGTCAAAGCCCTTGGCATCGGCTTTTTCGAGGCCGCCGCAAAAGGTGCCGAGGAAGCCGCCGCAGAACTGGGCGATGTCGAGATCATCTATACCGGCCCGACGGACACGACTGCAGAAGGCCAGATTGAGGTCATCAACGCGCTGATCGCACAGAATGTGGATGCCATCGCCATTTCGGCCAACGACACGGACGCACTTGTGCCCGCTTTGAAGAAGGCGATGCAGCGTGGGATCACCGTGATCAGCTGGGACAGCGGCGTGGCCCCCGAAGGCCGCCAGATGCACCTGAACCCGTCGTCGAACCCGTTGATCGGCAACATGATCATCAAGCTGGCCGCCGATCATCTGCCCGATGGCGGCGATGTTGCTGTGCTGTCGGCTACGACGACCTCGACGAACCAGAACGTCTGGATCGAAGAGATGAACAAGGTGATGGGCAACTACCCCGGCATCAACGTCGTCAGCACCGTCTATGGAGATGATCTGGCCGACAAATCCTATCGCGAGGCAACGGGCCTGATGCAGTCCTTCCCCGATCTGGATGCAATCATCGCGCCTACTTCCGTTGGGATCGTGGCAGCGGCTCAGGCCGTGGTGGATGCGGGCAAAGTGGGCCAGGTCAATGTGACCGGTCTGGGTCTGCCATCAGAAATGGCAGGTGCCATCGAATCCGGTGCGTCGCAGTCCTTTGCGATCTGGAACCCGATCGATCTGGGCTATTCCGCGACGATGCTGGCCTACGAGATCGCCAAGAACGGTGCCTCTACCGAAGCGGGCGCGACGATCCCGATGGGGCGCATGGGATCGCTGACGCTGGACGAAAACTCCGAAGGCGCAATGGCCGATCCGTTCATCTATGACGCCAGCAACATCGACGCGTTCAAGTCGATCTTCTGATCTCCCCCACTTGGCCCGGCGCATCCGAACGCGTCGGGCCTAACACTACCCTCCCCTGAGCCCGAAGAGAGAGCGGATATGACCGAGCGCGCACCGCCCGTCGTGTCGATGGACGCGATCACCAAGACGTTTCCCGGCGTCAAGGCCCTCGATCAGGTCCGGCTGGACCTTTATGCAGGTCAGGTCACGGCCCTTGTCGGCGAAAACGGGGCGGGAAAATCCACGACCGTCAAGATCCTGACGGGGATCTATCAGCCCGATGGCGGCACCATCCGGATCGACGGCGCGCCGATCAAATTTGCCAACGCGAACGCCGCTGGCGCTGCAGGCATTACGGCCATCCATCAGGAAACCGTGTTGTTCGATGAATTATCCGTCGCTGAAAACATCTTTATCGGCCACGCGCCGCGCACCCGGCTAGGGCTGATCGACACCGCCGAAATGCACCGCGCCGCTGTCAGATTGCTGGACAGTATCGGCGCGCCCTTCGATCCACGCACCCGCCTGCGTGACCTTGGAATTGCCAACAAACACCTTGTTGCCATTGCGCGCGCCCTCTCTGTCGATGCCCGCGTGGTCATCATGGACGAGCCGACCGCCGCCCTGTCCCACAAGGAGATTGCCGAGCTTTACGAGTTGGTCGAGACGCTCAAGGCGCAAGGCAAGGCGATCCTGTTCATCAGCCACAAATTCGACGAAATTTTCCACATTGCCGACCGCTATGCCGTCTTTCGTGACGGGGCCTTTGTCGGCGCGGGGATGATTGCCGATATCGACGAGGACGCGCTGGTCAAGATGATGGTCGGTCGCACCGTCGATCACATATTTCCTGAGCGCCAGCCCAATGTCGCCGAGGATGTGTTGCAAGTCGTGGGCTACGCACATCCGACCGAGTTCGCCGACATCAACTTTACCCTCAAGCGTGGTGAAATTCTTGGGTTTTACGGGCTTGTCGGTGCGGGCCGTTCGGAATTCATGCAATCGCTTTTTGGCATCACCAAACCCTCCAAAGGTGTGTGCAAGATCAACGGACAGATCAAGGTCATCCGCTCGCCCGCCGATGCCGTGGCCAACGGGATCGTCTATGTGCCCGAAGATCGTGGCAAACAGGGCGCTGTCATCGGCTTGCCCATATTCCAGAATATCACCCTCCCCTCGTTGGGGCGGACGTCCAGATCGGGTTTTCTGCAACTGGCAGAGGAATTCAAACTGGCGCGCGACTATGCCGAACGCCTTGATCTCAGGGCGGCGTCCTTGGATCAGGACGTCGGCAACCTGTCCGGTGGCAATCAGCAAAAGGTCGTCATCGCCAAATGGCTCGCAACCCAGCCGCAGGTCATCATTCTGGATGAACCTACCAAGGGGATCGACATCGGCTCCAAGGCCGCCGTGCATGACTTCATGGCCGAACTGGCCGCGCAGGGGCTGTCCGTCATCATGGTCAGCTCGGAAATCCCCGAGGTGATCGGCATGTCCGACCGGGTGATCGTCATGCGCGACGGGCGGATCGAGGCCGAACTGGCGGACGATGCATTGACGCCTGAAACATTGGTCAGACACGCGGCAGGCATAACCACACCTGCGCAGATGGAAGAGGCTTGAACGATGCTGCCCCGATTTCTCCCGGTCCGCGAAACGATCCTGAGCGTTGCCATTCTGGCGCTGTTGCTTTTGATCTCCACCCGGTTTTCAGGTTTTATCGCGCCTGCGAACCTCGCCAATGTGTTCAATGACACGGCCCCGTTGATCATTCTGGCCCTCGGGCAAATGGTCGTGATCCTGACACGCTGCATTGATCTGTCGGTTGCGGCCAACCTCGCCCTGACAGGCATGGTGGTTGCGATGATCAACGTTGCTTTGCCGGGCCTTCCCATTCCGGTGATCATCGCGATTGCGATCCTGCTCGGCGCGCTCATGGGGGCGGTGAACGGGTTGCTGGTCTGGAAACTGGCCATCCCGCCCATTGTTGTCACGCTCGGCACGATGACGATCTTTCGCGGCATCATTTTTCTGATTTCCGACGGCAAATGGGTCAATGCGCATGAAATGAGCAGCGCCTTCACCGGGTTTCCGCGCGCCGCCGTTCTGGGCCTGCCCGTCTTGTCCTGGGTGGCTGTTCTGACCGTGATCATATTCGGTATCATGATGGCGCGCACATCGCTGGGCCGGTCGATTTTTGCCGTGGGCGGCAACCCGCATGCGGCGGTCTACACCGGCATCGACGTGGGCAAGACGCAGTTCCTGGCCTTCGTACTCTCGGGGGCACTTGCGGGGCTCACCGGCTATTTGTGGGTAGCGCGCTACGCGGTGGCCTATGTGGACATCGCGGGCGGGTTCGAGCTTGAGGTCGTCGCGGCTTGCGTCATCGGGGGCATCTCAATCGCTGGCGGGATCGGGTCCGTGGGCGGAGCGGTGCTGGGCGCGCTGTTTTTGGGCGTCGTCAAGAACGCGCTGCCGGTGGTCAACATCTCGCCGTTCTGGCAACTGGCCATTTCGGGCAGTGCCATCCTGATCGCCGTGGCGTTCAACGCGCGCGCAGGCAAGGCCAAAGGGCGCATCATCCTCAAATCAGCGGAGGCTTCGACATGACCGACGCCACAAGCCAGACCCGCCACATTCCCGACCGCCTGCATAGCAGGCTCTATGCCACCCTGCGCAGTTGGGAGGCCCTGTTGCTGGCCGTGGCGGTCGCCATTTTTATCGTCAACAGCTTCACCTCCCCCTATTTCCTGAACGCCTGGAACCTGAGCGACGCGACCTTCAACTTCACCGAAAAAGCGATGATCGCCTTTGCCATGGCCCTGCTGATCATCGCAGGAGAGATTGACTTGTCGGTGGCGTCCATCATCGCGCTGGCGAGCACGGCGATGGGGTTCGCCGCGCAATACGGCGCAGGCACGCCCGAGTTGGTGATCATCGGCCTGACCGTGGGCCTGCTCTGTGGGGCGTTCAACGCGTTCTTCGTCACTGTGCTTGGCCTGCCGTCGATCGTGGTGACCATCGGCACGATGAGCCTCTTTCGCGGGATCAGCTTTATCATCCTCGGGGATGGCGCCTATCGCGGCTATCCGGCTGATTTCGCGTGGTTCGGTCAGGGCTATGTCTTCTGGGTCATCACGGTAGAGATGGTTCTGTTTGTGATCATCGCCGTGATCTATGGCGTGCTCTTGCACAAAACCAATTTTGGCCGCGCCGTCTATGCCATCGGCAACAACCCGACCGGGGCGCTGTTCAGCGGCATCCGGGTGCAGCGGGTCAAGTTTATCCTGTTCCTGCTGACCGGTTTGATGTCCGGCGTGGCCGCCATCTGTTTGACCTCACGGCTTGGCTCGACCCGCCCCAGCATCGCGACGGGGATGGAGTTGGAGGTCGTCACCATGGTTGTGCTGGGCGGTGTCAACATCCTCGGTGGGTCCGGGTCGATCCCCGGTGTGGTCATTGCGGCCTTCGTGATGGGGCTGGTCACCTTTGGCCTCGGTCTGCTCAATGTGCCGGGCATTGTCATGTCGATATTCATCGGCCTTCTGCTGATCGGGGTCATCGCGCTGCCCCGGCTATGGACCATGATCGCCGCCAGACGGGCCAAGCCATGAGTGAGCGTTTTGTCTTTCGCATGCGTCTGAACGACGGGGCCGCTGACGAATACAAGCGGCGCCATGATGCGATCTGGCCTGAATTGGTGGAGCTTTTGAAAGCGGCCGGCGTCAGCGACTACAGCATTCATCTGGATGAAGAAACGGGGCTGCTGATCGGCATCCTTATCCGCACGGAGGATCACGGGATGGATGCCCTGCCCGATCATCCCGTCATGCAGAAATGGTGGGCGCATATGGGTGACATCATGGAAACTCATCCCGACAATGCGCCTGTTGCCGTCGAATTGCCGCGCCTGTTTCACATGCCATGACCCAGGCCCGCCACATCGCCGTCATCGACATCGGCAAAACCAACGCCAAGCTGGCGCTGGTGGATCTGGAGACACTGTCCGAGATCGCAGTTCTGACACGGCCAAACACGGTATGCCCCGGCCCACCCTGGCCGCATTTCGATACCGAAGGGCACTGGGCTTTCCTGTTGGACGGCCTTCGGCAGTTTCACCAAAGCCACGGGATAGATGCGATTTCCACCACGACCCACGGGGCCAGCATCGTCCTGCTGGACGCCAAGGGCGATCTGGCGGCCCCAATCCTTGACTATGAACATGACGGACCGATGAAAACGGCCGCGCAATACGACGCGTTGCGCCCACCTTTTGCACAAACCGGATCGCCGCGCCTGTCCAACGGGTTGAACGTCGGCGCGCAACTGCATTGGCAGTTTCAGGCAGATCCCGATCTGCACGTCCGTACCACCCATATCCTGACCTATCCGCAATATTGGGGTCACCGGTTGACCGGCGTGATCGCCAGCGATGTGACGTCGATCGGGTGCCATACTGATTTGTGGGTGCCTGCAGACGGGCAGTTCTCCGATCTGGTCGAAACGCTGGATATCGCGGACAAGATGGCACCTGTGCGCAAATCCACGGAGGTTCTGGGACCCATTCTGCCACAGATTGCCGCAGAGACCGGTTTGCCCGTGGACACACCCGTTCTGTGCGGCATTCACGATTCCAATGCGTCGCTCTATCCGCATATTCTGATGCAGGACGCACCGTTTTCGGTCGTCTCCACGGGAACCTGGGTGATCGTGATGTCCGTTGGGGACACCCGGATGCAACTGGACCCCTCGCGCGACACCTTGGTGAACGTCAATGCCCTGGGCGATGCCGTTCCGTCCGCCCGCTTCATGGGGGGGCGCGAGTTTGAAGTCATCCAACAAGGGTGTCCCGTGCAGACGACACCCGATGACATCGCAGCGGTTCTGAACTCCGAGGTGATGTTGCTGCCCGCCGTGATCCCGTCAACCGGACCCTATCAGGGGCGCAATATGACATGGCGCGGGCCTGAACCACCCGTCGCGTCGGGCGCGCGTGCTGTCGCCCTGTCCTTCTATCTGGCGCTGATGACAGGCACGTGCCTGCGACTGACAGGTGCCGCCGGCCCTATCATCGTCGAAGGTCCCTTTGCGGCAAACGACCAATACCTTGCGATGCTGGCCGCAGCGACCGACCGACCGGTTTTACAAAGCTCATCCGCCACCGGGACCAGCATCGGTGCGGCACTTCTGTTTGGCTCCGCACATCGTCTCGCGGCGCCTGAGACTGTCCCGAACCCGCAACACGTGGCGCGCCTCAGGGCCTATGCGGCGCGGTGGCGCGCATTGGTTGACCAGCCGGAGAACTGAAGGGCTGAACAGAAATGTTCATCAAAGACAGCCACAGGTCGCCAACCTTTGGTATCGATCCAGCGCTCCGGACGGTCACCCGACCCCGCCGGACCACTGACCATGAACGACCTATGATTGGACCGTGGCGAAACCCTCAGCTGCTCCGACAACCGCAATGCGTTGCCGCAAATCACGATCGGACAGACAAAACTGTGCTATATTCATCTTGCATATCAAGGACCTAGACACCTTGCCCCGGAAGGAAAGCTTCTGGCACTCAGAAGTTGCCTTGGCCGCTAAAAAAGTCCTGGCTGCGGACCCGCCCCTGATCTACGCGGAACTGATTGCGCGCACGCCCCGCATCGAAACTTCTCTGTTGGCGCAGGATTTGTTGGCGCTGCATCTCCACTTCGATGTCGCGATGCTCGGGCGGGGTCAGGCTGTGTTGTTGGCGCTCCAACTCCGATCTGGACCGTCGCTCCAGCGGCCCCGCAGCCCCCAAAGCTTCCAGCGAATGCTGATACTGCCATGCGCGGGCATTCGCGCGGTCTTCTGCAAGCATGGTCTCGTACAACGTACGCAGGGTGTTGAGTTCCATTGCGCTATCAGCCTCAAGATAGCACCGCTGGAAGGCGGCAAAACCGGTCAGCGTCGGACAGCGTGCGAGGGCAGCCGTCGATGTCAGCAACAGCACCGCGATGGCGCACGCCAGAGACTTTGTCATTTTCGTCCTATCCATCGGCATATGCTTGCACCATGTTTGAGGGTTCGCTTATGACCGACATGCCCCGAAACGCGGTCATACAAACAGATTGCGAAGGTTTCAAATCTGTTGGCGTCCATAGTACCGCCTTCGCAGATATCCCGCAAGATTGAGATCACTTTCAGCGATGACCCCGATTGGCAGCACAGGCACCGCAGGCCATAGCCCGAGAGAATGCGCCGCAGGCTTACTGACGGTCACGCGTCAGGATTCATGCGCGCCGCCGCCGAAACTACTATGTGCGCACCTATGAATGAAAGGGGGTCAAGCTGGATCATCCATACATAACCCGCAAGACTTCGGAACACATCGAAAGAACACGCGCTACAACAAGAAGTGCGTGACAGAGCGCACAAGACATGTAGAAATATCGTATGCATCTGCTGGAAAACTTCGTAACCCTTTGGGTTGTCATCGATCCGATAGGCACAATTCCGGTTTTTATCGCGGTCACAGCAGGCATGACGACGCAGGCGCGGCGCGCGACGGCCCGCACGGCAGCGTTGGTCAGCATGTGTGTTCTGCTGTTCTTCCTTGTCTTTGGCCAATTGTTGATCGACGCGCTCGGCATCAGCCTGCTGTCTTTTCAGGTGGCGGGCGGAATCGTTCTCTTCCTCTTTGCCCTGACGATGATTTTCGGAGAACCCAAGCAGGAAACCGACAAGAAACTGTTGCCGGACGGCGAAGACGTCCCGGAACTGGAGCGGCCTTCCCCTGCGGTCTTTCCGCTTGCCGTTCCGTCTCTCGCCTCTCCGGGCGCAATGCTGGCGATCGTTCTGCTGACGGACAACAACCGCTTTTCCATCGCAGATCAGGCGATTACCGGGGTCGTGATGGTTTTTGTCCTGCTCATCGCCTATATCTGCATGCTGCTCTCGGAGCCGATCATCCGCATTATCGGAGATTCGGGCGCGGCGATCGTGAGCCGGGTCATGGGCATGATCCTTGCGTCCGTTGCGGCGGATGCGGTGTTGTCGTCCATCATCGAAATTGTTCAAACGGGAACGCTCTAGGGCGCAGGTGGCGCCGTACACCCACAGATATTGCACCTCGGATTCAGCGAACTGTTTGGCCAATTGACGCGCGCGCCAATCCGGGCCATTCCGAAAACCTGAAATCACATGAAGGTTCGCGATGTCTGAAAAAGTAGCTTTGGTCACGGGGGCTGCCCGTGGCATCGGCCTCGCAACGACGCATCTGTTTATTGAACAGGGTTGGCGCGTGGCGATGGTGGATCGGGATGGCGATGCCTTGCAAGCGGCGGCCAGTGGTCTGAATGAGGCCAGTCCATTTGTCTATGATGTCTCGATCCCAGACGAGGTGGACGAGATGGTCGGCAGCGTGACAAACGCCTTTGGCCGGATCGACGCGGTGGTCAACAATGCCGGCGTCGCCGATTTCGGCCCGATCGAAGAGACAGGTTTTGCCCGTTGGCGCGCGGTCATGGCAACCAATCTGGACGGTGTGTTTTTGGTCTCTCAAGCCTGCATTTCGGCGCTTCGGGCGACGAAAGGGGCCATCGTGAACATCGCCTCCATATCGGGGCTGCGCGCCTCCACGCTCCGGGTCGCCTATGGCACATCGAAGGCCGCGTGCATCCATCTCACCAAACAACAGGCCGCCGAACTGGGTGAATACGGCATTCGCGCGAATTGCGTCTGCCCCGGTCCTGTGCGCACCAAACTGGCCATGGCCGTGCATACGCCCGACATCATTGCCAGCTACCACGACGCCATCCCGCTGAACCGGTACGGATCCGAACGCGAGATTGCCGAGGTGATCACCTTCTTATGCTCGGAGAAGGCAAGTTATGTCACAGGCCAGATCATCGCGTCAGATGGCGGGTTTGAAAGCACCGGCGTCGGCCTCCCTGCCCTACGGACGTAAGCCGCATCGGTCGTAACCGAAATTTCTTTGCCATGCTCAGCATCCGCCTGACGTGATCGGTTCGGAATTTGCCATGGAAAAAGCATTCAGTTCCACACAGTCATCGGATACCATGGTTGAAACATCATTCTGAGGAGAATTGACTGATGGAAGGATCTGTTGACGCGGGACCCGCACTGTTTTCCGGCCTGATCGCTGCGATCATTATTGGTGGTCTTGCGGGCTGGCTTGCCGGCAAAATCGTGCGTGGCGGCGGTTTTGGATTTATTGGCAACGTGATCCTTGGGATTGGCGGTGCAATCGTGGCCAGCTGGGTTTTGCCCCTCATTGGCTTGAGCTTTGGCAGCGGCTTTTTCGGCTCCGTTATCTCGGCAATGATCGGTGCCGCACTCGTTCTGGTGATTATCAGGATGATAAAGAAGGTCTGAAGAGCACCTGTAGTGTCTGGGCAGAGCATGCCGTTGCCGACCACGAAATCGGCAGCGGCATATTTACTACGTTTTCGGTCCTAGCCTGCCGCCTCTTGCGGAAACGGCGCAGGCAGACCGCAATCGGCCGCGAGCGTGTTCAGATCGCTACGAAGTGCGGGCTTGAGAATGATTCCATTCTGGCGGCGATCTTGCGCGAAAGCGGTTTTTCCGTCTCCCGGCAGGCGCACCGGATCGTGGCCCGGCAGCGGGGGCGATGCCCGCATTTCGGCAAAGACCCGGGCCGCGGATCTGGCAAAGTCGTCTCCCATTCCAAAGGCCGTCGGATCAAGCGCCACGACGAATTGGCCTGTATTCGTGGACGACGCCGTATCAGAGGTAAAATCAACAACATCCGAACCGAAAGCCGCACCGTTCAGCACGCCCGCCAGAAGCCCAATGGCAACGGACAGGCCAAAGCCTTTCGGTCCGCCAATCGGCAAGAGAAACCCTTCGGATTTGCGGGCCGGATCGGTCAGCGGGTTGCCGTCGCGCCCGACCATCCAGCCTTCGGGCATTGGTTCCCCTTGCTGCAGGAGCGTCTTGATCTTGCCCATGGCGGCGACCGTCGTCGCCATGTCAAATACAAACGGGTCCGGCCCGTCCGCCGGGGCGGAAAACGCAATCGGGTTGGTGCCAAGCAGCAGATCCGAGCCACCATATGGCGGGACGTGATTTGCGCTGCCGACGGCTGCGGCCATGCCAAGCAAGCCTGCCTCGGCTTGCGGGCGCACGTAAAGGGCCAGTGGGCCCGCGTGATTGCCCCGTCGTACGCCGACCCATCCGATCCCGGCGGTGCGGGCCTTTTCAATGGCAAGGTCGCGCGCAGCAGACATGGCGAGGTGGCCCAACCCGTTATCGCCATCGATAACGGCCGTCGCGACGGTTTCCTGCGCGATCCTGATGGTTGGGGTCGGGTTACAACCGCCCCCTGCAAGGCGCGCCAGATACTGCCGCAACCGGAAGACCCCGTGGGTGCCGTAGCCATAAATATCCGCTTCGACCATCAAGGATGCCACTTTGATGGCATCCGCTTCCGGTACACCTCGCGAGTCAAGCGCACTGGCAACAAAATCGCGAAGCGTATCGACAGCGATCGGCGCCACTTCAGCCATCGTAGTCCCCCACGCGTTCCTTGTGCCAGAACACAACCTTGCGCTGGGTCCATGTCACCAGCATGTACAATGCCAGGCCCACAAGGCTGAGATAGAGGATCAGCGAGAAGACGCGTGGCGTGTTCAACTGGGATGCCGCGACGCGGATCAATTCGCCAAAGCCTTTGCCGCCGCCGAGGAATTCGCCGGTGATCGCACCCGCCATCACGCCGACCGCTCCGATCTTGAGACCGGTAAAGATTTGCGGCAACCCTGTCGGCAGCTTCATCTTGATCAGCGTTTGCATCCGGCTCGCACCCATCGTCTTGAACAGCATCCGTGCGTTCTCATCCGCTGCATGCAGACCCGCTGCCGTCCCCACCACGATGGGAAAGGTTGCGATAAAGGCGGCAAGGGCCACCTTGGATTCGATACCAAAGCCGAGCCACGCCACAAACAGCGGCGCAAAGGCGACCTTGGGCATCGTGTCAATGGCAACGAGGTAAGGCATCAGGGCTTTCTCGCCAAAGGCTGTTTCCCCCACGATAACGCCCAGCGTGAACCCGATCGTGATGGCCAGCGCAAAGCCATAGATCACCTCCAATATTGTGATCCACAGCGCCGTCAGCATGTAACCGCCCGTCGCAAGGTTCTTGCCGACGAAGATCATGTCCATCAGTGTTTCCCACGGGGTCGGCAGGATAATCGGTGACACGAGCCCAAAGCTCGTCACGAACTGCCAGACCCCGATGAAGACGACAAACACAAATGTCATCGCGATCCAGCGTGGAACGGAATCGATGAATGCGACTTCCTGCGTCCAGACGGTATCTTCGAACTGCTCCGAGGATATTGGATTGTTTTTCACGTCGGTCACATGTCCTCTCCCTTATCCAGAAGCCCGCGAATATAGTCGACGATTTCGCCAAACTTCGGGGTGGTCATCATATCAAGGGTCCGTGGGCGGGGCAGATCAACCTCGACGATCTCAGCGAGGCGACCGGGGCGTGGTTTCATCACGACGATCTCGTCCGAGAGGATCACCGCCTCTTGAATCGAGTGGGTCACAAGAAAGGCGGTTGCCTCCTGCTCCCGGCAAATCCGCTGCAACTCCATGTTCATCATGTCGCGTGACAACTCATCAAGCGCGCTGAACGGTTCATCCAGCAGCAAGACGGCGGGTTCGGTAATCAACATCCGGCAGATCGAGGCGCGTTGCGCCATGCCGCCCGAAAGCTCGTTGGGATAGACGTTTTCAAACCCCTTGAGGCCGACCACATCCAGCAACTCATAGGCCTTGTCCATGGCTTTCTTGGCCGCCGCAGGACCGTCCCGGATTTCGATCGGCAGCACGATATTCTGCACGGCCGTCTTCCATGGAAACAGTGTGGCTTGCTGAAACATCATGCCGATGTCCCGGCGCGCGCCCGTGACGGGCTGTCCTTGCAGGACCACGCGGCCCTTTGACGGTGGGATCAGACCCGCCATGATCTTGAGCAGCGTCGATTTTCCGCATCCGCTGGACCCGATCACAGAGGTAAAGCTGCCCTTGCGCAGGGTCAGACTCACGTCCTCCAGCGCGACAACGCGGTTGCGCGCATAGGTCTTGCTGACATGGTTCAGCTCGTAAACCGGCGCGCCCAAGGGCGCGCCTGAATAGTCTTGGAGGACCGCTGAGTTCATCCTCCGGCAGCCTCATTGCCGATGGCGGCGAACTCGTTCGTCCAAACAGCGTCAAGATCGTCGAGCGGTGCGGGAATTTCGCCCCCGGCCACAAGGGCGTCCTGCCATTCCGCCCAGACCTCTGCCGGATACCAGCCGAGGCCATTGCTCATTTCGGTCGGGATCGTCTTGGAGCGGACCGCGTCAAACAGGGCTGACTGGAATTCCTTGTCTTCGCCTTCCTGCGGGTTGCCATCGGCCAGATGCTTGAGAACCGCTTCACGGTTGGCATCATCCAGCGCAAAGGCGTGTCCACGGGCAAATGCGCGGCTCCAGGCTTCGACCAATGCGCGATCGTTCTCGATCGTCTCCGCCATTGTCGCAATGCCATTGCCAAAGAAACGTCCGAATTCAGCGGGTGTGATATCACGCACCGGCATGCCACGCTGGTTCAGAATGGCCGTATCTGCCGTTGATGCTGAATAGGCGGAAATCTCGCCGTTCAGGAAAGCCGCCGTTGCGGGGCCGCCATCGCCGACCGTCAGGAACTCGTAGTCCGTTCCTTCGACCATGCCGGCACTGCTCATCACATTGCGGGCAAAGCCCACTTCCGCGCCGTCTGCCGTTCCGGTGCCGATCACTTTGCCGCGCAAACCTTCGATGTCCTGGATATCAGAGTCTTGTTGGACCGCGATGCCAAAGTTGCTGCGCGCCGCGACATTGTAGATATGCACCGCGTCGACACCGCGCGACCGCGCCGCGATCAGCGGACCGGGGCCCGGACGCCCGAAATGCGCCTGTCCCGCGGAAAGTGCCTGCAAGACCGCACCGGAGCCGTTGATGGCCTCGACGGTGACGTTCAGACCATCTTCTTCGAAATAGCCTTCGCCAATGGCAACAAAAACCGGAAACGAGTTGATCGCCGACGGGCTGGGCTGCACGAACGTAATGTCCCGCAAACCTTGCGCGAGAGCCGAAGTCCCCATCAAGCTCGCGGCTGGAACCGCCGAAAGTGAAGGACCACCGGCTGACGCCGGAGGCATCATTTGTCGGAATGTAATTCCAGGTACTGCTTGATGACATCGTCT
>NZ_JAIMIA010000079.1 GCF_019966495.1 Tateyamaria pelophila | reverse complement strand
CGCATCCAGACCGCGATGAACGCGGGCTTTGGCGAATGCTACGCCATGACCGCCTCTGGCGATGTGCCGGACTGGCAGGAAATCATGGAGCGACGGCAGCCATATCGGCCGGGGGATGTGCCAGCCGGGGGCCTACGTCTGGTCATGGGCGTCGATGTGCAGAAGTTCAGCCTGGTCTATGTGATCCGGGCCTTTGGCGCACGCGGAACGTCCTGGCTCATCGACAATGGTCAGCTTTACGGGCCAACAGAAGATGACGATGTCTGGTCTGCACTGGCCGATCTGATGCTGACGCAGGTGGGCGGCTTGCAGATTGAAAAGGTCTTTGTCGATTCAGGGTTCCGGCCGGACAAGCCGGAGCTGGGCAACGAACACAAGGTCTATGAGTTTTGTCGGCGCTATAGCTGGCTGTGCTCACCCACCAAGGGCCGGGATCAGCAAAACCCGCCCTACAGGGTCTCCAAGATCGAGGTGAAGCCAGACGGCAAACGCGCGCTTTACTCGATCGATCTGGTGACGCTGTCGACGGATTTCTTCAAATCGCTGGTGATGTCGCGCATCCGCACGCCCGCCGATCAGCCTGGCGCGTTTCATGTCCATGAGGCGGTGAGCGAGGATTACTGCAAGCAGCTGACCTCGGAGGCGCGGGTGGTGGTTCAAGGCAAGCCGGTCTGGGTGAAACGCTCGCGCAACAACCACTTTCTGGACTGCGAGGCGCTCTGTGCTGCCATCGGCTACACGCTGAACGTTCAGCGCATTCCCGAAGGGGTGGAGCGCAAGTCGGCACTCGAGGCGGCGGTGCCAGATGGCCATGATCCGACAACAGTGACAGCGCCAGTGCCTGATCGATCAGGTCTGGCAGCATCTCATGCATCACCGGGTCCTGACAGCGCTGCCAAACTGCGCGGGCGGTTTGCGCGTCAGGGCAGCCGTTTGAACAGGTAACGCACATGTCGATGATCGGAAGGCTGAAACACTTGCTGGCGGAGGCGCTGCCTCAACCAGCGGGGTCTGCCAGACCTGCCAGGTCCGAGGGGATGAGCCTCCCCAAGCCCTCAGGCAAATACATGCGCGGCGGGCGCGGTGTCACTTTTGCCGGTTGGAAACCAGCGCTGCGGGAAGCCCAAGATGATATTGGCGAGGCCTGGGACGATGCGGCGGCACGAGTCAACGATCTGCTGCACAACAGCGGCTGGCTGGCCGGGGCCATGGAGCAATGCATTGCCAATACAGTTGGCACGGGTCTCCAGCTGAAGGTGCTGCCGGAAAACGAGACTTTTGGGATGACGCCAGCTGAGGCCTCGGACTGGGCGAAAACGGTGGAGCGCCGGTTCGAGCTTTGGGCGCGCAACGCGCAGGAATGTGACATTCAGGGCCTGCGCACCTTTGGCCAGATGCAGGCGGCGGCGTTTCGATCGTGGCTGGTCACCGGCGAAATCCTCGCGGAGCTGCCCTGGCGCAAGCGGCCGTGGAACCGCTACGGCACGAAAGTACGGCTGCTGCCGCCACAGCGGCTCTCGCGCAAGACGGAAAGCATGCGGCGGCTGATCAACGGGGTCTATACCGACCGCGACGGGATGCCCGTGGGGTACCGCGCGATCCGCAAGGATCACTTCAAGCATGACGTCGAATACGATGTGCGCGCGCGGGACAGGGCAGGACGCCCGCGAGTGATCCATATCTTTGAAGGCGCGCCGGGCACACATCGAGGCATCTCTCCACTCGTACCCGCGCTGCAGGTGGCCCGGCAGTTTGACCAGTTGGCTGATGCCACGCTGATGGCGGCGATCGTGCAGACGCTGTTTGCGGTCACGATTACCTCGGACGAGCCGACGGAACAGGTGCTGCAGGGCCTGCTGACGCCGCAGGAACAGGCGCAGATGCTGGCCCAGGGCATCTCGCCGATGGAGGCGTATATCGAGATGGTGGCGGGTTACTATGACGGCAGTACGCTGGATGTGGGGATCAACGGCCGCTTGGCGCATCTTTTCCCGGGGCAGGAACTCAAGTTCCATACCTCGAACCATCCATCGGGGGATTACGCAGTTTTCGCGATGCATCTGCTGCGCGAACTCGCGCGCTGCCTGGGGCTGACCTATGAAAGCGCCACGGGCGACAATGTTGGTGCCACGTATTCGTCGCTGCAGGCGGCGACCACTGAAATCTTCGCGATCACAAAGGCGCGGCGGCGCAATATCGTGGCGCCGTTCTGCCAGCCGATCTACGAGGCCTGGCTCGAGGAAGAAATTGAGGCGGGGACTCTGCCGTTCCCGGGCGGGATGGACGGGTTCATGGCCAACCGGACCGCCGCCTGTCGCGCGGAATGGCGCGGCGATCCCCGGCCACAGGCCGATGATCTCAAGAAAGCCAAGGCCCATGAGGTCTGGAAGCGGCTCGGCGTGATGTCGGACGCGATGATCTGCACCGATCTCGGCGCGGATGTGGACGATGTCTACCAGCAGCTGGCGCAGGAACAGGCGCTCCGGGCTGAATACGGCCTTCCCGAGCCTCAGATGATGGGGGCGCAGGGCGGAGGTCCTGCTGCTGACGAGACAGGTGATGAGGCCGAGGCATGACGATCCCCATTGATGAGGCCGATCCCTGTGCGGCCGCGGCCAGCTTGCGGCAGGTCTATGTCCGGCTCGTGTCGGGCGAAGGCGCCATGGAGGTGCGGTTCCGGGGGGGCTCGAACGGGGTGGAACGGTCTGTGACCTATCACCGGGCGCATCCCGATCGCCTGCTCACCATCATTCGCAGGTTTGAAGAGCAATGCGCCCAGCTGAAGGGCCGTGGCCCGCGGCGGTTTGCGATTGGCACAGGAGGGGTGAGGTGACGGAACTGCCTGATATCGAACACTCGGCGGCAGGGCAGTCGGGGCCGTCCCTCGCACAGATCGCGGGCCGGGTGCTGAACCGACCGCTGCTGCTGCATCCCGACAAGGCTGATCTGATCCTGTATGTGTTGCAGGGCCGGATTGGGATCGAACCGCTTCAGGCCATCATGCCGGAAACCAATCGTTTTGTCGGCACCTATCGCCGCGACAATGGCAGCGTCGGGTCCATGCGGGTTGCAAACGGCATAGCCATTCTGCCGATTGTCGGCAGTCTCGTAAATCGGGGTGCCTGGATCGGGGCCAATTCGGGGCTGGTCTCCTACGAGGGCATTGCCGCGCAGCTGCGCGAGGCGCAAGCCGACCCGGAGGTGCAAGCGATCCTCTTGGATATCGACAGTCCGGGCGGCGAGGCCACGGGGATGTTTGCCACAGCGAACCTCGTTCGCACTGTGAACGAAGTGAAGCCTGTCGTGGCCTTCGTCAATGATGTGGCGGCCTCAGCTGCTTACGGCATTGCCAGTGCCGCGCGCGAGATCGTGGTGTCGCCCACCTCGATGCTGGGCTCGATCGGCGTGGTGCTCACTCATCTCGACCGCTCGGGCGAGATCGAAGATCGGGGCGTGAAGCCGACGCTCATTCATGCCGGCGCGCACAAGGTCGATGGCCACCCGTTCGGGCCGCTTTCTGACGCGGTCCGCGCGGATCTGCAGGCCGAGGTGATGAAGATCTACGACCAGTTCGTGGGGCTCGTGGCCGAGGGCCGGACCGGTCGGATCAGTTCTGAGGCGATCCGGGCCACGGAAGCCCGGACCTATCTTGGTGCGGACGCCATTGTCGCAGGTCTGGCCGATCGCATGGCCAGCCTCGACGAGGTGATCGCGAATGCGCGCCTCGTCGATCTGTATCACTTGCCCCATCGGTTTGGGCTTCTCTGTCTCATCCATTCTCTGCTCCTCTCAGCCAGTCTGAAAGGAGCCTCCGTCATCGTCAAATGTGCGAAAGACTTTGTACGTTATCTCAACCGATCCGCCATTCGGATGCCAAAAGGAAAGTTACCCGTCCGGCTCTGTGCCACCCCCAGCGTGCTGACAATCTCTGAGACGTGTTTCATCTGAAGAGTGTCAGGCAATAAGAGGATGATGGGTAGGTGCACCCTTTTGGTCCGCCTGCATGTTCGTAATATAAGTGTTATGCCGTAGGAATGGGCGGATTGCCGACATTAGCTGCGCCCGCAAACAGGGTCAGAGGACTTGGAGTAAAGCAGACATTCGGATTTGCGATGGTTTTGCTTGACCATATCCATTTTACACCAGAAATGTTGGCGGATGAATATTACGCGATCAGACATCTCCCGAGTGATTGATAACCCCGCATATTACAAGCGTGGAGTTTCATATTTTTCAGACAGAAAGGTCCTTACGTCTCGTTTGCGTGTAGATGATCGCATCGTCGGCCGCGTCGCAGGTTCGGGGGGGCGCGTCTATTCGGTTGATGCAACGTTGGGCCGTGGTGCAGATGGTCGCTTATCGAATGTTGATGGGCATTGTTCGTGCCCAATTGGGTATAACTGCAAACATGTAACGGCGGTCTTACTGGACGTGGCACAAACGCTTGTTGATGTGATCCAGAAACCTACGACATCTCAAGACCCAAATCGCCCTCTGGCGCGCACAAAGGCAAATCTGCCGGGCTCCGTGAGCACTTGGCTCGAACGGTTTAGTAACACAGGTTCGCATTCCCCAAATCCGATTGCACCCAAAACTTCGAGTGATCAGACATTTTTCGTTTTTCGGCGAAGTAATAGAGGGTTGGCAGAGATAACGCCCTACAAAGCCTACGTAAAGAAAGACGGCAGCATTGGAAAAAACACCCAAGAGTACAGTGGGAACCATAGTCTGTCTTATGCACCGTCGGGCACAACCATTGAAGATGCTATAATCTTCGCCCAACTGAGATATCTGTCGACCAACAGCTATCCGTCTACTTATAATTGGCCGCAAGGGGAGGCGCTTTGCACGCTACTTCAACAGATCGTTGCAACCGGTCGTGCTAAAGCTGAAACAATCTATGGCCCACGATTAAAGTGGTCCGAACCCAGGCACATTACGTTTCAATGGCAACTTGACGCACAGGGCGATCAGACGCTTTCAACCATCGACCCTGATGGGCGCGCCCTTGTTCTCCTGCCTTTTCCGGACACTGTCTTTGTTGACCCAGAAGCTGGCGTCATTGGTTTTGTAGAGACGGATATGCCAGCCAATACCCTGAACGCCCTAGCCGCCGCGCCAACGATCCCCGCAGAAGCCGTCGATACAGTGTCTGAAATTTTAGCCGCTCACGCGGAAGGCATTCCAAAACCAAAGCCCGTTACTGTCAACGAAGTTACGGATTTACGACCAACAATGAATCTCAGGTTGTTTGGGCATAAGCGACAGGAGAGGCACCAATCTTATGGATGGCGCAGGACCGGGGCGCCGCAAGAGGTCATCTATCCCTGCATTGGCTCATATGTAACATATGGCGAAGATGACAAGGCTTTGGAACCCGGTGAAGGGGCCGATATCCGTTCCCAAACCAAGGGCGAGATCAGCATCATCCGGCGTGACTTTGAAGAAGAAGCGATGTTGGTCCAGCAGCTTGAAATGACTGCCGAAGAATTCGAAGGCTATCATCCCGACCTTGTGGCACTATCCGGCCGTGCTCCAAAACCAATGAAAGACGCCAGCGTCATCTTTCCACAGATTTCGGCGCAAGACCCACAGAGCACGTCATGCGCCTTGGAATTCATGGCCGAAGGGCTGCCGCGACTTCGCGAGTTGGGTTGGAAAGTCGAGATAGATAAAAGCTGGCCGGTTCATCTTTACGAAGGTGATGCCAGCTTCCAAACAGTTATTGAACCGTCGGGGCAGGATTGGTTCTCGCTGGGCTTGCAGCTTGATGTGGATGGGACCGCACTTGATGTCACACCAACAATTATGCAGATCATCGCCTCACTCCCGCTTGACGAATTTGGGTCATTGCCGGACGGATTTGAACTGGAAAGCTATTTATCGAATGTTGTCCTGTATCAAAGCCTGCCAAACGGAACGTTGGTGCCAATTGGGGGCACAAAACTAATCGGGTTTGTGGAAGCTTTTCTTGAATTACAGGGAATAACACGCTTCCACCAAGCAGAGGCAGGCCGCGCCCTGCAATTGGTCGAGGCTCTGGATGGATGTGGCGCAAAATGGCAGGGCGGCCCTGAACTTTTGGAACTGGGCAAGCGTCTTCAAAGCTTGGCGACGATCCCTGATGAAGATATCCCCGCAAGCTTGAAGGCCGAGCTACGCCCCTATCAACGGAGTGGCTTTGGCTGGCTCAAGGCCCTAAGTGATAACGGGTTTGGCGGAGTTCTCGCTGATGATATGGGGCTCGGAAAAACGGTTCAAACCCTTGCTTTGCTGGCCAGCCGTCACCTTGAAAACAAAACTGATCGCCCAAGCCTGCTCGTGGTTCCAACAAGCTTGATTTCCAACTGGCAAACCGAAGCCAAACGCTTTGCCCCTGACCTAAAGCTGCTGACCCTGCACGGTTCAGATCGCCACGAACGAATGGAACACATTGCAGATTCTGATCTTGTGATTACTACATATCCTCTGATCAATCGTGACTACGACAAGTTGTTCGCCTATGAGTTTGATCTGGCGATCTTGGACGAGGCTCAGGCCGTTAAAAACCCCGCCTCCAACGTGGCAAAGCGCATTCGAGATATCAAGGCACGCCAACGCATTGCGCTAACCGGCACGCCGGTCGAAAATAATCTGACTGAATTGTGGGCGTTATATGATTGGCTCATTCCTGGTTTCTTGGGGGATCGGAAAAGCTTTGCTTCGGAATATCGCAAACCCATTGAGCAAAAGGGAGATCAAGCGCGACAACGACTGTTGTCTAGCCGGGTTAAACCTTTCCTCTTGCGCCGCACAAAAGACGAGGTGGCAGATGACCTGCCACCGAAAACCGTCATCGACGAAGTGATTACCCTCACCGGCAAACAAGCCGCTCTATATGAAAGTGTACGCAGCGCCATGGATGCCCGCGTTCGCGAAGCCCTTGCCCAAAAAGGCCTGGCTGGGTCACGCATAACCGTGTTGGACGCTCTGCTGAAGTTGCGGCAGGTTTGTTGTGATCCAAGACTGGTCAAACTGGATGCCGCCGCCAAGGTAAAGGAGAGCGCAAAGTTTTCGCGCCTCATGGAAATTCTGGAAGAGCTCCTGAGCGAAGGCCGAAAGGTTTTGGTCTTTTCGCAGTTTGTCGAGATGCTTCGACTGATCGAAAGCGAAGTCCAGTCACGCGGATGGTCCTACACGATGCTACACGGCCAAACGCGGGATCGCCCCAGCGAAATTGACAAATTTCAATCTGGCGACGCTCAGGTTTTCCTGATCAGCCTAAAGGCAGGAGGCACAGGGTTGAACCTGACCGCCGCCGATACCGTCATTCTATATGATCCTTGGTGGAACCCCGCAGTCGAGCGTCAGGCCATGGACCGCGCGCACCGAATTGGCCAAGACAAGCCGGTTTTTGTTTATCGCCTATACACAGAGGGAACAGTCGAGAGCGCCATTCAAGACATGCAAGCACGAAAACAGGCATTGGCGGATGCACTGTTTGAAGGCACCAGCGGCGGGCCAATGGGGTTGACCGAAGACGACTTGACTGTGTTTTTTGGAAGCACGATTTGATATCCAGTCGTCTGGGCGCCTATCTTACAATGGCTAACTCGAATGACCGGTCTGGCGATGCTGCGGCGCAGCATGACCGAAAAAAGCCTATCGCAGTTTTACCGAATAAACATCGTGCATTTCCGCAAAAAACTACCGATATCCTTTTTTGTTGGCGGCTTTAGTCGCCGAAGCGCGATCCGCGAGAGACGTTGGATGAATAGGGCGGCCGATTTTGGCAGCTTCTAATCAGGCAGGCCAGATGTCCGCAAAATCTGCAACGTCTGATCCACCACGAATTGATCGCGAAATGGTTCGAACGAATCGACCAGAACGGACGCTTCGCCCGATCCTTGTGCTTTTGTACAAGAAATGACGCGACATCAGTCATCGTAAATGACACTACACTTAAAAGTTGGAAAACGTGTCCCGAGGTGTTTACGCTACGTCATTTTAGGGAAGGCGATGTGCATGTCCTCTCGTTCACAAAGTATTCTAATTTTTTTCATTGTGACTTTGGGTCCGCTCTTGTGGGCTGGAAACTTCGTCGTGGCGCGATCTCTTCACGATTCTATCGAGCCCTTTCAACTGAACTACCTGCGTTGGGTTGTGGCTGGGCTGATCTTGTTGCCAATTACGGTGCGCGATTGGCAGCCCATAGCTACTGCCTGGGCGAGCCATCCACTACAGATACTTACACTTGGCGCTCTGTCTGTGGCGTTGTTTAATTGCCTCGTTTACTCTGGGTTGCAACATAGCTCTGCATCTACAGGTGGAGCCATCTTCGCGTTATCCGCTCTTTTCATAATGTTCATTTCCCGGATCTGGCGTGGAACGCGTCTAAGGGCACGCGAAGTGCTCGGCGCGAGTGTGGCCTTCTTGGGCGCAGGTCTGGTTATTCAGGAGGACGTCAATGGCCTTCTGTCTCAAGAAGACCTAAGAGGACCACTGCTGCTTATTGCAGGGTCTTTCGTCTGGGCACTTTATACCGTCTGCCTACGACGCTGGAGCGTTCCGCTCACGCCATCGGCTTGCCTTGCGACAACGGTATTTTCAGGACTTCTGATAATGACGCCTTTTGCAATTATCACTGAAATGCCCACGGCGTCGATGCTCGCCGATCCGGCCGTATTTGGTGGCATTCTGTATGTCGGTATTGGAGCCTCGGTATTAGCATTCTGCGCGTGGCAAAAGGGCGTGGCAACGCTCGGTGCTGCGCGTGCTGGAGTGTTTCTAAATTTGGTCCCGGTCTTTACCTTGATCCTTGGTGTTCTGGTTCTCAAAGAGGCCTTGACGCCTCAGAAGGTGACGGGCGTGTTCATGGTGTTGCTGGGAGTATTGCTCAGTCGAACTGGCAACAACGAGAGTATCCGATCCTCTGTGTTAAAATAGTTCGATTAATGCTTCTAAACTGAAGGAGCACGACGGCAATGACGATTTCCGAGTGGCTTGTGCGGACGGAGGCCACGCGACAGTCTTCCGATTTGGAATTGTCGACAGGTGTCATTAATGAGCTACTGCATATGGACGCGCTGTGTAACCTGATCGTCGCGAAGGTCAGGAAGGTCCGCAGACTGTGTAAGTTGGACCTTCTTCAGATTTTGCAGGCGCAGCGAATGGCCGCAATGGCGGGCTGCACCGCAGCGCCAGATGAAGTTACGAAGGTCCTCTGTGGGCCGGTTTTGATCCATCTGACACCGAGCTCGCGTCATGGTGCGCGCCCATCATGTTTTGGCAAGCCATCGTTCCAAATAAGCCAAGGTACACGCTCCGCCCAATGCACATGCGCGGTTGGCTTATACAGTGTTAGGTCATCCAGAGTTGCAGCGAGTAGGTGCATTTCTCCCGGCCAGCGCGTGCTCATGTAATGCAGTGGCGTGCCGCATTGACCGCAAGACCCGCGTGTGACGCCCGGCGAGGATTTGTAAAAACTGCGCGAGCCTTTCCATTTCATTTGTGCCCGACCTACACCAAAGTAACTTGTCATCGGCGACCCGGTTACCCTACGGCAGCTTTCGCAGTGGCAATGCACTGCCAAAAAGGGTGAGCCTGTGATCTGATACCTGATACCAAGCGGCGTGAAGGCTGACTCACGTGGGGATTCCCAAAGCCTCAAAAGTCTGAATCTATGGCGGCATGTCTGGGAGGACGTGGCCATGGGTGCAGCGATAGGATTGCGGACGGATTTTGACGGGGCGGCATTGAGGCGCTTGGCACGGAAAACGACGATCGCGAACCAGAGTCGAAGGCTGCTGGCGCTGGCTGAGATCTACGATGGCGGCAGCCGCAGCGATTCTGCGCGGATCGGTGGGGTGGGTCTGCAGATTGTGCGCGACTGGGTCATGCGGTTCAATGCTCGCGGGCCGGATGGGCTGATTGATGGTAAGGCACCTGGCAAGCGGCCCAAGCTCAATGATGCCCAACGCCAGGCGCTTGTAGCGATCGTCGAAAGCGGTCCGATCCCGGCGATCCATGGGGTTGTGCGTTGGCGGCTGATCGACCTGGCACAGTGGCTCTATGCGGAATTCAAAGTCTCGCTGGATGAAACGACCGTGGGTCGGGAGCTGAAGAAGCTCGGCTATGTCAAGCTTACGGCGCGGCCTCGCCATCATGCGCAAGACACCGAAGCGCTGGAGGCGTTTAAAAAGGGGGCTTTGCAACCGAACTGGAAAAAGTTCGCGCACGCCTCCCGCACGGCGCTGCGATAGAAATCTGGTTCCAGGACGAGGCGCGCGTAGGTCAGAAAAACAAGATCACGCGCCGGTGGGCGAAGCGTGGAACACGCCCATCGGCACCGCATGATCAGCGAACCACATCGACCTACATCTTTGGAGCGATCTGCCCGGCCCTAGGCAAGGGTGCAGGGCTTGTCCTGCCGTTCTGCAATACCGACGCGATGAACCTGCATCTTGCCGAAATCGCTCGAACCGTCGCGCTGGGTGCCCATGCCGTACTCCTCATGGATCAGGCCGGGTGGCACATGACCACCGCGCTCATCGTACCAGAAAATATTAGCATCATCCCGCTGCCAGCCAAGTGTCCAGAGCTCAATCCAGTCGAAAATATCTGGCAATTCATGCGGGATAACTGGATCTCCAACCGCATCTTCGAATCCTACAACGAGATCGTCGATCATTGCTGTGATGCCTGGAACAAGCTGATCGGCCAGCCCGGGCGCATCATGTCCATCGGACACCGCCGATGGGCTCATGAGTTCTGATCAGTGCAGGTTGGTATGAGGACCCCACAAGCGCAGCCACCATCAAATCCCATAACCGCTTGCCCTTCGCATCTAGATCTGTAACCGAGCGTTTTACGTAGTTTGTTGCTTCGTGCCATACGTAAGTGGCCGCAGAGGAAGCCGATTTACAGACGCCAAAGCAATGAATTTGCCTGTCTCATGACTGTGCTAGAAATAACCAACGTTGTCTAAGTAGGACGCAAAGGCACTATAAAGAAACAGCACTCAAGCTCGAGCATGTGAATACAGGGAACCAGGCAATGTGGGAAGAACGGTACGCAAAATCAGGCGACTACCTTTTCGGAGAGCAACCGGCTCAAGTTTTGGTTGAGAACCCTTGGATGATTGATGGCGCAAGCACGTGTTTGTGCGTCGCAGATGGCGAGGGGCGTAACGCTGTCTGGCTGGCAGGGCAGGGGCTCTCGGTCACAAGCTTTGACCTCTCGCCCACAGCCGTCGGAAGGGCGCGTGAGCTGGCTGCGAAATCGGATGTTCAAGTAGATTCTCACGTGAGCGACTGGGACGGCTGGGATTGGTCGCAGGCCTTTGATCTCGTCGTTGCCATCTATGTCCAATTCATGTGGCCGGAAGAGCGCAAAAAGCAGTTTGAAACGCTGCGCCGAGCTGTTCGGCCCGGCGGACGAATAATCCTACATGGATATACTCCTGAGCAGATAGAATTTGGCACAGGCGGCCCACCCAACCCAGAGAATATGTATACGACCAAGTTGCTGAGCGAAGGATTTGGTGACTGGCGCATACTGCGTCTTGCCGCCTACGAGCGTGAAGTGCAGGAAGGGCGGGGCCATTCTGGTCAATCCGCGCTGATTGATTTGGTCGCGGAAAAACCGATCACATAGAAGTCTAACCCCTCCGTATGAGCGATCCGCAGGACGTCAAAATCGTCTGTTGCTCGGTGCCCACTTCATCTGTCTCTGTGTGAGGAAATAATCTTATCGCCAGTGTTCTGACCGAGTGCTGACGCGACACTTGGAAACCTCAGCCATGATCCGTCTGCATATCCTCGTACCTGTTTTCGCTTTGCTGGCTCTACAAGCTTGCACTCCAACATCCACGAACAGCGGACGAACAGTATATCTCGACAAATGCGCGGTCTGTCATGGAAGAAGTGGCAAGGGTGATGGACCTTTGGCATCGGGGCTTGAGACTGCGCCGCCTGACCTTACGCAGATTGCGGCGCGCAGAGATGGCGTCTGGCCTGTGCTTGAGGTGATGAGCATCGTTGATGGCTACACCACGCGTTATCTGCCAGGCACCGAGATGCCGATCTATGATGAGTTTCTTGAAGGCAACCTCGTGAGTTTCGACACTGGTAATGGCATCCGTCAAAAAGCCCCTGCAGGACTTCTCGCAATTGCTCGGTATCTGGAGACGCTCCAAGATTCAGCGCCAACTCGATATGTACCGTAAGGCATTGAGGTCGATCAGTTTTACACTGGTTCAGCTTGAAATCAGTTTGTCTGCTTCGCTGTTTTGACGCGTTGGTTTTGCAAGGTTGTTTGGTACGAGTGCTAATGACTGTGTTTGAAAACTGTATCGCAAACACTGTGTTCCCACAGTAACCCATAAGACTCTGTTCAACACCGTAACCCAAAACACTGTGTTCGACACAGTAAATCAGCCGTCCAAACTGCAGGGCAATCGCGTTTGACTTGCGGAGTGGCCAAGCCATTGAGAATGCTACGTAAGTAGTCATCGCTCCAACCTGCTTTCTTGAGCTTGATGGAGAGGGATTCCTTCGAGGTGTCTCGTCTGACAACGTCGAGTGCGCGGCGACGTGGGACAGCAAGATTGCCCGGTCCGTTATCCTTCCGGTTGCGTGCGGCGTCCTCTCGGAAAGACACGTCGAGTTGCCAGTGCAGCGCATTCTCGATGGCCCAGTGGTCGCGTACCGTGGACAGCAGAACCTCGGGCGTAGGCGTCCAGGATAGAGCGAAGAACCGGGTTTCGGAGGTCACCTTGCCGTCCATTTCCCGGATCGCCTCGATCCGACCGAACCCCTTGAGGCCGGGAAATTCATGATAATCTTCCAGTGACTTGGCCGAAACCACGATGGCTTTGCGAGCTATTGGTGAATCTGGTGTCCGGGCGGTTTGAATGACGGCGGTGCATCTGGTTGGTTTGTTGTTGCGACACAAGCCACCAACCAAAGGAGCACCACCATCATGGACGAGATTACCATCGTCGAATTTTCAGGTCGAGACGCTGTCACGGACCCTCTGACTGATCTTCTCCGAAAAGGGGCTCGGGAACTTCTCCAGGCCGCTGTTGAAGCTGAGAGGGATGCCTTTCTGGCTGAATTTGCCGAGCGCCGGACATCTGACGACCGCGCGGCGGTCGTGCGCAGCGGGTATCACCCTGAGCGCGCCGTACAGACGGGGATCGGGCCGGTCACGGTGAAAGTGCCCAAGGTGCGCGCGAAGGACGGCAAGCCGGTGACGTTCCGCTCGGCACTTGTGCCGCCCTATGTCCGCAAGTCCAGATCCATCGAAGCCGCGCTGCCCTGGCTGTATTTGAAGGGCATCTCAACGGGTGAAATGGGCGCGGCACTGAAGATGCTCCTCGGTCCCGATGCCACCGGGTTCTCGGCGAAAACGGTCTCACGGCTGAAAGCGCAATGGGCGGCGGAATACGACAACTGGCGCAAGACAGATCTGGGTCGCGACGAATGGGTCTACATATGGGCGGATGGTATATACAGTGGCCTGCGCGGCTCCCATGACCGGCTCTGCGCGCTTGTCGTGATCGGCGTTAATGCCAGGGGCGAAAAGCACTTTCTGGCCATTGAAGATGGCGTCCGGGAAAGCAAGCAGAGCTGGAGCGAGGTGTTGCTGTCTTTGAGAAGCCGCGGCCTTGCCTCCCCTAAACTGGCCGCAGGCGACGGAGCCATGGGATTCTGGACGGCGCTGGAAGAGATCTTTCCCACGACCCGCCAACAGCGGTGTTGGATGCATAAGACTGGCAATGTGTTGAATTACCTGCCCAAGCGAACCCAGCCCAAAGCCAAGAAGATGTTGCACGACATTTGGCAGGCCGAGACACGCGAGGATGCGCACGCCTCCTTCGATCTGTTCATCGGTACATTCGAGGCGAAATATCCAAAGGCCACCGAATGCCTTCTCAAAGATCGGGACGAGTTGTTGACCTTTTACGACTTCCCGGCTCAGCACTGGCAGAGCATCCGGACGTCAAACCCGATCGAAAGCGCCTTCGCCACGATCCGGCACCGGACCAAGCGCACCAAAGGGTGCCTCAGCCGCGACGGCATGCTGCACATGATGTTCAAGCTCGGCCAATGTGCTGAGAAAAGCTGGCGCAAACTGCGCGGCTTCGCTCATCTCGCGGACGTCATTGAAGGCGTCGATTTCGTCAACGGCATCAAGTCATCAACCCAAGATCAAGCCGCCGCATGATAATCGCTTGGACACCAGATTTGACAGTAGCTCCACGTCCACGCGTCTAACACTGATAGCGATGGAATGGGTTGGGGCACAGTTTTCTGAGACAGATCTGAGCGCTATTTCCGAAGGGAACGGGAGTAGACGATGACTGACAGAAAGACGGATACGACAAGCGCAACGGAGGCCGCGGCCGCGCCGACGCGCGCCCATCACGCTGGCGGCGGCGGGGCCGCGGCCAGTGGCCCGAAGCGGTTTTCTGCGAAACGCAAGCTGGTAATTGTCCAACGCCTGCTTCGAGGGGAGAGCCTTGAAGCGGTGTCTCGGGCTGAGACTGTCCCTGTGCATCGCCTGACGTAGTGGCGCGACAAGGTGCTTGGGGCCGCCGAGAGCGCGCTGAAGAAGCGTGAGCGAGACGCTCGTGACGAAGAGATCGCGCGGCTTCAAGCCAAGGTGGGCGAGATCACCATGGATAACGAGCTGCTTTATGCGAAGATCGATAAGCTGGAGGGCGGGCGCCCTTTTGCCCGGCGGAGGTCGAAGAGATGAGCCAGGCGTATTCGATCTCCACACGCCGCCGTTTTGGGATGTCCCGCGTTTGCGGGGTCTGGGGTGTTCCTCGCGCGACGGTCTACCGGCATCGTGCAGCGGCCAATGGTGGAGAAGCCGCAAATACGGGGCGGCCCCCAAAGCGTCGTGGGCCGCAAGGGGCCTGCAGTGACGCCGAGCTGCTGAGCCATATTGAGATGGTGATCGCCGCCTCCCCCTTCTCCGGCGAGGGCTACCGCAAGGTCTGGGCGCGACTGCGGGCCATAGGCGTGCGCACAGCCGCCCGCCGGGTTCGACGGGTCATGAAGGAGAATAACCTGCTGGCACCGCAGCGCCCTGTTCACCGCGACGCTCATCCCCATGACGGCACCATCGTTACCGAGAAGGTCGATGAGGTCTGGGGGACCGACATGACCCAGATGTTCACCACACAGGAGGGCCGCGCCTACGTCTTTGTCGTCGTCGATCATTGTTCTGGCGAGTTCATCGGCACCCACGCGTCATCAAGCGCAAGTCGGTGGGAGGCGTTGGAGCCCGTTCGGCAGGGTGTGACGCAGCACTTTGGAGGTGTTGGGCCAGACGTGGCTAAGGGGCTGACCTTGCGCCACGATCACGGCTCAAACTACATGTCCGAAGACTTTCAGAATGAGGTCAAATGCTTTGGCATACTACCGTCCCCGGCATTCGTCAGGCAGCCAGAAGGCAATGGAGTGGCCGAGCGGGCGATACGGACCCTCAAGGAGCAACTCCTTTGGGTGCTACACTTCAAAACCGTCGACGAGCTTCGTGCGGCACTCGCCGCTTTTGCCGCCGAGTACAACGCGTCATGGCTCCGCCAGCGACATGGATACAAAACACCCAATCAGATCCGGGCCGAGCAAAAAGCCCTTGAAGCCGAAGCTGCCACGGTGGTTAAGATGGCAGCATAACCAGCGCAAAGCGCTGTCTCATAATCGTGCCCCGGTACACTTTGACATAGAAGTTATTGCGCACGCAGTTGTAGGGCGGGTTCGCGGTCAATTAACCGAAGAAACAGAAACGTCGCCTTCTTAGGGGTTAAGCTCGTTCAGTCGCATGTGATGAACGTGGTATATTCGGAAGCTCGCTCAGCTATCGTTACTGGGTCCAACTTAGCATCAGACAAGCTCAGCGAAGGGTCCACGCCGTTTTGAGATAGAAACAGCTTGGCGATTTCACCACGAATTGCGAAATTCACGTTTTGAGGCAAATCCCCAGTCGCCTCCGACACCCACTGTGACCAACTGGTTGAACTGGAACGCTGGGAGCTCGAGCAAAGCCGGTCAAAATCTGGAACCAGCAAACCGACCATGCAGATGTCGGTGCGGATGGACGAGGAGGAATACCTGAGGTTCAGGGCACTCTGCAAAGCTGAGCGCCGAACCAACGGAGACATGGTGGATCTCCTAATGAAGGCTTTTCTCGGGGAAGGGTGACAGGGATGGACTCCTGGCAGTTCTGGTTCCCAAAACGACTGCACCGAGTCCCTCGGGATCTGATCAGGAATCTGCCGTGCGGGCTTCTATCAGCGGCAGCTATGCGCAGAAAGCGGGGTTTGCAAACTCGGGGTCTCAGCGGACTTCCGATTGGCGTGACCGGCTCTGCCCAGACCTGCCCCTGCGTCGTCCTCGCTGCGGCGCAGCTTCACCATTCCGGTCGTTCGCGTGCCGCGCAGCATTTTCGAGGTTCGAGTGACCGGAGAGCGGACAAACCGGACTGATGCTGATGCAGAACGATATGGCGAATTGACGAGCGCTAAGCTTGGGCACTGTGCTGCAGGACAGTTGGATTTCGCGAGATCGGAAATTCGCTCCCCCTTTTGGGAACCTGTTCCTTAGACCACCGCGTTCCGTTGGGCGGACTTCAGTAAACCTCCCGGCTGCTATACCCAAGTAGCCGATTTTGCTGGTGTGTCGAGATGCCAACCAAGTGGAAAAAGGAATACTTGGAGGACCAAGTCAATTCGTCGTAGCCTTTTGGAAGACAGGCCATTCAGTGACTGTCGCTTTCTGATTTGATCAGTCTGCTTTGCTGCGAGCGGCTTCAGAGTTTTTAAGAAGGGTCGAGAATGATGAGACATTTTGATTGCGCACCGAATTCGAACTGGGCCTCGCCCTCAACTGTGCTTGTTCAAGCCTGCAAAACGTACAATGCCTGCTGAGTTTGCCCAAGGGCATTGCGGCATAGGTTCCTAGAGACATGTTGTTGCTTCTCGCCAGGTTCCTTCAGTTGTCCATCGGAAGCATCGTCATCGGTGCGATGGCCGTGACTTTGACGATATCTTTTGCCGCCCTCGTTTATACAGGGCCTCTTGCGACGCATCTCGGTGACGGAGCTAATTTCGCTCTGCTCGGCGCGGGGTTTATGGCAGCCGTAGGCACATTCACCTACTCGATCCGAGGCGCGATTGCCAATCCGCAGGACGCCACTGCAGTTGTACTCGGGGTGGCTGCGATGGGCATCGCTTCGAAAGGCACGGTAACCACTGACACGCTTTTCCCAACCGTTCTGGCCTTGCTAATCGCTGCCTGCCTCGTTGCAGGCGGTGTCGTCTACTTGGCGGGCGTTCTGCGCCTTGGATCTTTCGTGCGGTATACACCCTACCCGGTAATCGCTGGGTTTCTTGCTGCAACTGGTTATCTTCTCGTCATGGGGGCCCTAACCATCGTGGCACGCGAAAGTGTCACTCTTTTCAACCTAGGCAACATGTTCCGTAGCGTTCCGCTTCTTCAGTGGCTACCTTGGATTGCCGCGGGTCTCGCGCTCGCTATCATAGCTAATTTCGTCCCCGGGGATTTCACAATGCCCGCAGCTCTTGGGTTGGGCGCAATAACTTTCTACGCTAACCTCGCCATTCAAGGGATTTCGCTTGAGACGGCCCTTGCAGAGGGCATGCTTCTGGGGCCTTTCCTTCCGAAGGAAATGGAAAGCAGCTTGAACTGGCAGTTCATCCAACGAATAGAATGGAACGAATTGATCGGCGCAGCGCCAACAGTTGCAGCGGTGGCAGGCCTCACGCTCCTCGGATCACTCCTGAACACCACTGGCCTAGCCATCACCTTTCAAAAGGCCGCCGAAACAGAGCGTGACATGCGCGCGACAGGGCTCGCCAATCTCGCCTCTGCGCCCGTAGGCGGGATGCCCGGATACATCATTCTGAGTGAGTCCATCTTAGCGAGGCAGTTGGGGTTAAGGGGTCACGCTCCGGGAATCGTTGCTGCCTTAGCCTGCTGGGCGGCAGCCTTGGTCGGGACTGAATACCTCGCTTACGCTCCAGCCGGTTTGATGGCGATGGTTGTTGCCTACCTCGGCTTCGACCTGCTTGGGAGCTGGCTTTTGTCGAGCTGGCAGCGCCTCACGATCTATGAGTACGCCATCGTTGTATTAATCGTCTTAGTCACGGCAATCCTCGGCTTTCTGGAAGCGTTGGCGCTTGGCACATTGGCGGCCGCCACGATCTTTGTATTCACCTGTGCAAACGGAGATGTTCTGCGTGTTCGAACTACTGTCGCTCATCGGCGTTCGTGGATGGAGCGGTCCGAGGAGGAGATGGAGCAACTTGCGCGTGTCGGTCATGGGTGCGTCATCTTGGAATTGTCCGGATTCCTGTTTTTCGGCACAGCTGACAAGGTGGCAAAGCTGGCCATAGCTGATCTCGATTCGGCGTCCGGCGTCCGGTATCTGATCCTCGATTTCGGACGAGTTACCGGCCTGGACGCATCGGCATCATTCTCTCTTTCCGAAGTCGTGAGAGCGGCCGGATCATCCGGGGTCGAAATCACGTTTTGCGGCATGTCGCCCAAGCTTGAGCGCCAGCTCCGACTTGCCCTGCCAAAGCAAGAACAACTTTGGTTTAAAGGTACGGTTGATGCTGAGCTTGAAAGGATCGAGGACGAATTGCTTAATGAGGCCCCTCTAGAAACGCCTGCTCGCATGCCGCGGCTTTTGGCCGTCATTCAAGAACTGGAGCGAGAATTTTCAGACCTTCCGGACGTTGTTCGGCGCGTTTCACTCGTTGGTGGTCAGGAGCTCTTGTCCAATGGCGCACCCTCGACCGAACTCTTCGTGGTCTCGAAAGGGCAACTACGCGCGGAACTCCCCCAAGGGGATAGCGATCGCCGAATCGCGGCCAAGTTCCGAGCCGGTGCCCTCATAGGCGAGGTCGCTTACTTTGCTGGTGTGCCTCGCACGGCTTGGGTCGTGGCTGAGATTCCTAGCGAGGTCGTGCGCATCGATCTCGATCAATTGGAAAGATTTCCTTCAGCGAACGCGATGGAATTCCAAAAGGCTGCTGCCGAGGCCATGGCGCGGCGCATCATGCGCATGAGGGAATACACACATGAAGTAGGTCTCAGGTCAGCGTAAAAAGACGCCGAAACTGAAAGGATACGCTCCGCGGCCTTTCGCTGTAGCGCAACGAGATCGACATCAGAGGGTCCGGTTCGGGCTCACTGCCGTCATCTGACATGGTGTGATTGCGGCGGTCGCTCTCCGGGGCGAACGAGGTCCGGTATGTTGGCCTCATGGATATAAGCCGTGAGGAGAACGACCATGAAATATTATGCCGGACTTGATGTGTCTCTCAAAGAGATATCGATCTGTGTTGTCGATCAGGACGGGGAAATTGCCATACGTGGCAGCGCGCCAGCAGATGCAGAAGGCGTTGCAGGATGGTTCAGGAGCCGATCGCTTCAGCCGGAGAAAATCGTCCACGAAAGCGGCCAGATCTCGATTTGGCGGCAACGTGGAATGGCTGAAATTGGGTTGCCAGCTATCTGCATCGATGCCCGCAAAGCACACAAAAGCCTGTCGGCACGTCTCAACAAGTCTGATGCCGCCGATGCGGAAGGTCTGGCACAGCTCGCGCGGACGGGATGGTTCACTCCGGTTCACATCCGCAGCTTAGAGGCGGATCACCTGCGCAGCCTCATTGGTGCCCGCGAACGCCTGATCCGGCTTCGCAAGGATCTGGAAGGCCACGTTCGGGGTATGCTGAAGACTTTTGGCATCCGCATGACTGGGGTTGGTCAGGGCCGCCAGCGGCAAGGCTTTCGAGATCAGCTGGCCGCTGCAGGAGAAACCGATCCGGTTTTATGCGCCATCGCCGATGGGTACAGGCACATTCTAGAATGTGCCCGCTACAGCTCATAAGACGTGATAAGATTTCACAAAGCGTCCTATTTGGGAAATGTTGGATAAAATGAGATTGGAATACACTATGACTCGACTGACACTGACCATCGCGGGTGCAATTTTTTGCGCGACGGCTAGCTTTGCTGCTCCGGATGTCAAAACGCAAGCCGACATCAACCACCCGGACATCCACGACAAGGTGGGGCAGGGACCTGGAGATAACGCTAATGCCAATCCAAACGGTAATAATGGCAACGCGTCGAATGGCGGCCAAATCCACGGTATCGCAAACGTGCCGGGCCAATCTGATGCCGATCCGGCGACCGGTGAGCCTGGCTTTGCCGACCAGTTGGAAACTGTGCATGGCGGCATCGGCGACAAGAATAAGAATGCCGACAACTAAGAAACGCGCTTGCCGTCCCGTGATCTGGGACGGCAAGCCGGATTTCACTCGCGTGTGTTCTGTGCTTTTATAGCGTTCGAAAATTCAAAATGTTGCAACCAAGAAATGTCCCTCTTGGGCGCTGTGTGAATCCCGGAGACAAAATGGACAGCGGAATCGGTCGGATGTTCTGACTGTCGCGGAGTAAAAGTCCGCATCTTAAGCCCGAGGCAAATGAGCTGAGGGTTGGGAGATGTATTCTGTGGAACTTTATAACCGAGTGCGCCGGGCGTGCCATGTCGAGGGGATGAGCCAGAGCGCGGCGGCGCGCCAATTTGGGATCGACCGCAAGACCGTCGCGAAGATGCTGAAGCATGCGGTTCCACCTGGATACCGTCGGCAGGGCACTGTCAGACAAAACCAGCTTGAGACGGGCAGGGCGGTTCCGTACCTTCCAAACATGACCAAACCTGATCCATTTCGTTATTTCAAAACGAGCTGCGAGATCATCCGCTTGGCGGTTATGATGTACGTTCGTTTCCCTCTGTCCCTTCGAAATGTCGAAGACTTGCTGCATGAACGTGGCATTGATGTCAGTCATGAAGCGGTGAGATACTGGTGGCATCGGTTCGGCCCGATGTTCGCTGCCGAGATACGAAAGCGCCGGATCGAGGGTATGAAATCCAGCCGCTGTCGCTGGCATCTGGATGAGAGTGTGCCGCGAGGCTCCTGCATATGAAGCGGGTGCCGAGCTGCACGAAAGATGAGGGAGGGCCCCTCGAAGCCGGCC
>NZ_JAIMIA010000078.1 GCF_019966495.1 Tateyamaria pelophila | reverse complement strand
CAAACAAGGGCATCAACTTTGCGGCGGCGGCAAAGCGCTTCAAGTGCTATGCGCTGCTCGTCGGATAAGGTGGCTGTCTTGTATCGCTTGCTCATACCCTCAAAATACAGACCGCCGCCCCTTCGGCCATGCGACGAACTGAATCGCAGGCACAAAAATCGTCAGGTCAATTCAGGCGCACGAGTATACTTTGCGAAAAACTTGGGCGATATACCGAGGCGTCGTCCAGTTCGGAATGGCGATCGACTACTGTGAAGATTATCCGAATTACGGCCTGGATGTGCTTCATTTAGGGGCCGTCCACTGCCGCGCTGTGCCGGGTTAATGGCCATCCTTGGCCCTCTGCTTCCTAAGCATCAAGGCAAACCACTTCAAAGGGGGAGGCTCACACAGGCTTGCGCGAAAGTCCGGGAAACGGAGACAGATTTCGTTGTTCAGATATGCGGAATGCTGTTAACCTTTTCTTCCCACGGGACATTTGCCTCCGTCCCCTTACAGACAGCGAAAGACTCACGGACGAAACTAAAAACACCAGGGAGCTA
Organism: Tateyamaria pelophila; assembly: GCF_019966495.1. Classification (GTDB taxonomy): domain Bacteria; phylum Pseudomonadota; class Alphaproteobacteria; order Rhodobacterales; family Rhodobacteraceae; genus Tateyamaria; species Tateyamaria pelophila. Next base: position 21,798 of record NZ_JAIMIA010000078.1, on the reverse strand, counting down.
AAAAATGACCATATTCAGGACACTCGCCGCCGCCTCTGCAACCGCCATTCTCTTGGCACAGACGGCTCCGGCATTTGCGCAAACCGCTTGGGACATGGCGACGCCCTATCCCGAAGCAGAATTTCACACCCAAAACATTGTACAGTTTGCACAGGAAATCTCTGATGCGACCTCCGGTGGGCTAAACATCATGGTCCATTCCGGCTCGTCCTTGTTCAAACACCCGGAGATCAAACGCTCCGTCCAGAACCAGTTTATCCCGATCGGCGAAGTGCTGATGGCGAACCTGTTTAACGAGAATCCGATCTTTGGGGCGGACAACATCCCGTTTATCGCCAGCAACTATGACAGCGCCAAAGCCCTCTGGGATGCGCAGCGCCCGCTGGTCGAAGCCAAGCTTGCCGAGGACGGTATTCGGCTTTTGTATGCGGTGCCATGGCCGGGCCAAGGTTTTTACACCAACAAGCCGCTGACATCGGGCAGCGATATGGAAGGTATGCGGTTTCGCACGTATAATGCCACAACCGGGCGCATGGCAGAACTGCTAGGTGCTTCTCCAACCACTATCGAGGCGGTCGAGATTCCGCAGGCGTTCTCCACTGGGATTGTTGATGCGATGGTGACCTCCGGTGCAACGGGCGCACGCACCAAAGCGTGGGATTTCACCACTCAATTCTATGACCTTCAGGCTTGGTTGCCCAAGAACATGATCATCGTGAACGAAGCGGCGTTTTCCGCTCTGCCCGAAGATCAGCAACAAGCGATCCTTGATGCCGCTGCCACCGCAGAGACACGCGGCTGGGCCATGAGCGAGGAAATCGCGATATCGTCTGTTGCAGAACTTGGCGAACACATGACTGTCAATACGCCCGATGCGCAACTGTCGGCTGATCTGGCGGCTGTCGGTGAAACGATGGCCCTTGAATGGGCCGAAAGCGTGGGGCCTGACGGCCAGGCGGTGCTTGACGCGCTCAAGTAATGCGTGATGTCGGGAAGGTCTGCGGCCCGTCAGGCCTCTGACCTTCCCGATGTTTGTCACCTGCGCGACTTTGCCCGTGCCACACGTCCCCGAGGGGGCGCAAAAGGATCGAAATCACATGCTTACCCGTTCCCTGAACGCCGTCTACAAGGCCGCCGGAGCGCTTGCCGGTTTTTTTCTGGTCGCAATCTGCGTCATCGTTATGGCGCAAATCGTAGCGCGCCAATTGGGGACGATCATACCTTCTGCCGACGAATACGCCGGCTTCTGCCTCGCGGCGACCTCGTTCCTTGGACTTGCGTACAGTTTCCGCAGTGGCAGCCACATCCGTGTCACGCTGTTCATTCAGGCGCTGGGAAACACCAGCTCCAGACTGATGCTGATCCTCGCGCTTGTCGTGGCGACAAGCGTAAGCGGGCTTCTGGCCTATCACACTATCCTGATGGTCATGCAAAACGCGACCCGAGGCGAAGTCACCTCGGGACTGATCCCGATACCGCTCTGGCTGCCTCAAATGGGGATGGCCATCGGGATCACCCTGTTCTGCGTCGCAATCGTCGAGGATCTGGTGAACGCCATTCTAGGTCGCGCGACAGTATTCAACGAGAACGAAACAAAGCAATCAGAGGCGGACACAAGAAAAGACGGCTTGACCGACCTTTAACAAAACAGCGCCGCGTTGCGCCAGAATAGACGATGTAGCTGCCCAACAAAGGGCCCATTCGCTTCGGAGATCAAACGACCATGGACCCCAACATCGTTGCCATCATCTTGATCGGTTCTATGCTAGTGCTGCTGTCGCTCGGGATCTGGGTTTCTCTAACGCTCACTATCGTGGGATATATTGGCATCGCCGCCTTCACAGGCGCCCCAGCAGGTCCGATCATGGCCACAACGGTCTGGGCGCAGTCTTGGTCTTGGGCGCTGACAGCCTTGCCTTTGTTCATCTGGATGGGCGAAATCCTGTATCGCACACGGCTTGCGGCAAATATGTTCAACGGTCTGGCCCCGTGGATGAATGCGCTGCCGGGCCGGTTGCTCCACGTCAATGTGGTGAGTTGTGGTTTGTTCGCAGCGGTCTCGGGCTCTTCTGCGGCGACAACGGCCACCATAGGGCGCATCACAATACCCGAACTGGAAAAGCGCAACTATGATCAAAAGATGATCGTGGGCAGCCTTGCGGGTTCGGCCACGCTGGGTTTTTTGATACCGCCCTCCATCATCCTGATCGTCTATGGCGTCGCTGCCGAGGTTTCGATCAGCCGTCTGTTTATCGCAGGCATATTGCCCGGACTGATGCTGATGGTGCTGTTCATGGGCTATATCATGGCATGGTCACTGCTTTACCCAGAGCGCACACCCAAGCCAGAGCCGCGCATTCCGTTTATGGAACGGATCCGCGCGACGGCAGGTCTTTTCCCAATGCTTGGCCTGATCATCGGGGTTATCGGGTCCATTTATGCCGGGTTTGCCACCCCAACCGAAGCAGCAGCTATCGGGGTCGTCGGGGCGCTAATTTTATCCGCAGTCAGCGGCAACCTGACATGGACGTCGTTCAACGAAAGTGTGATGGGCGCCACCAAGACAACGTGCATGGTCACGCTGATCCTTGCAGGGGCAGCCTTCCTGTCGGTCTCAATGGGGTTCACTGGCATCCCGCGCACTTTGGCGACATGGGTTGGATCGTTCGAGCTGACCCAGTTCCAGCTCCTCATCGCACTGACGTTCCTCTTTGCGATCATGGGCTGCTTTCTGGACGGGATTTCGATCGTGGTGCTCACCGCCTCGGTGATCATGCCCATGGTGCAGGCTGCGGGTATCGATCTGATCTGGTTCGGGATTTACCTTGTGGTCGTGATCGAGATGTCGCAGATTACGCCGCCGGTGGGGATCAACCTGTTCATTCTACAATCCATGACCCGCCACGATTTGCTGGCTGTGGCCAAGATGGCCTTCCCGTTTTTTCTGGTTTTGGTTCTCGCGACACTGCTGCTGATCGTGTTTCCACAGATTGCAACGTTCCTGCCTTCACTCATGACACGCAACTAGCGTGGTTTCGAAGCCATCGGCGTGGATTGACGCAGTCAGAGGGCTTTCATGGCTGCCTTGGTTTGGGTGGTATTGTATGCAGAAAGTACTGAATTCCGCCGAATGGGCTGGATAAATCAGAATTTTGCATGCAGAATAAGTACTTGGAAACTTTTAGGTTGAGCATATGACCAGTGATGCGCCGCCAAAGATGAATGCGACCGAACAAGCCTATCAGATCATCCGCAAAGATATTTTGACAGGCAAGCTTGCAGAGGGAGAGCGTTTGACTGAGGCGCGTTTGTCAGACGATTTGGGTCTGTCGCGCACGCCCATAAGGGAAGCCATTGGGCGCTTGATCTTTGAGGGGTTCATTGATCGCCAGAAGGGCTACACTACCCGCGTTGCACATGTCCCGCAGGATGAGGCCGAGCAAGTTTACGAGATCCGACGACTGGTCGAGTGCTACTCGGTCGAGCGCGCAGCACGGCTTGCCACCGAAGAAGACATCGCAGAGTTGCGCGAGATTCATGCCGCCATGAAAGATGACACACCGCCGCGTGACAAGGCGGCCTATGAACGGTTGACCCAGGCGAACGAGGCCTTTCACCGCGCCATTGTCAGTGCGGCGCGCTCGCCGAGGTTGACGGCGCTGATGACCACGGCGCTGGATGTGAGCATGGTTGTGCGCACCTATTCGATGTTTTCGGACAAGGACCTGCTGCGCAGCCTCAACCACCACGAAGAGATCATCCAAGCCATCGAGGCGCGTGCGCCGAAATGGGCGTCGAGCATCATGTCGGCGCATTTGCTGGCGGGTGCTGCGCGCGTGGCCGAGCGGACCTCCAAGTCTGACCCGGAAGGGGAGTGACCCATGACAGATGTCCTGCGTTCGTTGCTTTTTACGCCTGCCAACCGTCCTCAAGCCTTTGATAAAGCGCTTGCTTCTGGTGCGGACTGCGTGTGCCTTGATCTGGAGGACGCGGTGCCGCCGGATGGGAAATGTGCTGCGCGCCCCGACGCGATGGCGTTTCTGTCTGGGGCCACGTTTGGAGTTTCACGGCCTGCGCGTGCCGTGCGGATCAACGCGTTGGCGTCGGTGGCAGGCGCGCGCGATCTGGCGGCGCTGGCTGATGCTGCTGCTCAGTCGGGCCTCATCATGTTGCCCAAGGTCAGAAGCGCAGCAGAATTGCAATTGGTGGGGTCGATCCTTGACGAAACAGGCAGCGCGGCGGGACTGATCGCACTGGTGGAAACCGCCACTGGCCTAAGCCACGTCGAAGAGATCGCGCGCGCCACACCGCGCCTGCGCGCCGTCATGTTCGGCGGGGTCGATCTATCGGCAGAGCTTGGCGCGCAGATGGGATCGGACACCATGTGCTGCGCGCGCGCCCGGATCGTGCAGGCCGCGCGGGCAGGGGGCGTGGATGTGCTTGACGTGCCAGAGCTTGATTTTCGCAACGCCGACGCTGTCAGTGCGGCTGCAACGAATGCCGCGCAAAACGGCTTTACCGGCAAGGCCGCGATTCACCCCAGCAGCAATCTTGGTGCAATCAACGCTGCGTTCACACCAAGCGCGGACGAAATTGCCCGCGCGAAAGACATCATTGCAGCGTTTGAGGCGGCACCAAATGGGCTTGTGGTGATTGACGGCAAGCTGATTGAAGCGCCAGTGATCAAGAGAATGCGCTTGCGCCTTGCCATCGCGGCGGCGGCGGGGGTGCTGTGAGCGCCGCGTTTGATCGGATCGCAGCGCTCAATGAACGGCTGCACTTCTGCGAAGATTTCCACGCCTCCGGCCCGGTTGATCGGGCACAACAGATCGGAGCGGGGCCACTTTCTGGTCGGCCCATCGGTATCAAATCCAACATCCGTGTGCAGGGGCAAGCATGGACCGCTGGGATCGGCGCTCGCGCGACTGATGTCGCAGCACAAGATGCACCCTTGATCGCTGACTTGCGGGCAGCGGGCGCAACACTGCTCAGTCGTCTTGCGATGGACGAGGGCGCGCTGGGTGCGGCGACGGACAATCCCCATTTCGAGCGCTGCGAAAACCCAGCTTGGCCGGGCCACAGCGCTGGCGGCTCGTCGGGCGGGTCGGCTGCGGCGGTGGCGGCGGGGGCGGTGGATGCGGCCTTGGGCAGCGACACGATGGGATCGGTGCGGATTCCTGCGGCCTATTGTGGGGTTTATGGGCTGAAACTGGGGCCGGAGGCGGTGGATATGGCCGGGGTTATGCCGCTCGCCCCAAGCCTCGATGCGCTTGGCATATTTGCGCAAACGCCGGAGATGCTGGGCGAGGTGCTGGACGTTATGGCGCGTACAGCCTCTGCGCGTGAGATCACAAGCTGGTGCACTCTGCCAGAGCCGTGCCTGAGCGCCTGCAAGCCGCAGATGCGCTTCGCCTATGATCAGATGAGCGCGCAGATGACGCTCCTGCTTGGTGCGCCAGAGGTGATGGACCCGCTTGATCTGCCCGCACTTCGCAGCGATGCCTTTCTGCTGACGGAGGCAGAGGCGGCGATCAGCCTTGGCGATCAGCCGGGGCTGAGCCGAGGGCTGGAAAAACTCATTGCCTATGGGCGGACGCTGACGCCTGAGCGGATGGCGGAGGTGCGGGCGCGTCCAGACGCGGCGCGGGCCGCTTTGCGCAGTGTCCTTGGCGTAAACCGCGTGCTTCTTTTGCCCACAGTGTCCGAGCCAGCCTTCGCCCACGGCGCGCGCCCACCTGTCGGTCAGGCGGACTTTACCGTTTTGGCCAATATCGCCGGACTGCCTGCGCTGGCGATCCCGATGGCCGGTGCCGCGTTTCCTTTGTCGGTCCAACTCGTCGGACCGCCCGGAGCCGAATCGGCGCTGCTACGCCTCGCGGCGCAGCTCTGAGGCGGCTTACTCTCCTGCGCGGCTCATGGAATGGTCCAACGTTTGGAAGATATCGGCATAGTCGGTGCGTAACGCCTTTTTCTGGACCTTGCCCATCGTATTGCGCGGCAACGCCTCCAGGATGATGTATTCCTTGGGGCGTTTGAAGTTCGCAAGCTTGGCTTTCACGGTGGCCTTGATTGCCTCCATGTCGGGCGACGCGGTGCCTTCTGCGACCAGAACGGCTACCACGCCTTCGCCGAAATCGGCATGGGGGACGCCGATGACGGCACTTTCCTTCACGCCGGGCTGCGCGTCGAGCAGTTGCTCCACTTCTTTGGGATAGATATTGTAACCACCTGAGATAATTATGTCTTTTTCGCGCCCCACAATCGTCACATAGCTATCGCTGTCGATCTGACCCAAATCTCCCGTGATAAAGAAACCGTCGGCGCGCAGTTCTTCGGCGGTTTTCTCGGGCATCTGCCAGTAGCCTTTGAACACGTTCGGGCCGCGTACTTCGATCATACCCGTCTCGCCCTGTGCTACCTCTTGCCCGCTCTGGTCCATCACGCGCAATTCAACGCCGGTTAGGGGAAAGCCCACGGTGCCTGCACGCCGCTCGCCGTCATAGGGGTTGGAGGTGTTCATGCCCGTTTCCGTCATCCCGTAGCGTTCAAGGATCGCTTGACCCGTGCGCGCGCTGAACTGGTCGTGGGTTTCGGCCAACAGCGGCGCGCTGCCGGAGGTGAACAGGCGCATATGCCCAGCCAGATCACGGGTAAAGCGCGGCTCATCTAGCAGGCGGGTATAGAAGGTCGGCACGCCCATCATGGTGGTCGCGCGGGGCAGGGCGTCGAGTACGGCCTCGGTCGAGAAGCCCGGCAACCAGATCATCGCGCCACCTGCGTTCATCACCACATTGCAGGCCACGAACAGCCCATGCGCATGGAAGATTGGCAGCGCATGCAGCAGCACATCATCGGCAGTGAACGCCCATGTGTCCGTTAGGGTGAGCGCGTTGGAGAGCAGGTTGCCCTGCGTCAGCATCGCGCCCTTTGAGCGCCCTGTCGTACCGGAGGTGTAGAGGAAACAGGCCAGATCATCTGCGCTGCACGCGACGGCATCGGGGGCGGGCTGTGCGCTGGTGAGCGCATCGGTCAGGCTGCCTTGTTCGTCAGCCCCCAGTGTGAGCAGCGTCGCACCCGCATCGCGGGCCACGTCGCGCAGCGCGTCCGCCGCCGCGGGACCGGTGACGAGGATTTTGGGCGAGGCGTCCTGCACGAAATAGGCGATCTCGTCCGGGGTGTAGCTCGTGTTGAGCGGCAGAAAAATCACACCCGAATGCAGGCAGGCCAGGTAAAGCGCGAGCGCCTGAGGCGATTTGGGGCATTGCATCGCAAGCCGGTCGCCTTTTTCCAACCCAGCGGCGCGCAGGTAGCCAGACAGGTGCGCGACGCGCCCGGCCATATCGCTGTAGCTAAGGGTTGCGCCGTCGGGCAGGTGCAAAAGTGGGGCGTCGCTGTGAGCGCGTGCGCCAAGCAATGTGTCATAAAGCGAATTGGTCATCGGAGGATCTCCTGAGTGATCATGAGGCGGCATGCAGCGTGACGGTCATGGCAATAGTGTCGTCGGGTCTGCGTGCCCAAAGGGTTGCGCCCTCTGGCGTCTTGCGCCCCTCAAGGGGGAAGGGGGCATCGCCGAACAGCGGGGCCATGGCGCGGATGTCAAAAGAGGTGAGCGCACGCGGGCCGAGGTGCTCCAGCCCAAGCTGGATCAGCAAGGTCGCAATGAGTGGACCGTGCACGACAACACCGGGATAGCCCTCGACGTCTCTGGTGTAGTCGGCATCGTAGTGGATGCGGTGCCCATAAAAGATCAGCGCGGAGTATCGGAACAAAAACACCGGATCAGGGGTCACCACCCGGCTGAATTCGGCATCTTCTGGCGCAGGCTTGCCCGGTGGCGGGGTGCTGCCCACAGTGGGTGCAGCACGGTACACGATGTTTTGCGTTTCGCGGAGTCGATGCTCACCGTCGACAGAAAAATCGTGATCGACGGTCACGAAACAGAGCCGCCCAGAGCGGCCGTTTTTCTCGTCAATGGCGCGGATGGTTGAGGTTTTATCCACCGTCTCACCTAGGCGCAGCGGGGCATCAATGCTGACGTGCCCCCCCGCCCACATGCGGCGCTGCAGGCCAAAATCGGGGATAAAGCGCCCCAATTGTTCGTGCCCATCCGGGCCAAGGTCCGAATGGCGGATTTGTGGGTTGAAATAGAGGTAGTGCCAGAACGGCGGCAGCGGATCGCCCGCCTGATAGGTGGCAGGGCGGTCAAGGGTGAGTTGCATGAGCTGCGCTTGTCGCAGATCAAGCGTGTCGGTGACCTGTTCGCTGCGCCCGATGGCGTCTGTGGGCAGGGGTGTCATGCTCAGCGTCCCTTGAACTGTGGTGCGCGTTTCTCGGCAAAAGCGCGTTGGCCTTCGGCATAATCGGCACTGTCGAAACAGGCGCGCACGAGGGCGCCCGTGGCCGTGCGGTCACGCGCGGCTTCGGGCTTGGCGAGCTCGGTCAGGGCGGATTTGACGGCGCGCAGGGTGAGGGGCGCATTGCCGACCAAAGTGTTCACATATTCCGTGCAGGCCGCGTCGAACGCCTCGCGAGGATAGACGAAATCGCAAATGCCTTTGGCCTGCGCGTCTGCTGCCGAAAGCTTGCGACCCGAAAACAGCAGATCGGCTGTAACCGCATGGCCCAATCTGCGGTGCAATTGCGCCACCCCATCATAGCCGTAGCCAAGGCTCAGCTTGGCGGGCGTGATCGCAAAGCGCGCATCATCGCGCGCCAGCCGCAGATCGCAGCGCATGGCAATGCCAAGACCGCCGCCGATGCAATAGCCACGGATCAGCGCGAGCGTTGGCACCGGCAGCATTTCGAGCATGTCGTCAGCGTGAGTGACGGCTGCATTATAGGCCGCTGCACTGGTCGCATTGCTGCGCGTTTCACCGAATTCAGAAATATCGGCACCCGCGACAAAGGCGCGGTCCCCGGCGCCCGTCAGGGTGAGCACGCGCAGGCTGTCATCTGTGGAGAGCGTCTCGCAGATATCGCCCAAAGCCTGCCACATGCCGAGGCTCATAGCGTTGTGTTTTTCGGGCGCGTTGAAGGTGATCGCGGCCACGTTGCCGCTGCGGACCAACTGCAAACGGCCATCCGCATAGGTTTCAGTCTGTGTCATGCGCCGCTCCATTGGCCGCCGCCATCCACGTCGATGACGGTACCGTTAAGATATGTGACTTTGGGCGAGACAAGCATGCAGCTGAGGGCGGCAATTTCCTCTGGCATGGCGGGGCGTCCATAGGGGAAACGGCTGGGCTCGATCACCTCGCGCCAGCGGCCCGGATCGCCGAGTTCGTTTTGCGCTTTGTGGCGCATAAACATGGTCATACGGTCGGTGAGTGTGGGCGACGGGTTGATCCCGAACACACGCAAACCCTGCGTTTGTGCTTCGGCCCCCAAGGCTTGGGTGAAGGCGATCAGCGCGGCATTCGCGGCAGAGCCTGAGATGTAGGGCGCACGATTGGCCCGCCCGCCCATGCCGATGATGTTGAGGATCGTGCCCGTCCCGTGCTGTGCCATTCTGGGCAGGAGCTGTTGGCAGAGATGGATATAGCCGAACACTTTCAAGTCCCAATCGCCACGTATGTCGTCCATCGACATCTCGCACAAGCGCCCGGCGCGGATCGCGCCTGCGTTGTTGATCAGGATGTCGGGGGTCTCAACCGCGTCGAGCAGTGCGAGGCGGCCCGTATCGCTGGCAAGGTCGGCGGGCAGGATCGTGACCCGCTCGGTTCCCAAGGTTGCTTGTGTCTCTTGCAACTGCGCGGCGTCGCGCGACACCAGCGTCACCGTAGCACCTTCGGCCAGAAGGGCGGCGGCGATGGCTTTGCCGATGCCCTTAGAGCCACCTGTGATCAGCGCTGTTTTGCCGTTCAGATCAAGATCCATCGCGGTCTCCTAGATAGTATTGGATTTCGAAAAAGATGCAGCCTTTTGCGGATATGAACGGCCCATGTTCCGTGCCCGGCGGGCGGCAGGCATAGGCGGGGGCGGTGAATGCCTCTCCGCCTGCTCCGTTTGCATCGCAGCCATTCACCAGCGTGCCAGAGATCAAATAGACCTCTTCCCAGTAGTCATGCAGGAACACGTTTGGTGCGATTGTGCCGGGTTGGAACCGGATCAGGCGCGTGCGCACACCGATCTTTGCCTCTTCGTCCAATGCGCCGGACAGCATTTTTTGCTCGACGCCTAGTGCCCCGCCGGGGACGGGTTCCCAGCCGCTGTCGGTGTCGAGCATGTGGAAAGGCACGGGGGGATTTAACGGCATCAGGGGAACTCCGGTGTTGGGGCAAAGGCGGCGTCGAGGGCGGATTGAAGCGCAGATAGGTCGGGTGCGTCAGGCAGCGCAAGTACGGCCTGAAGAATGCGATCGGCCTGCGGCGCGCTCAGACCGCCATAGGCGGCGTTGGTATGGAACTTTGCGATAATGTCAGCCTCTTGCATCGGGTTTTCAGGATCACCCCACGCGGCGGGGCAGGTGGCATCGCGTACTCTCCCGTCTTGCGCCTCGATCCGGATGCGCGCGCCGTAGCTTTGAGGAAAGGCGGCGTCGAGATCCGGGGCAACTTTTAGCTCCACGCGGTCGCGCAGGGTGGTTAGGTTGGGATCGTTCAGCGCATCCGTGTCGAAATCCGCGATGTTTGGCGCGCCTTTGGACAACGCAACCGCGACCGTGTGCTGTAGGCTAAAGCGCGCGTCCTCTGGTGTGGTCGGGTGGGGTGCATCGCAAAAGTCGATTGCGGCGCTGTATGTTTCAATCGTCATTCTGCGCGGAGCCGTGCCGCCCTCACGCAGGTTCATCGCGGCGGAAATGGCGGGATGTGTGTGCCGACAGGCGGGGAATGGTTTGAAGCTCATCTCGTGCAGCGCCCAATCGCCGGGTGCGATCAATTGGGCGGTGTCTGCCTTGGGGTAGTAGCTGGCAAAAAAGCCCATCGGGCCGGTCAGGATTGCGCGGGCGCCGGGAAAGCCTGCGGCGGCCAACTCTGCCGCCAAGACACCGGATCGCGCGGCCTGCGCCGTTGCCAGTTGTTTGGAGAAGGTGGGCTCGAGCCTGCATTGCCAGATGCCAGAGGCCATCATGCCTGCCTGACCCAGCGCGTCGGCCATGCTGCCGTGTAGCAGGTCTGAGGCAGCAATCGCTGCGCCGAAAACGCCGCAGGTGCTGGAATTGTAAAAGCTGGTATATCCGCCCGAAGCGGCAACGCGCCCGATCCGGATCGCGGCCTCGTAACCGCGCGTGAGCGCCGCCAAAAGGTCCAGCCCGGTGGAAAGCTGACGCAGCGCAACTGCGAGTGCCGCCGGGACGATAGCGTCACCCGGATGCAGGATCGACGCGCGGTGCAGGTCGTCCATTTCAAGTACATTGCCCAGCGTCCCAAGCCACAAAACAGCAGTCTGTGCGTCATATTTAGTAGAGGACAGGCCGGCGCGCACTATGTCGTCATTAGGGACATGTTGTGCGCGCCCCATCGCATGCGCCACCTCTGAGTGTCGCGCAGCGAAAACGCAGCCGAGCCAGTCTAGCACGGTAAACCGCGCACGAAGTGCCGCTTCCGGCGCCACCGGACGCTGACAAAATCGGATCAACTCTGATTCGAGATATGGCTCTGATTTGATCATTTCGTATACAATGATTAGAAAACTTCAGTCTACGTTGGCTAATTTTGTAGGCAAATCAACCCTTACTTGATGCGTATTTCCGCATGAAAAGGTGAATTTTTTGCCTAAGGTATTGAAAATAAACAAAGTGAAGCATTTCTTGATTGCATACAAAAATTTGTTGCCTTCATAAATTTTTGTGCACATAGTTTAGATTAGTTGCAGCAGCGTGTTTGCCCTGAAGTGGGCCGCATTTTTTATGGTGCCGCGGGGGCTGCCGTTGAGGCGGACAAGAAAGCTAAAACTTCGTTGTCCATGTCGGTCAGTGGAAAAACGGAACCAGCAGGAGAGAATAAATGAACCAGATAGAATTTAATCGCCGTCAGATTATAGCCCTCTTAGGCTCTGCCACCGCAATGAGTGGCATGGGCACAATGAGCATGGCGCAAGATCAAGCCCTCAAGCTGTGGGCGCCTGGGATCGCCAAAGTGGGCGCGCAGGATTGGTCCGATATGGAGTCGCAGGCTGGCATCAGCATCAACTCTATCGCCAAATCCGCGCGTGCAGATGAATCCATCCAAAAGATGGTCGTGGGGGATGGCAACGCGCTTTATGATGCGATGACCGATAATGGTGGCGGCATGGAAGACGCGCTGGCCTCGCAAGGTGCGATTGTCGAGTTGGACATCTCAAAAATCCCAAACTGGGGCAACATCCTGCCCAGCTATAACGAAGGCGGCGCGAGCGCTGACACCATTCGGTATGAAGACAAAGTTGTGGCTGTGCCCTACATCTCCAACGCGGACAGCTTGGCCTTTAACTACGGTGAAATCGGCGAAGAGCTGAATTCGTGGGAGGCGTTGTTTGACAGCCAGTTCCGGGGTCGCGCTGCGATGCAAAACGATTTTGGCCCAACACTCACGAATACGGCGATTTACCTGAAGCAGTCTGGCAAGGGCAGCATCGACAACCCATCGGACATGACCGAAGACGAAGTGCGTCAGACCTGTGAATTCCTGATCGCCCTGAAAAAGAAGGGCCATTTCCGCACCTTCTGGGATGGCGTGCAAAACGGCGCGGACTTGCTGTCATCTGAAGAGGTGCTGGTGTCGTCCTGCTGGGAAGTCATCCAGATCTTTGCGGCGCGCAAGAACGGCCAAGACATCCGCTATGGCACCATGAAAGAAGGCCACCAAAGCTGGAACAACATTGTCATGTTGACCCGTGGCGGCATGGAGCGCGGCATGGATACGGCCTTTTACCAACTGGCCAATGTCTATCTCAGCCCTTGGTTTGGTGCGCAGACTTTGGCTGGGCTTGGGTTCACGCCCCAGATGGACGGCGTGCAGGACTATGTGGATGCCAACCCGGATATGTTCGACGCAGATACCAAGGCGATCATGGCGGATCGGCTGGCGCGAAAGCAAGCACGTCGCGCCGTCGCGGGAAATTCGTGGCAAAACGTATTCCCGACCAACATTCGTGCCTACCAAGACTGGTGGGCTCGGGTTCAGGCCGCCTGATCAAAGATGGCAAGCCTCACAAATAAACGGACCGACGGGGGCACGCTCACCGTCGGAACCCAGACATCACAGTTGCTCGAAATGCTCGCACCGTGGGCGTTTCGGGCACCTCTGATTTTCATGGTGTTGTTCTTTGCTATTCCGATGGCGATGACGGTCGTGTTTTCGGTCTTCGAGCGCACAATGTTCTGGATGGAGCCGGGCTTTACGCTGTTCGCCTATGAGAACTTCTTTTTCTCGGCGCGCTTGGTCAACTTTCTGAATTCCATGAAGTATTCGCTGATTTCGGTTGCGATCTGCTTTGTGTTTGGCTTTCCCATCGCAGTGTTCGTGCGCAAATCGATCCCTCAGGTCGCACAGCACCGGGTTGTGTTGCTGTTTATCCTGCCGTTCATGGTATCCGAGATTATCCGTGTTTTTGCGCTGCGCCCTGTGCTTCAGCGTAACGGTCTGGTCAACACGACATTGATGGATTTGGGACTGATTGATGAGCCGATCACCGCGCTGATCTACTCCCATACCGGAGTTGTCATAGGTGAGGTTCTGTCTTTCCTTCCGTTCATCGTCTTTTCTGGGTTCCTTGCCATGGAAGCGGTGCCAAAGTTCATTTTTGAGGTCTGTGATGACCTCGGAGTGGGTCCGTGGAGAAGGTTCCTGGACGTAATCCTGCCGCTTGCTGCACCCGGTATCTTTGCAGGGTCGGTTTTTATTTTCGTCAACGGTCTTGGCGTGGCTTTGCTGCCCAATATTCTTGGCGGGGCAGGGGCGGTGAATGCCGGGCTGATTGCGACGCAGGCGATCACAGCGCTCGATTTCCCGCTCGCGATGGCGGTTAGCGCAATCATGATGACGACCCTCATGGCGCTTCTTTGGATCGGGCACCGTTTGTTTGACCTGACGAAAATCCTGACACCCTTGAGCTGAGAGTGAGCCAATGAACGATTACGACAATATATGGCTGCATAAGCTGAAGTGGTCCTATTTGCTGCTCGTCGTCCTCACCCTGATGACGCCCGTGATTTACGTGATGTATATCTCGTTCAACGCCAACGGGTTCGGCGCGAATGAGTATGCCTTCACGATGGAGTGGTATGGGTTGATCTTTTCAGACGCGCTTTTGATCGGTGCGCTTCGATGGACGCTGATGTTGGCATTGGTGGTGACTGTGATTGCGGTCCCAATGGCATTGCTGGCGGCGAAATATTACAAGGCCGCCGACAACAAGTTGTTTCCGGTGTTTCTCCTGCTCGCGCCGCTCTTTGTGCCGCCGGATATCCTTGGCTCGGCTCTGCTGGTGTTTTTCAAAAACCTGAATTTCGCGTTCATTTGGCTTGGTGATCAGGTTGGAATATCGCTGTTTGATAGTTGGTTCCGGCTGAGCTTTCTCACTGCAACAATCGGATTGATCATCTACACGATCCCCTATTCCTTTGTGGTGATCCTGATCACGATGGGCCGCTATCGCCCCGAACAGACCGAGGCTGCACGGGCGTGCGGTGCAAATGGCTGGCGCGCCTTTTGGGATATCGAATTTCCGCAAATCCAAGCGGGCGTGTTTTCGGCCTGTGCGTTTACGATCATCCTCGTGTTCAATGAATACACGCGCACCAGCCTGCTCAAGGGTGGGTTTGACACCTTTACTACGGTGCTGATCAGCCAGATGCTCAACACAGGCATGTCAGGGCAAAGCTACGCCATGTCCGCCTTGGTCAGCTTCATCGCAATAGCCATCATCGGCTCTATCATTATCTTAACAATGCTCCGGACTGAGTCTCTGTCGCGTATCGCGCGTGCGAAGGCCGACCCGGTGACGTCATGAGCAACGGGACACCAAAAATGACCGATCCGACACCCCCAGCCGTCGAAGTGCGCAACCTATCCAAGCACTACGGAGATTTCGTGGCGCTGCGTGATGTGAACGTGACCATCGCCGCTGGAGAGTACTTCGTCTTGCTCGGCCCGTCAGGAGGCGGGAAAACCACGCTTTTGCGCACCATCGGCGGCTTTCACAAGCCAACCAAGGGTGAAATCCTTCTTAATGGGAAAAGCGTGGGCCACCTGCCGCCGGACAAACGCCCGACGACCATGGTCTTTCAAGCCTATGCTCTTTTCCCGCATATGACTGTGACGCAGAATGTGGGCTATGGCCTCAAGGTGGCGGGGCTGCCCAAGGCCAAGATCGCGGAAAAGGTCGACTACGCGCTAGAGCAAGTGGGGCTGTCGCAATTTACGCACCGCAAGCCGCATGAACTCTCAGGCGGCCAGCAACAGCGCGTCCAACTTGCCCGCGCAATCGTGCTCGACCGCGATATCCTGCTGCTAGATGAACCGCTTGCGGCCCTCGATGCGCAGTTGCGCAAGGATATGTGTCTTGAGCTGAAGCACCTGCAGGAAAAGGTAGGGATCACGTTCATTCACGTGACTCACAACCAGGAAGAAGCGATGACCGTCGCGGACCGTATCGCGCTGATCGCCAGTGGCGACCTCGTTGAATGCGGCAATGCGCGCGACATTTATCGCGCCCCACAAAAGGCCTTTACCGCAAGTTTCGTAGGCGAAAACAACTTGCTGCGCGGCAAAGTGACAGAGGCGAATGGAAGCTCTGTGATTGTCGATGTGGCGGGCTCAAAACTCACAGTGGATAAGCGCGGGCTGGCGGTCACAGACGGCCAAGAGGTCAAGCTGTCGATCCGCTCCGAATGCGTGACGCTTGATCGGCTGAACGGCAGCGACGCGGCAGCGGATGGCATGTCGATCATGGGGGCGTTTGACGAAAGCGTCTATCTGGGGTTGACCACGTCCCACTTGGTGCATTTGCCCGACGGTACGGAGATGGTCAGCCGCGTGATCGCCGACAGCGACGACAGCCTGCCCGATGCTGGCGCATCCGTGCGCTTGTCGTGGAAGCCGTCCGACATCCGTTTGCACGTGAATTAAGCCCATGCAGTCAAACCCACGCATCCCGTTCCAACTGTCTTCCGACCGCGCCCCGCTCATCGGGCCGGAGGGCAAGCCGCTGATTGTTCATATCGTGATGAACATAGAATATTGGCCGATTGAGCGCCCCATGCCGCGCGGTATCATTCCTGCCCCGCATGGGGCGACGCCAGCACCGCCTGATGTGCCCAATTTCTCTTGGGTGGAATATGGGATGCGCTGCGGCATGCCGCGTATCCTTGATATGTTTGAGCGCAAAGGACTGCCGTGTTCTGCGTTTCTGAACGCCCAAGTGGCGGACGTTTATCCAACGTTGATGGATGCCGTTAGTGATGCAGGCTGGGAATTGGTGGGCCATGGGTTCTTTCAGCAGTCGCTGAAACAGGCCGAGGATGAGGCCGATGTGATCCGCCGTTGCCTTGACCGTCTTGAAAAAGTCGGTGGCGCAAGGCCCCGCGCATGGCTGGGGCCGGGGCTTGGTGAAACGGAACTTACGCCTGATTTTCTCAAGGCTGAGGGCGTGGAATTCTTGCATGACTGGGCGCTGGATGACCTGCCCACATGGATGAAAACCAAGCATGGTCCGTTGATGGCGCTGCCTTACACGTTCGAACTGAATGATGTGCCGATTTATGCGATCCAAAACGGGTCGAGCGATGAGTACCTCAAACGGGTCGAAGCCACGCTGGCGGTGTTCGAGCGCGAGTTGAAAAACCAGCCGCGCGTGATGACGCTTGCGCTGCATCCCCACATCATCGGCGTCCCGCACGTCGCCCATTATTTCGAGGCAGCTCTCGATTTGCTGCAGGCACGTGACGACACCGTGTTCCTCACCTCCAGCGGGATTGGCGATTGGTATGCCACTGCCGACCCGGATGGCGCGGTCAAAGTAATGGGAGACACCTGATGCGCGAGAAGTCGACGGCCCTTGGGCCCCTCAAAGTGCTTGACGTCACACGCGTGCGCGCTGGGCCGACATGCTGCCGTGTGCTTGCGGATTTCGGCGCGGATGTGATCCGGATCGAAGCGCCAGCGGGCGCGGACCCCTCGGCGGGCGTGTCGGGGGCGCGGCATGGCTATGATATGCTGAACCTGCACCGCAACAAGCGGTCGCTGACCCTCAACCTCAAAGATCCGGATGGCCGTGCGCTGTTTCTGCGCATGGTCGAAACCGCCGACGTGGTGGTTGAGAATTTCCGCCCCGATGTCAAAGACCGTCTTGGCATTGCCTATGACGATCTGGCCAAGGTCAATCCGCGCATTATCCTCGCGTCCATCTCTGGCTTTGGGCAGGATGGCCCCTATGCCCGCCGTGCTGGGTTTGATCAGATTGCGCAAGGTATGGGTGGTCTGATGGGCGTCACGGGCAACCCCGAAGGAGGCCCGATGCGTGCCGGGGCTGCGGTGGCGGACAGCTCTTCTGGGCTTTATGCGGCGATCGGCATTCTGGTCGCACTTCAGGAACGCGCCCAGTCGGGCCGAGGCCAATGGGTGCAAAGCTCGCTTCTGGAATCGCAGATTGCGCTAATGGATTTTCAAGCCGCACGCTATCTGGTCGACGGCGAGGTGCCACAAAGTACGGGCAACGATCATCCTTATGTGACGCCCATGGGCGTGGTGGCGACACGTGACGGGCACATGAACCTTGGCGTTGGTAGCGATGCGCAATGGCGGGCGTTTTGTAGCCTGATTGGCAAGCCTGAATGGGGCGAGGACGAACGATATGCCACCAACCCCGCGCGCTTTGAGCATCGCCCAGAACTGTGGGCACTGCTGCGCCCGATCTTTGCCCAACGCAGCACCACCGATTGGGTCACTGCACTGGAAGAGGTCGGTGTTCCAGCTGGCCCAATCTACATGATGGACGACGTGTTCGCCGACCCCCAAGTCCAGCATCTGGGCATGGCGGCGGCCATCGAACACCCCGTGCGCGGCGAGACAAAGCTCGTCGCCCAACCTGTGAAACTGTCGCGTACCCCTGCGTCGATCTATGTCTCTGCGCCAGATGCCGGAGAACATTCTGACGCAATTCTGGCCGAGACAGGCCTGTCGGAGAGCGAGATCGCTGATCTGCGCGCGCGCAACGTAATATGAAGGACTCTGAGATGGACCAATTTGATCCCGATATGATCTCTATGCCGACGAAGCCGGCGTGGACCGATATCCGCGACGCGGTGGGCCGTTTGTGCGAAGATTTCCCGAACGAATACTGGCTCAAACTCGACAAGGAAGACGCCTATCCGCATGATTTTGTCGGCGCGCTGACCGAAAGTGGGTTTCTTGGCGCTTTGATCCCCGAAGAATATGGTGGCTCAGGCCTGCCTCTGGCTGCGGCTGCGGCCGTGCTGGAAACCATCCACGCCAACGGCTGCAATGCAGCGGCTTGCCATGCGCAAATGTACACAATGGGCACCTTGCTCAAACATGGATCCGAAGAGCAAAAGCAGAAATACCTGCCCAAAATCGCCACAGGCGAGTTGCGCCTGCAAGCCTTCGGCGTGACTGAGCCCTCAACTGGAAGCGACACAACCCAACTCAAGACCAAGGCCGAAAAGACGGATAGCGACACCTATATCGTGAACGGGCAAAAGGTGTGGACATCGCGCGCTTTTGAGTCCGATCTGATGCTGCTCTTGGCCCGCACCACGCCGTCGGATCAATGCGCCAAACGCTCGGACGGGATGTCTGTCTTTTTGATCGACATGAACGAAGCCAAGAAAAGCGGCTTGTCTCTGTCCAAGATCGACGCCATGATCAACCACAACACCTGCGAGGTCTTTTTCGACAATGTCGAAATCCCGGCCGACACATTGGTGGGCGAGGAAGGCAAGGGCTTTCGCTATATCGTGGACAGTATGAATGCAGAGCGGATCCTGATTGCGTCAGAGTGCATCGGCGACGCCAAGTACTTTATCGAAAAGGCCTGCACATACGCCAACGAACGGTCGGTGTTCGGGCGGCCCATCGGTGCGAACCAAGGCATTCAGTTCCCTATCGCCGAGGCCTATGCCAAAGCGCAAGCAGCCGAGCTGATGGTGGCCAAAGCTGCCGCAATGTTTGACGCAGGCGGAAAGGCGGGTGCTGAGGCGAACATGGCCAAGCTGCTCGCGGCGGACGCATCTTGGGCCTGCGCCGAGGTCTGCATGCAGACCTATGGCGGCTTCGCCTTTGCCCGCGAATACGGCATTGAGCGCAAGTGGCGCGAGGCGCGTCTGTATCAGACCGCACCGATTTCCAAAAACATGATCTATGGTTTCCTTGGACAGCATGTCCTTGGATTGCCGCGCAGCTACTAAGCGATGACCGCAGAGACCACTGGTGCCTGTTGAGGCGGGACAGGGCGCACGCTGGCCTGTGCTGGTGGGCGTTTGGGGGGTATATTTCTGCTTTGGTGTGATCATCGCATCTATGGCGCCTGTCGTCGGTGCCATCCGCGCGGATATCAACGTGAACAATGCTGCGATGGGCCTGATCCTGGGAGCTTGGCCGATCACGTATATCATCTGTGCCATTCCTTGCGGAATGCTGTTGGACCGGCTCGGGGCACGCAAGATGCTGGCGATCTCGACGCTGATCATGGCGGCGTCGGCGCTGGTGCGGACCTTGGCGGAGACCCCTTTGGAGCTGTTCCTCGCAGTTGCGCTGTTCGGGGTTGGTGGGCCTATGATATCGGTCGGCGCACCGGTGGTGATTGCGCAACTCTATGAAGGTAAAGCGCGCGCCACCGCGATGGGGCTTTATGTGACGGGGCCTTATCTAGGGGGGCTGGTCGCATTGGCGATCACCAATTCCGTGATCATGCCGCTGACCGGGCAAAGCTGGCGCGGCGTGATGGCGGTCTATGCGGCGCTGGTGTTGGTCAGTGGCGTAATCTGGCTTCTGGTGTCGGGTCGCCTATCGAGCGATCTGGGCGCAAAGGCGGGCGGCACGAAATACAACCTCTCCGCCTTTGCTGAGATCATTGCCGTGCCGCAGGTGCGTTTGATCCTTGCGATGGCCGTGGGGGTATTTTTCCTCAATCACGGACTGAACAACTGGCTGCCTGAAATTTTGCGCAACTACGGGTTTTCGGCCGTCTCGGCAGGGTACTGGGCCTCTTTGCCGCCTGCTATGGGTATTCTTGGGGTGCTGGTGATCCCGCGGCTTGCCACGCCCGAATGGCGGTTGTTCGTGATAGGCTGCTTGTTCGCTGCGATGCTGGCCGCAAGTATGCTCTTGCGCAGCGATCAGCCCGCGCTTTTGGCGAGCGGGCTGATGTTACAGGGCCTTGCGCGTGGGTCGATGATGACGGTTGCGATCATGCTGTTGATGGACACACCGGGTGTGCCGCCCGAACGCATGGGGCTGGCTGGGGGGATGTTTTTCACCGCCGCCGAGATCGGAGGCGTTCTTGGTCCTGTCACGCTCGGAATGCTCGCGCATTGGACAGGTGGTTTTGGCGTGCCCCTGTGGTCTGTGACTTTGGTGTGTGTGATGCTGTTTGCTATCCTCCTTGTGCTGTTGCGACGCAGCACACGCGCCACCACAGCCTAGTCCCTTGATTCAGGTAATTTGCGGGTAAAGCTGAGCAAGCTTTATTCTGGCGTCTTCGGAGGTAAAGTGCCAGTTAGTAATGGGATGGGCATTGTCAGAAGAAATTGGCTTGAGCCGGGCAGGGCGGTTTCGTAGCGTCTATGTGTTCCATCCCGGACGATCACATAGATCCTCGCCGGTCTGCATTCTGCATGGCAAGATCGGTTTTAGGCGACATCCCGGAGGGCGACCAATGCTGATCCATCTTCATAGCCAGGCGACAACGACACCCAAAGTGCGGGCGGAAATTCAAGCGAGTGACGAGCCTGCTTGGGTTCTGGCGGAGCGGTTTGGGATCACCGAGCAGACTGTGTGGAAATGGCGCAAACGCGACAGCGTAAATGACCGCAGTCATACCGCTCACCGGCTACAAACAACGCTTACGCTGGCTCAGGAGGCCGTCGCAGTTGCGCTGCGCAAGACGCTGCTTGTCTCACTGGATGACTTGCTCGCAGTGGTGCGCGAGTTCCTGAACCCGGATGTCTCGCGCTCCGGACTGGATCGGTGTCTGCGGCGGCATGGCGTGGGCAATCTGCGCGATTTGAAAGCAAAGGTGGCACGACCCAAGCCCAGCGGCTTCAAGGCATATGAGCCCGGATACCTTCATATCGACGTAAAATATTTACCGCAGATGGCCGATCAAACGTCCCGTCGTTATCTATTTGTCGCGATTGACCGGGCTACCCGCTGGGTGTTCATTCGTATCTACAGCAGCAAGACAGCGGCCAACGCGCGCCGCTTTCTGCGTGATCTAGAGCGGGCATGCCCAATGCGCATCCGAACCATACTCACGGACAATGGGAAGGAGTTCACCGACCGTCTTTTTGGCCTGCGCAAGCGCGCGCAAAGCGGGAAACATGAGTTCGACAAGCTCTGCGCCGAACTGGACATCGAACACCGTCTGACGCCGCCTAGATCGCCCCAAACAAACGGCATGGTCGAGCGTTTCAACGGTCGTATCGAAGACGTGCTGCAAAGCCACCATTTCCGGTCCGGCGAGGAACTGGAAGCCACGCTGTATCGCTACGCCTGGCTCTATAACCAGCAACTCCCCCAATCAGCGTTGGGCAGCAAGACGCCATTGCAAGCGATGAAGGACTGCTTGGATTCAAACATCAAGTGCAACGGTTGATTTGAAGGCCGCTATTTCATCGGCCATGGCTTCGGCGGGGGTTCT
>NZ_JAIMIA010000077.1 GCF_019966495.1 Tateyamaria pelophila | reverse complement strand
GCCTTGGGTCATCACAGGCGCGATGAACGGCCCGGCATTCGACACCTACATCGAAACACAACTCGCTCCGGTGCTCGACCCCGGCACCGTTGTGATCCTGGACAATCTGTCCACCCACAAAAGTCCGCGCGCAGCCGAAGTTCTGCGCAAGCGCGGCTGCTGGTTCTTGTTTCTGCCTGCTTACAGTCCGGACCTCAATCCAATTGAAATGGCATTCTCAAAGCTCAAATCCCATCTGCGGCGCATCGGAGCCAGAACCTACGATGCCTTGTTTGAAGCGCTTGGCGACATCTGCGATCTCTACGAACCAGTAGAATGCTGGAACTTTCTCAAAGCCGCCGGATATGCCTCAGATTAAATGCAAAATGCTTTAGCCTGCTGCGCGTTCAACGCCATCGGCAATCGCCTTGCGCAAGCGCTTTTCCAGCGTGCGCTGTTTGCCTTCGGAATAGTATTTCAACCCAAACATGTCTTTGACATAGAAGGTATCGACCACCTGCTCTCCGTATGTCGCGATGACGGCATTCGCGATATAGACATTCGCGGCCGCGAGCGTACTCGTCAGATCGTGCAGCAAGCCGGGACGATCGCGTGTGTCGACCTCAATGATCGTATAGATGTCGGAGCCTTCGTTATCAAAGGTGATATGCGTCGGTACCCGGAATGCCCTTTCGCGTTTCTTGACCCGATCCCGGTCACGGATGGCGACCTGCGTCACCACTTCACCCGCGAGCGTACGTTCGATCATTTTGCGCAAGCGGGGCAGACGGGCGGCGTCGTAGGGATTGCCATCCGAATCCTGAATCCAGAACGCATCGGTGACGAACCCATCCTTTGTGGTGTAGCTCCGGGCATCGACCACGTTGGCGCCGACCAGCGCCAGAGCGCCGGTCATACGGGCAAAAATACCCGGGTGGTCGGGCATGACGAAACAGGCCCGCGTGGCGTCCCGATCCTCGTCAGGATGCAGGTCCATCAGGATCTCATCTTCGCCAATCTCGCGCAGCAAACGGGCAAAGACGACATGAGCCGTCACATGCAACCCTTGCCAATAAGAAGAATAATGGCGTGCCGTTTCGGCCTGAAGGTCCTTGCGGGGCCAATCCGACAGCGCTTCGCGCAGCGCTTTCTTGGCTTCCGTTCCGCGGTTTTCGCGGTTGAGCGCTTCCATCCCGTCTTCGAGCGCGCGCCGTGTCTGACGATAAAGCGCACGGATCAAGACGGCCTTCCAGTTGTTCCAGGTCGTGGGGCCGACGCCACGGATATCGCACACCGTAAGGACGCATAGCAAATCCAGTCGTTTGACCGTCTGCACCGCCTTGGCAAAATCACGTACCGTACGCGGGTCGGCAATATCGCGCTTTTGTGCCATGTCGGACATCAACAGGTGATAGCGCACCAGCCATTCGACGGTATCGACCTCGTCTTGTTTCAACCCCAGACGCAACGCAATCTTGCGTGCCATCTGAGCCCCCAGGATTGAATGATCTTCGACCCGTCCCTTGCCGATGTCATGCAACAGCAGCGCGACATAGAGCACCTTGCGATTCACGCCGTTCTTCAGGATCGAGGATGCCACAGGCAAGTCTTCGATGAGCTCGCCTTTTTCAATCATGGCAAGTTGGGCGATGCACTGGATGATATGTTCGTCGACCGTATAGCTGTGATACATATTGAATTGCATCATTGCTACGATATGTTCGAATTCGGGAATGAAGGCGGACAAAACGCCAAGCTCGTTCATCCGCCGCAAAGCCCGTTCCGGATTGCCATGTTTTAAAAGCAGATCCAGGAAAATACGCTGTGCCTCGGGCGTGTTGCGCATTTCTTCGTCTATCAGGTTCAAGTTTGCCTTGACCAAACGCATCCCGTCCGGATGGATCAGCATACCCGTGCGCAGCGCTTCTTCGAACAGCCGCAGCAAGTTCAACTTGTCAGACAAAAACGCCGCTTCGTCCGCGATCGCGATGCGATTGTGGATCACCTGATAGCCCGGCTTGACAGAGGGTCTGCGTTTGAACAGCCGCTCCAACAAGGGTTCTGCCTTGAGGTGGATCGCTTCGAGTTTCGTCAAGAAGATCCGCGTCAGTTCGCCGACCTGATTGGCGTGACGGAAGTAGGCCTGCATGAACAACTCAACGGCGCGACGT
Organism: Tateyamaria pelophila; assembly: GCF_019966495.1. GTDB lineage: Bacteria > Pseudomonadota > Alphaproteobacteria > Rhodobacterales > Rhodobacteraceae > Tateyamaria > Tateyamaria pelophila. Next base: position 20,461 of record NZ_JAIMIA010000077.1, on the reverse strand, counting down.
CCGTCCTTGTCCTGATAGCCCATCGCATCGGCAACCGAAGCCTGCATGTCAAAGGTCAGTTGATCCGTTGGACGGTTTGTCAGCAAGTGAAGGTGGCACCGCGTGGCCCAAAGGAAATCCTCGGCCCCGACAAAGGTTCGGAACTCGTCCTCAGTGAACAGCCCCAGCGGCACCAGATCAGCGGCATCCTGAACCTTGTAGATGTATTTCCCAATCCAAAAGAGCGATTGCAGATCCCGCAGCCCGCCCTTGGCTTCTTTGACGTTCGGCTCGACCACATACCGTTGACCTTGCCGGTTGTGACGCGCATCGCGTTCCGCAAGTTTGGCTTCGATGAATTCACGCTCGGTTCCGGCAAACAGGTCAGCGCGCAGTCTGTCGTCAAGCTTGGCGGCCAGGTCCGCATCACCCAGAAGAAACCGATGTTCCAGCATGGCGGTCCGGATCGTGAAATCCTCCGCCCCCAGCCGGATGCAATCGCGGATCGTGCGACTGGAATGGCCCACTTTCAATTTGAGGTCCCAAAGAATGTAGAGCGTACTTTCGATGACGTTTTCGGCCCAGGCGGTGATCTTGTAAGGCGTCAGGAACAGCAGATCGACGTCCGAAAACGGAGCCATTTCACCGCGGCCGTACCCGCCCACGGCCAGCACAGCCAGCCGTTCGCCCTTTGTCGGCGTCGCGTTTGGATGCAACAGCGTCTCGGAGGTCCGCAGAGCCGCGCCGACCAACTGGTCTGTCAGGTATGTATAGGCCCGCGTGGTCGGGCGGGAATTGAACGGATCAGCCTGGAACGCGTCAGCAATGGCCGCCCGCCCACTAGCTTGCGCCTTTTTCAGGTGGGCAACGATCCGCGCGCGCGCTTCCTGCGTGGGCAAAGCCCGCGCAGCGCCCATAACCTCATTCAAGGCTTCGGTGTCAAAGATATCTTTGCGGTCACAGATCAGTTTGGGCATCACCGGGGCCGGCGTCGCCTCTTGTAAGTGTGTCACGATATACTCCTGCGCGTGGCGCAGCCCTTAAAATCCTGGTCCGCCAAAGCTGCGTGGGGCCGGGCTGATGATGGCGACCTGATTGCTGCGGACCGTGGCAACGGCAAGGCCCCTTTCGTTGGTGCCGTTGGGCAGCAAACGAAAGACGCCGGACGCCCCTTGAAAGCCCGCACCCTGGGTCAGGGCCGCACCGCTCAGCGCATTGGAATTACCACTGCTCACAAGCGCACCGATGGCCGCGATCCCGTCAAATGCGACACCGGCGAGCGGGTGTGGCGACGTGCCGTAGGCCGCGACATATTGCGACTGAAATGCGCCGGTGCTTGCCGGATCAGGCAGGGCAAACCATCCCCCCTGAACGCCGGGCAATGACAATGTCTGTGGAGGGATATCCCAGCGTGTGAGGCCGATATACTGGGTTATCGCAGGATCGACACCCGCCTCTGGCAAAAGCTGCGTCAACAAGGGCAACGCAGCCGCTGTCGATGCTGTCATGAAGATCGCATTGGCGCCGGTCTGATCCAAAGTGGATTTGATCCGCGGGACAGCGGCCACGACGTCCTGCTGTGACAAGGGATAGTCCACGGTGCCCGCCAGCGTGCCACCCGAGCGCCCAATGGCCCGCTCAATGGCCGCCTTGCCAAGCTGCCCCGCCACGTCCTGCGCATGGACCACAACGATCCTGTTGCGGCCCTGTGCAACCGCATGGCTGACCAAACGATTGGCCGTCGACTCAAACGTCGCCCCTAGAATAAAGACGTTACCGCCTGCAATGCTGGTATTGTTGGAAAACGCCAGTACGTTCACGTTACTTGGAGCAACGGCGACGCCCGCAGCATTCGCCGCCTCCGCATACAGCGGCCCGAGAATGATCTTGGCACCGTCGTTCACGGCAAGAGCAGCCTGACTGGCCGCCGTTTGCGCATTGCCGCCGGTCGCATAGACACGCAGATCGATCTGGACCCCGTTCAGGTCGCGCATCGCCAAGCGGGCCGCATTCTCAAGGTTCTGCGCCAGCAATTCATCGCTGGACTGCCCCGAGCCCCGTGGCACCAGAAGGGCGACGGGCACAGGCTCGGACGTATTGATGCTTGGACCGGTTCCACTTACGCCGCCAAAACCAGATGGATCACACGCCGCCAGCGCGAGGGCCGCGACCGGAACAAGAGCGAGGCGCGCCGTCTTGCGCAGAGATTTTAAAAACGCGAACATGGGTTGTGTTACTCCCGGAAATTTTGGGGCTTGGCCCGTTTGGCCCGCCCGCTTGCTTTCGGGCGATCATAGACGTCAGGAAAGGCGGGTCCAGCTTTGAATCATCTAGAGGTTCCTCTCACGGCAGGGGTGTGGTTCGTCGGCGTGCCGATCGGAACGGCGCGAGACATCACGTTGCGGGCGCTGGATGTGCTTGCCTCTGCGGATATACTCGTGGCTGAAGACACGCGCAGCTTGCGGAAATTGCTCGATATTCACGGCGTTCCGCTGGGCGGCAGGCGGATCGAGGCCTTGCACGAACACAGCAGGGATGGCGTGATCGAACGGCTTGTGACACAGGCCAAAGAGGGCGCAAGCGTCGCTTACGCGTCCGAAGCCGGCATGCCACTTATTGCCGATCCCGGATTTGAATTGGCGCGCGCCGCACGTGATCAAAACGTGCCTGTGACCTGCGCGCCCGGTCCCTCGGCCGTTCTGACGGCACTGGTCGTGGCGGGGCTACCGACGGACGCATTTCACTTTGCGGGCTTTTTGCCTGCGTCCCGGGGGGCGCGAAAAAAGGCGCTGGAAAAGCTGGCGGCGATTCCGGCCACGGTCGTTTTGTACGAATCACCCAAGAGGGTGGGCGCGCTTTTGCAGGACGCCGCCGGGGTCCTGGGGGAAACGCGCGAAAGTGCCGTGTGCCGCGAATTGACAAAACGATTCGAAGAAACACGGCGCGGAACGCTTGGCGAATTGGCCGCATTTTATGCGCAGGCGTCCGTAAAGGGCGAAGTCGTTGTCCTGATTGACCGGGCAAAAACGCAAGCCATTAACCCGTTGGACATGGATAGCGCCCTAAAGTCTGCGATGACGGATATGTCAGTGAAGGACGCAGCGGCGTTTGTGGCGGAAACACTCGATGTCCCGCGGCGGCAAATCTATCAGCGTGCACTTGCGCTGGCCAAGGAACGCGACAACAACTGAGATGAAAATGGGGGCCTGATGACACCGGCGGAATTAGATCATGATCATGCTGCGGCCCGGCCTGTCATCCCTTCCGGCAAGGTGCATCGCGGCCGTATGTCGTATCACGCAGGCCTCGCTGCAGAAGAGCTTGTTGCCGACCATTTCCTGCGCAAGGGTCGTGTGATCGCTGCCCGGCGATGGCGCGGGAACCGCGGTGAACTTGATCTTGTTGTGCAACACGGTGACGCGTTGGTGTTTGTAGAGGTCAAGCAAAGCCGGGATTTTGACACGGCCTTGTCGCATGTCACCCCGGCGCAGGTCCGCCGCCTTTATGCCACAGCCGAAGAGTACCTGGGAACGCTTGAAAACGGCGCTTTGATCGATGTTCGGTTTGATGTGGCTCTGGTCGATGGTCAGGGGGCTCTCAAAGTACTGGAGAACGCATTCGGGCACGTCTTTTGACTGCCCGAAGTTGATGCGTGCAATCGCGCACATAGCAATTCCATTGCACCCGGCACACGCCTGCGCCATTTAGGTCAGAACATTGCCGGAGACCCGCCATGAAGATCGCCTTTCAGATGGACCCGATCGGGGCCGTAAACATCAATGCCGACAGCAGCTTTCGCCTGGCTGAAGAGGCGCAGGCACGTGGCCACAGCCTGTTTTTCTACACTCCGGACCATCTGGCCTATCAAGAAGGGCGCATCACGGCCCGTGGCCATGACCTGACCGTGCAACGGGTTCAGGGGGATCATGCCCATCTGGGGCCGTTCCGAGACGTGGACCTTGCCGATTTTGACGTAGTCTGGCTGCGTCAGGATCCGCCCTTCGACATGCATTATATCACGTCGACCCATTTGCTGGACCGGCTCAAGGGGCATGCGCTTGTCGTCAATGACCCGTTCTGGGTCCGTAACTACCCCGAAAAGCTGATGGTGCTGGACTTTCCCGACCTGACACCGCCCACCACAATCGCGCGTGATCTGGACACAATCAAAGCCTTCAAGGCCAAGCATGGCGACATCATTCTAAAACCCCTCTACGGCAATGGCGGGGCGGGTGTCTTTCGGCTCGATACGAATGACCGAAACCTTGGGTCGCTGCACGAACTCTTTACCGGATTTTCCCGCGAGCCGCTGATCGTCCAGAAATTCCTGCCCGCAGTCTCCAAGGGCGACAAGCGCGTGATTCTCGTCGACGGCGCAGCGGTCGGCGCCATAAATCGCGTCCCAGCGGAAGGTGAAACCAGATCAAACATGCATGTTGGGGGCCGTCCCGAAAAGATTGGCCTGACCCAACGAGATCAGGAGATCTGCGACGCGATCGGCCCGCTCTTGCGGGAAAAGGGACAGGTCTTTGTCGGGATCGACGTCATCGGCGACTACCTGACCGAGATCAATGTGACGTCCCCAACCGGGATACAGGAACTGGAGCGCTTTGACGGAGTCAACATCGCCGAAAAAATCTGGCAGGCGATCGAGGCGCGACTGGCGTGAGTTTCCAGGCCCAACTGCTGAACCAGTGGCTGCGTCTGACCGAAAAACCCCAATTGGCCCGCGCCAGCGACCCGGCCGCCTTTCGTCGTCGATTTGAGACAAAGGCGAGCGTGTTTTTTCATGCGCCAAGGGGAACGCGCCGCGCTTGGGAATCACTTGGATCAGGCCGGGCCCTGAACGTCACACCTACCCGCGCCACGAAACAGCCGGTGATCTTGTATTTTCACGGCGGCGGCTATGTTTTTGGCAGCCCGCGCACCCATTCGGCCATGCTTGCCACGCTTGCCAAATACACCGGCACCAGCGCCCTGTTGCCGGAATACCCGCTCGCACCCGAAGAGCCACATCCCGCCGCAATCAATCGTGCGGCGAACGCCTATCACGCCTGCCTCGACCGGGGGATAGACCCGGCTGACCTGATTATGGGCGGTGACAGTGCGGGCGGGGGTTTGGCCCTGGCCCTCCTCGCGCGGCTGATTGCAGAAAAGGCTCCGTTGCCCGCAGGTGTCTTTGCCTTTTCCCCACTCGTCGATCTGCGGTTTTCAGGCGACAGTTTCAAAGCGAACGCGCAATCGGACGTCGTTTTGCCCGCACAGCGCGCAGCGGACATGGCGGAATTTTACCTTGCGGGTCACAGTCCGGATGACCCGGATGTATCACCGTTGTACGGGGATTTTCGCGGCGCGCCTCCGGTGTGGTTGACAGTTGGCGACACGGAAATCCTTTACGATGACAGCGTGAGAATGGCGGCGCATCTGACGTCACAGAACGTCCCTGTCACGCTGTGCGTCGAGCACGATCTGCCACATGTCTGGCCCATATTTCACAATGTCCTGCCCGAAGCCCGCGCGACGCTAAGGGAACTTGCGAAATGGATCGACGCGCGGGTGCAGGATCAGGCAAGGGCAAGCTGAGCAACCCGATAACTCACGGCTTCGGCCACGTGAGGTTTGCGCAGGCTCTCTGATCCGTCCAGATCGGCAATGGTGCGCGCGACCCGAAGGACCCTGTGATAGCCGCGCGCGGACAGACCGAAACGCTCGGCCACCTTGGTCAGCAACGCATGCCCCTCGGGATCCGGACTGGCCCATTCCTTCAACGCCGCGCCGCTCAAATCCGCATTGCAGCGCTGCGGCGTGTCGGCAAATCGCGCCGTCTGCACCGCGCGCGCCGCCGCGACCCGTGCCGCGACGGTGGCCGAACTATCGCCGGTTGTCGGCATATCGAGGTCAGAAAAGCTCACCGGTGGCGCATCCACGCGCAGGTCAAACCTGTCCATGAGCGGGCCGGATATCCGTCCCATATAATCATCCCCGCAGGCAGGCGCACGGCCACAGGCCCGCGCCGGGTCGCTGAGATATCCACATTTGCAGGGGTTCGCAGCGGCCACCAGCATAAAGCGGCACGGGTATTTCACATGATTGTTCGCCCGCGCGATCATGACCTCGCCCGTCTCGATCGGTTGGCGCAAGGTTTCCAGCACAGTCCGGGGAAATTCCGGGAATTCGTCCATGAACAGCACGCCATTATGCGCCAAGGATACTTCGCCCGGTTTGGCCCCGCGCCCGCCGCCGATGATGGCCGCGGTCGAGGCCGTATGATGGGGTTCGCGAAACGGGCGATCCATCGATATGCCGCCTGCGTCCAACAACCCCGCCAGCGAGTGGATCATCGAGGTCTCCAGCGCCTCGATTGCGGAGAGGGGCGGTAAAATGCCAGGCAATCGGGCGGCAAGCATGGATTTACCAGACCCCGGCGTGCCCACCATCAGCAAATGATGCCTGCCGGCTGCTGCAATTTCGAGTGCGCGTTTGGCCCGTTCCTGACCCTTGACGTCCGCCATGTCCGGCAGGCCGGTCGAGCTTGCGATCTGGCCTGCTGCGGCCGGTTCCAAGGGCGCTTGACCGGTGAAATGCTGCACCACTGCGCCCAGAGTTCGCGCAGCAATGACTTTGGTTGCGTCGACCCATGCGGCCTCTGCCCCGGACCCGTAGGGACAGAGCAGCGCGCGATCCTGCTCGGCGGCGGCCATAGCGGCAGGCAAGGCCCCAAGCACTGGCACCAACGTGCCGTCCAGTGACAATTCGCCCAGCGCTACGGTACCTTCGACCGCGTCATCGGGCAGAATACCAAGTGCTGCCAACACGGCAAGTGCAATGGGCAGATCGAAATGGGATCCTTCCTTGGGCAAGTCCGCGGGCGAGAGATTAATGGTGATCCGTTTCGATGGCAGTGCGATGGACATCGCCGTAAGAGCCGCCCGGACCCGTTCACGCGCCTCGGAAACGGCCTTGTCCGGCAACCCTACGATGGAAAAGTTGTAATGTATAAAGAAACCAATATTATGACAGGTGCGAGGTAGGGAAATGTCTGAAAAAACTAAAGCGTACAGCTATTTACGGATCAGCACAGAGGCTCAGACAGTTGGCGACGGAATTCGTCGTCAGATGGAGGCCAGCGAGGAGTATGCAAGACAACAAGGGTACTCACTCGTTGAAACTATAAGCGATGTTGGCGTTAGCGGATTTAAAGGGAAAAACGCCCAAAAAGGGCTGTTTGGGCGCTTCCTTGCTGCCATTGCCGAAGGAACTGTGGAGTCTGGTAGTGTCCTAATCGTCGAGTCACTGGATCGGTTGTCACGTGACAATGTTTTGGATGCATTCACTCAGTTCGCAAGCATTCTGAATAATGGCATCACGATTGTTACGCTTGTTGATGGGCAAAAATATACAAGCGACAGCATGAACGAAAGCGTTGGCCAGCTTTTCACGACCTTGGGCATTATGCTACGGGCCAATGATGAATCAATGACGAAGTCCAAGCGGTTGAAAGCAGCATGGGGTAAAAAGCGTTCGACCATTTCCGAAAAAAAGCTGACAAAAATGGTCCCTGCATGGTTGGAATTAAGCGAAGATCGAAAAAATTTCTCAATCAATGATCAAGCAGCCGATACTGTTCGCGCGATCTACGACCTTTGCATCAATGGAATGGGGGTTTACTCAATCACTCGTCATCTGAACGATGATCTAAAGAAGTATCCAACCATTTCAGGAGCAGAACGTTGGAATGATAGTTACGTATCAAAAATTTTGCGCAATCCAGCAGTGCATGGTGAATTTCAACCACATCAAAGAGTGGCCGGAAAAAGTCAAGAAATTGGTGATGCAATACCTGACTATTTCCCCGTCATTATAAATGAATCCATTTTCTATCAGGCACAAGGCGAGATGAGAAAAAGAAAGATTCATGGCGCTGGGCGTAAAGGTCAAGGCTTTTCGAACCTTTTCTCAAACATGCTGAAATGTGGTACATGCGGTGGCAGTGTACTAATGAAAAATAAAGGTAAGCCCCCAAGGGGCTATAAGTATCTTCGCTGCTATAACTCCATTATCAACAATAAATGTCAGTGCCCTTCTTGGCGGTATTCCGAATTTGAAAGCGCATTCTTTGATTTTGTTAATGACGTGAATTTTTCTGATGTTTTTTCTGAGGTTGATAAAAAGCCGAAAAAGGCAAATTTGATAAACCTTAGAACTGCCGGGAAAGCCAAACTGGTGGATTTGCAAGAGAGGTACGATACTCTACTTATGCGGGTGGAAGACCCGTCTTTGTCCGGTCAAGTTTATGAAGACCTTCTTGCCCGATTAAGTGATCTCCTTAATCAAATTAATGGAGAGGAAGCAGAAATTGATAGGCTTGATGCTGAACTTGCTGCACTTGAGCCAGAAAATGTTGAACAGGATCAAGCTGAATTTATTAAACGTTACGATCAACTTAAAACACAAAACGACTTGAGAAAATTGAAAGAAATACGCTATCAGATGCATTCCATATTGAAGCGCACCATCACTGAGATAGTAGTTTTCAATGGAATGTTTGTGGAGCCGTGGGAAGCGATAGAATTTATATCTGAAAAACTGGGCAATGAACTATTTTCCAAAGGATTAACGACTGAGGGGAAATTTGAAGCCTATTTCAGAAAACCGCATGGACAGCGCACTTATGTAAACTCTCAGCGGTACTTTTTAGTGAAATTCTCCAATGGATCATATCGTTACGTCTACCCCTACCTTGGCACCACTGCTAAGACTGTAATTGATAGGGTTCCACGAAAAACTTTCGATAGGAAAATTAAGCAAAAGCATCCCTAAGATCAGAAATGTAGTCTGATAGCTCGTCAGGATATCCCCATTGGCCTTCTTAAACTCATTTATGGCTTTGCGACCCTCAGCCAGACGCACATCTTGCTTCCAAGGCTCCTTCGGGCAGATGGCTTTCTGAATGCGTTTTTTGTACGGGACAAGATGATCCTGACCCTTGCCTTCACTCAAGAAGCGGGCGTTCATGAACAAGGCATTCTGATCGCTGAATCGATACAAGTCTTGCACAAGACCCAACAACTGGGTTGAGGAAAATTCGGACAGAACCGGCTTGATATCTTTCCAAGATTTCTTGGTATTGGTCATAGATTCATCTCACGTTGGCAGGGTCACGTTGGTTTGAGGGCTTAAGCTAAATGGGGCGGTCTTGGAACGTCTTGTTGTGTGGCCAACACTGGTATGTTCCGATCTCGTGTGTTGAAAATCAGATATAAAGCCTCGAATGCTACCGCCGATCGCCCTGTGAAAGCATAACCTTAATGCCCAACTTCGTTTCCAAAACACTTGATGACCCGACCTATTGGCGATCAATCATCTTGTTTGGGCGCAATGTGGCCTCCTACAAGTTCGCATTGGCTCGTAGCTTGGCGGAAGTCGCAAATGTCCGCAATGATCTCATCAAGATGGAAGACTTGGCAGAACCCTTTGCTCGGCACCTGTGTCAGCACATCAAGGAAGTGCCCGTACAATCCACTTCCCAGTCCAGTAAGTTCCTCGAAGCGTGTCGCCAATTCAATGCTCAGCAGATCACAGAAACCGATCTGCGGGATACGACAGTGCGGCTTGGCTTCAACAATGTGATTGATGCCTTTCACATTGTGAACGGCGACGAGGTCCCGACCAGATTTTTTCTTGACGAACGAAAGACACTGGGTGGGATCAGACTAACAGATGCCTGTCACGATCTTCTATTGGGCGATGAAGGGCAGACATTGGTTGAAGAGATTCAATCTCGTTGGCGCTTAGTCGAAACGGCATGGGAACTGAACATCAATCGAAATTTGATTTCCGTCCAGCATGATACATCGAGCCACATTCTGTTTGTTGATCAAGGAAATCGACGGGTAGATGTAACATCAGCGCGTGATGCGCTGAACGGATACCAGAAAGGGCACTGTTTCTTTTGCTTTAGACCAATCTCACTCACTCAAGCCAACTTGCTTCCAGACGTCGATCATTTCTTCCCTCATGTCTTGGGCAGCTACTTGTCTCACACAAATTTCAATGGCGTTTGGAACCTGACACTGTCCTGCATGGAGTGTAATCGTGGTGAGGCTGGTAAGTTTGCAAAACTGCCAAGTCTGAAACTTCTGGAGCGTCTCCATACGCGAAATGAGTTTCTTATTACCAGCCACCATCCGTTGCGAGAAACCCTGATCCGCCAGACTGGGAATAAACTTCAGGATCGAATAGGATTTCTACAGTTCCAGCACACAGAAGCTAAGGGCATCTTGATCCATGAATGGGAGCCAGAACAGCGTGGACCAGAATTATTCTGAAACCATCAAATACTATGATGAGAACGCCAAAGGCTTTGTCGAGCAGACGATAGATGCCGACTTGACCGCATTGCACAACCAATTTCTTGCAGACCTTCCTTGTCCTGCCCGAATACTGGATGCCGGATCAGGCTCTGGACGTGATACACGGGCGTTCAGACAGCTTGGTCACGAAGTTGTGGCTATCGACGCATCCGAAGAAATGGTCAAAGCGACCCGTCACACCGCTGGAGAGCCAGTGGTTCACTCTGAATTTATTAAATATGCATGTGACGATTTGTTTGATGGTGTTTGGGCTTGTGCTTCTCTGTTGCACGTTCCGCGCAAGCAACTTTCTCAAACGCTAACCCACCTTTCTGGCCTTATGAAAGATGGGGGTCGCATGTTTGTTTCCTTCAAGATCGGCAGCACCGAAGAAGTCCGACATGGGCGTTTTTTCAACGACTTAGATGAAGACCAGCTTGAAGGAATTTTGGTTGATGTGCCCACGTTGAAGGCGGCTTCAATGTGGATAACAAATGATGCCCGACCGGATCGAAACGATCAGTGGCTCAATGCTATTTTGTTGAAGGTTTAGGTAAAGTCTCTTTCCGCTGCTATCAGATTGCCAAATCTTCCAGCGATCCTCCACCATCAACATGTGCAACAACCCAAGCAGGTCTTCTTCCCTTGCCAGTCCAAGTCTTTGCGGAATTCTCAGGATGAGCATATTTCGGGACAGATTTAGTCTTAGGTTTCTTACCGGAACCAGTTACTAACTCTTCCAGTTTAAACCCAAACTCACCAACGGCTTCTCTTGCTGCTGCCAGTGCTTCCTGACGTTTGCGATCTTCAAAATTCTCAATCGCCTTCGCAGCGTCTTTTTGGAGTTTCTTGAGTTCTTTCAGGTCCATATTTTTGAGGTCAATAGTCATGTTGGTTCATTCCTTTGGCAAGCAAACGTTAAAAAAAGCCGATCTAAAGGCAAAACGGTCTTACAGATTCTGCGTCAGCGACTACGTGTAGGTTTATACCTATTAGATCAGAAACGAAAGATATTCCATATTAGAAATGACTGTTAATGTACTCTACCATCTCAGAACCAGACAAGATGCGAGTCGTGTTGCCAATTCGTACATAAAACAGTTCCTTCCCTTTGACTGTATCGGCATACACTGGTGAACTTGATGGGCTGACATCAATCAAGCAGACCACACTATCCTCGGCAAGTTCGAAACGGATAGATGTATTTTTTGCCACGACAGCCTGACCTATCGCGTTCATAAGTAAGGTAGAAAGCCAATTTTGATATCCATCAATGTCTTGCTTTTTGTAATCTAAATCCTTCTGAATGCCCAAAATATCACCATCGTCCGAGATACCAATGCCGAGTGTTCCTCCCTCTGAGTTCATGAAGGCCGCTACAGTCTTGATAATACCCTCATTAACTACCTTTTCTGGGACATCAGAGGAAAGCGGGACACGAGCAGTAGACTTAAATTCAATGCGTAGCGTTTCCATATCGGTTAACAATTCCGCCACAGATGGTTCAAGGCGAGTATTGGTATTGGGAGTGACATCACCTGTCAAAACCCCGAAGCCGTCACGGATGATCCGTGCGATTAACTTACGCCGTTGCTGAGTGAAGTCGAGGTACTCTAAGTTGTACCATAGGTCAGGCAGGGCATGCCAATAGGACGCGTTCGCCTTTTCTTGATCCGTTAGTTCGTAAAACATGCTTGGAAAATAGTCGGCTGGTGCCGTGTCTGAGATACTAATATTGTCTGCCCACTCAACAAAAGCGTAGTTGGCAATCTGATTTAGTCGATAAGTTCCTGTAAATCCTAAACTTCTGAGGTAAGCTTTGGGGAACAGATGATGTCGTTCGACAGGCGATTTGGTGCCAGTGACAGCAGGATCAAGTAGATCACTAATCCGAATTTTGGAAAATAAGGCTGTTGCACCAAGTAAGTTTAACGCGGCATGATACCCAAACAGATAAGGGCTGTATGCGCTGGACGTATCGAGTCTCTCAGGAAGCGTTACCTTCCAGTAATCATCAGTAAGCTGATTTGAAATTAGGTTTTCCAATAATTGAACAAATCCATCCGATGTCTTTTTGGCCTGCTCCATTCGTCGAAGGTCAGCTTCAAGGATTGTCTCTGGGCTTCCTGTATATCTACCGGTCAAGGCACTCATGAAAAACCATCGGCTCATTGTGGCTCGTAGAATTTTACGCTCCACCCCAAATTCATGTTTCCCTATCAGAAAGATTAGATAGCCATATAGAAAGTTATTTGCTGAAGTCAGCATTGACCTTGACCGAAAGCCCGCTGCCTTTAAGCAGTTGATATATTCGTGCCAATCCGCAAGATTTAGGACCTTTGCTTGTGCTTCTTTGAGGTCTGCAAAGCGGGCGTCCCGAAGGTCTTCCTTAACCTTTTTCTCAATTGGATCGCGCCCCCTTAGAATTTGATAGGCGTTTTGCAGAACGCCGCGTTTAAGCCCAAGTCCGACAGCAACACGCAATAATTGGTCAGGAGATGGTGCATGAAAAACGTTGTACGGAGATGCAGTATGATTTGTTGAGGGAATTTTTGCTTTACGTGCGAAGTCTTCCAGTTGGTGCCGACCCTCAACCCAGTAGACTGACATCAGTGTAAGTATGAAGTCTGCTGAGTTAAGAGGGATACCACCAGCGTTGATACGTTGGAAAATCTCTGCCACCGTATCGACGTCAAGTTCAGCAGAAAGAACCAAAACGGAGAACTGATAGTTCCTGATATTTTCTAACTGTTGGATATTTTCTGCAATCTGACTTTCTTGATGTGAATCGATATCTTGACTTTCTTTCAGATTTTGAATGAACTCATTGATAAAAAAGAAACTGCCTTTACCGGACGTCCAAATGTCTGAAATATTGGAAATGAATGCTGGATTATTGTCGGAAGATGCGTTGGCGACCGAAAATTCTTCTGTCAGAGGGTTGAACGCAATGCGGATCAGTTGTTCCTCGCTCGCTTCATTTAGGATCGGTTTACCTTTCATTACAGCATAAAGGCTCGTGAGACGTTGCTGACCGTCAACGATCATTTTTTGGTTTTCGCGGGTATCAGTTTGTATACCAATTGAATGACTATCGATCTTTTTTGGAGTGTTCCAGAATAGGAAGTATCCAGCAGGGAAACCTTGGTAGAGGGAATCGAATAAGTCGCGAATGCGAGCACGCTTCCAGACAAAAGGTCTCTGTAGGTCGGGAAGACCGAGGTTTCCCATATCAATTTCCTGAATCAGGTGATGGATCGGGGGCGTCTCACTGGAAAAGCGTTGGGTAGTTTGCGACACTTGATGTCCTTCTGTAGAATTTCACTTTTTCAAAACGTATCTTGGAGCAGGTCTTTGGTCCACACTCGTCATGAATAAACATTGCCTTATTATACAAGTTAGGATCGAACCTCTGCCAAAAACGCACTACTCTTCGCACCGGTGCCATTCCATTTGATATCCGGCCTCATTTTCCCGACCATAACAGAAATTTTGGACGCGAAGTATGTCACCAATGCCGCTACGAACGTCACACCACATCATAGTGGTTGGGTTATCTCCGCTACTACCTCGACATTTACTGTTCGCAAAATGCCATGACTGGAGTACTTCTTTATCTTTGTCAAAAAATAAACCGCCTGACATCTCATCGCATCCGTCGCATTCGTCTCCCTCACCAACCACATATTTCCTGTACAGAGTTTCTTGTAGTTTGGGATTGATAAGTATTTGAAATATGAGTTCCATGCCATTCCACGAATTATTTTTCTTATCATACTGAAACCCAAAGGTTAGATCAATGTAGTCTAAAGCTTCCACCATTGCCCTAGAAGTCCCCGGCCCCCATTCCCCATCAATCGTCTGTGTGTATAACTGCAATGACGATAGAGCCTCCTGAACATTTGTTCTTTCTTCGGCGCTTAAGTATTCGAAGTGATCAGCAATTTGCGTCATATCGGTAGAATAATCTTGTGCCATTGTGGACACTGAGGCGCTCATCAGAAATGCAAAAATGAAGGTTATTAGCTTTACTTTGATACTATTCATTTCTTTCCTCTTTCTACCTTTAGGACAACGTTGGCGAAGAGAGATTTTCTCGTGCATAAATTTCCTCAAGTTCTTGTTTCAACGGGATAAGACCCCATATTGCAAAGTGTGAACAGTGTTGATCAAACACTAGCCCTCCATCATCAGGTTGACAACGGCCTAGACGCCCATCTGTCCTAGGATAAATCCCCTGACGACTGCATGATTTTGTCTGACTTGGATGGCCTTCTGCATGGGATTGCCTTGTTCGCCCATCGCTATCCCTACCGAGGAATGGATGCCTGTGGCTCTTGGTGGTGCACCGGAGGACGTTCCCAGTTGGGTGCTTGAGGGTGTTGCTGGTGATCACTATCCTCAAAATGTATTCACAAGGGAAAGACAATATACAAGCCAAGACCATAAACAGATGATATGGAAATATGGGCGGAACAGTAGAATCAGAACGGAACAGTAGATATCAGGTATAGGGTGTAATAACAGTAAGAATCCATAAAACATAAATAGTTTTAAGAGGTACAGTGGGGGTAAAAAATTAATACTTTAAGAACAATTAAAAAACATCTAAGGATTCGAACAAATCAAATTGAGATTCTAAATAGAAGAATAGATCATATGAAGCATGTGATTGAATCTATAAGCTGATCACTAATATAGATACGTGTTGGCGTAAGCCACACATTGCGCAGCGCCAGCAAGCAATCCATTCAATGTGTGTAGCAAATGTATACTGTTTAAGGATGCATACTCATGTATTCAATGTGTACATAATCCATCTTTTTGATTCATACATATGATAATCATCTTTATATTTGTGGTCATACATATCACTTATAATATCATACATCATCTATAGATACGTGTTGGCGTAAGCCACACATTGCGCAGCGACAGCAAGCAATCCATTCAATGTGTACACAATCATATTATCATTATATTATGCCTACACTTATCATGGAAATCATCGCTACGCTCTGATTACACAGGCTTACGCCTGTATAAACCTTAGTCTTTATGAGATATCCATCTGTCTTTAGATTTATCTACACTTAATAATGGAAATCCCTTCGGGATTTACTCAGGCTTACGCCTTCGTGTAACCACGTTATTTTATGGTCTTAATTTGATCTTTAGGTATGTGTTTAAGCAGTTCGAACACATTTAAGCAGCCTAAGTTTTTACAAGACTCTCTGGGTATTCGCACAAATTTTGAAGCAGTCCAAGCAGTCTAAGACTCTCTAGTAAGTCACAATAATTTTGAGCAGTCTAAGATTTTAAAAGACCCTCCTAATGTTCTGCGTCTGACAGCTTTAGGCGTTTTGAGAAAAAGCTTTTCGGAGAGAAAATTCCCCAACGCTGCACGTATATCAGTTGATCATAACATCTAAGAGAATTATTTTGCATTCTATCCATTTCTTGGAACTTTTTCCTGCATTATGGCATTATGACGCAAATTTCTTCGAAGGTATAAAGTATTATTAAAAGATTATCCTTATTTTACTTGAATCACGGATTCAGAGAATCTTAGGGCGATAAATACGGGTGAGAAATGAAAACCCTTCGCGGTGTGCAACCACCCAAGGGCTTTAGATGTTTCAAACAAGAACGGAGATACCCAACATCCAACATGACTATTTATACCATAAATCAATTCGAAAGCAAAGCTAAAGCAAATACCATTTCATACGATCTGAAAGCTATTGCAGTGAAAGACTCAGCATTTTCAGCACTTGTCGATACTGTCTATATTGAGTGTGGCCTAGAACGCCTGATCACCACTAAGAAGGGTGGAAAAGCTTACGAGTCTGCTGTTGAGCGGTACAAGAAGTGCCTGAATTCTGTCTTGTGGAACCTGTACACAGCTAATGGTTCCTATCTTAGGATTAGCATGGATTTCCATACATACTCGAAAGGTGGCCACAATCCCCACAGCATCACCAAAGACATAACCAAGATTGTAAAGCAACTTGAAGATACAGGTTTCATCTACCATCAAAAGTTCACGTATGATCCTAAAACCAAGAGAGGTAAGCGTTCCAGAATCCTCGCACAAGGACCACTGTTAGAAGCTTTCACAGCACTGCCAGAAGACCTATCAGAAGCACCTGTGCCTGTTCCTGCTATCCAGTTTCGTACACCTGATGATAAAGGCAACTACAAGCCTGTAGACTACCCTTTGAATGATTGGCTACAAGGTCAAGCTGACATAATCCGGAAATACAATTCCTTCATACGCACTCAGGATATCACCATAGCAGGTGAACACACTTTCTCTTGGGTAGATGCAGTAGGAACCGTCAACACTGTCTCAACTGCCCGTACCGGCGCTACTGCGATCTTCCATGTGTCTGAGGATCAAATCTCATATGGACGTGTACATGGTGGTTTCCATCAAAGAATTCCAAGCAAGTTTCGGCCTGAAATCCTGATCAATGGTGAACCCACAGTAGAACTCGATTATTCCGCACAAGTTATCTCAATCATAGCGGGAATGGAAGGTATAGAACTTTCTGATGAAGACCCATACGATATTCCACTGCAAGGAATTTGCAAATTCTATTGCAGAGACCTCCTCAAAAACCTTATCGTGGTAATGGTCAACTCTAAGTCAAAGGACCAAGCTTTCAGTGCGTCCCTATCTTGGTGTAATTCGGAAGGTGTCTTTCGTGGCGTAAATGGTTGTCATAATCAAGCATTTTTTGACTATGCTGTAGATCAGATATTCACAAAGCATCGATTTCTAAAATCCCACGCATTTCAAGCAGAGTCTGTGTTTATGGAAGACTCAGACATTGCCAGAAAGATCATAGGCACTTGCACAAATTCAGACATAGCCATTCTACCAATACATGATGGTTTTATCTGTAAAGAAGAGGATGAAAAATTTCTGCATTCTACTATGCAAACTGCTTGGAGTGAGAAGTTCCCGAATACTAAAATTGGCATCAAGAAAGAATAATATTCCATTGTTTGCCCTACCCAATCTAACCTTTTTGGTAATTCACATGTTTCTTCTTCTCTCCCCCTTTTGAATTTTGGGATGTGATTTGGGTAGGCCGGTTGAACATCCTCGCTTATGTTCGGACGACCTATGCCTGATCTGGATCGTCAGTCTCCCTCATGCTGTTCGTGTGTTGAGAACACGATTGGTTCCCACTCACTGTCGACGCTTTCTTCATGGTTGTGAACATAATCGTGAACAGCCTCGCAGAGAACAGAAGTCATGGCAGTATTTCTCTGCTTGCAGGTTTCCTGAAACTTTGCCTTCAACGACTTTGGCATCCTAAAGTTTAAAAGTTCAGTTTGAGTTTTCATGTGGGTCCTCGTGAAGTTGGATTTCTTATAAATATGTAATAATTACAGATATTTATAACAAAGAGGGTCTACTTATGTTGTCGTTCAAAGAGTACCTTAATTCGGAAACATGGAATCTGGATGAGGGCAAGCGTCCTAATAATCAGCAGCGAAAGGCGCACAGAAATATATCACGCATAAGCAATGGGATTTCTCGCAATGCCACTGCCATTGAAAAAGACTTCACAAATGGGTGGCGTGATTCCAGTCTTTCACCAATCCAACACATGCGCAGATTGGAAAGCCAAATGGTTAAACTGGCACAGAACCAGAAGGACTTGAGCCGACAAATTGAGATGCTTAGTCAGCTAAAGCAGTAACAAAAGCCATGAACCAATCTTAGTAAAATTTGCGGGTGTCTCGTTCAGGAAAAGTATGACTATTGCCAACGGGGTGCTCTCCATCCCGCTTCAACTGCTTCTGCCTCTGAACAAAACCAACGTTCGCCTTTATCTAGACTTACCTTTGTACGGCTGTACCATGGTGACCAAGGTGGGTGATATATTCGCCCATTTCTGGAGATATTGCCTTTGATCGGACACCCTTCTGGCGCTTCTTGCTCTGCGACTGCCCATTTTTCCGCGCGGTAGTCCCATGCAGGCATGTTATCCGACTGCCAAATTCCTAGATTTTCAGATTGTGCTACAGCCTCTTGGTTCACATAAACGTCTGAATATCTGACAAACGCCCAAGCCAAGCCGTTAAGAACCATTTCCTCACCCACATCAATGCCATCTGAGAAACAGGTAGCGATGGTTCGTCCATATCCATCTTCTGAGATGGCTTCACATTGAACAGAACCTCTTTCCAGTAGGGAAGATAGGGTTGCCAACGCTTCCTTCCCACAAGGCCAATTTCCCCTGTTGCCCTTGCACTTTTGACCATATTCAGGCGCATCTATTCCGTTAAGACGGTATGTGGTGCCATCTAAGGCTAAGGTATCACCATCTATAGCCACCACCTCGGCAAGAGCAGGGGTACACAGGAAGGTAATGCTTGTGATCAAAGCAGTTAGTTTCATGGGCGATGCTTCACATGTGCAGCAAAGACCGTTTTCTTGAAGAACAAAATGCCAAACTTAGCAGCCACCGTAATTCTTATTACCACTTGCTGTTATGGTGTAGGTTCCGCCACGAGGTCCGACATAGCATCGGCTGGAACTTCGACGTGAAGTTGTCCTTGTAGGGCTATAAGTCCGAGATGGCCGCAAGGAAGCTTGGTAGGAGGCTACGGACTTCTTGAGATAGGTGCCCCACTCGCACGCTAGGCCGTCACCGTCACGGTCAAGCCCGCTTGGATCACGAGTCGGTCCACCTGATGCCAAAAATGCCTTTTGGGCTGCTGCGGAGGATGAAAAGCTAGAGCAATCTAAATCGGTGGTTGAGGCTTCTTCTCGAGAATATAACTTGCGACCAAGTGCCGAACTCGTTTTTTCGCCAAGATAATTGCTTGGGTAGGATGAAGACCTTTGTTCGCCACGTGAACCAAGTTCGGCTTCTATGAACGCCAACTTCAGTGGGGATGATGTAAGGGAGTGCTCAACCCAAAGTGGCCCAGTGGACAGGCTAGAATACACTTGGCTTTGGTTCTGAGGTGTCTGCGCGGCGCAGGCACCAAGAGCGAGCATTAAGATAGATGCTAAAATAGCTTTCTCATTTTTCATGAAATCTTCCCGTTTTCTTTTTGAGAATACACGTGTTTCTGCTGGCGAGGTTTGAATGCCAATCAACATAAGTTCTCGCAGGGTATTCCATCGTTATCTCCGTCAAGTGCGCCGCCCCAAGAACAATTTGCGAAGTACCACCGAGCCTCCTGACAGCTACTGATGCTTTTGGAACAATAGCGGCGGGGGGAACAGCTATAGCTTTGCGCAAGCTTCAAGACGCGCTCCTTGATGTTGGGTTCATCAACGGTCTTGCCATCACTTTGTAAAGAGTACGCTGGCAACACTGATAAGTTTGTTATCAAGATGCCAAGATCTCATAAAACTTTCATACAATTCGCTCCTCTGTGCCACTTTCAACATATCTGCCGCTAGGTTCAACAGGAAGAACGGGCCATTGCCCTGACTTGAATCAAACCGCAACTCAGACAGTCACAACAGGCTCTACCGTGGTGATGCTGGTTTTTTGTTACTGCATTGACGGTAACATATGAGTATATTTACTTCCATTTGTTACCGGAATCAGCGTAAACTAGAGACAGATGTTACTAAAGAGGGCGTTTAGCATGTCAGTCATCGGATACAGGCGAGTCAGCACAGTTGATCAAAGCCTTGATCGACAGGAACTTGGTGAGGTTGATAAAGTCTTTGAGGAAAAGCTGTCCGGCAAGTCAGCCTCAGACAGGCCAGCACTCCAAGCTATGATCGACTATTCCCGTGAAGGGGATACTGTCGTTGTGTACTCAATCGACAGGCTTGCTCGTGATCTGAGAGATTTGCAGGACATTATCCAGACTTTGAATGACAAGGGTGTAACCATCAGCTTCCTGTCTGAGAGCCTGACCTTCTCTGCTGATGCAGATGATGCCTTTGCCAAGCTACAACTCCAGATGATGGGTGCCTTTGCGGAGTTCGAGCGGAACATCATTCGCAAGCGTCAGGCTGAAGGTATAGCCAAGGCTAAGGCCAAGGGTGTCTTTAAAGGCGGTAAACCTCGCATTGATCGTGGGAAGGTCCACCAGCTTCGTTCAGATGGTCTGAGTACTTACAAGATTGCAGCCGAGATGGG
>NZ_JAIMIA010000076.1 GCF_019966495.1 Tateyamaria pelophila | reverse complement strand
GCCGCCAGCGCCTCGCTGAAGTCACCCGTCGAGATGCCCTTCAGGTAAAGCCAGGGCAGCAGTTCTTCGACCGACTTCGCTTTGCGCAGATAGGGCGGAACCAGCGCCGAGCGGTACTTGATCTTGCTGCCATCCTCATTGGCGCCTCGGTCGCGCACCCGCGGTACCCGCACAGGCACCGTCCCGATCCCAGTCATCACCTCGCGCTCGGGTAAGAACCCGTGGCGTACAAGGCGCTGGCGGCCCTCTTCGTCAAGCAGATGCGCGTGCTCTGCAATGAAAAACGACACCTCAGCTTGGATCGCCGTGTGCAAAAGCGCCTTCGCGCCATTCTGGATCACCTCGGTCAAAGGATCCGGTGAAAATTCCGATGGCAGTTCGAATGGTACAACTGTAGATTTAGCCATGGTGGCATATCCTTTCTCTTTGAGAATGACGGCGTCGTTAAACACCGCCATGATATGCCGCCTACTGAAGACCATCACCAACTTTCGGGCATAACTCGTTTACGCCCACCAAGAGCGCATTACAGCTGACCTGCTCCCTGAGAGTCCGCTATTTTGATATTCTGAGCGCCGAACCGGGTTTTTGAATTGATAGGCTTTCCAAGGATGCCAAATTGTGAACCACCATATTTTGGGGTGAAACATGTCAAGACCACTCCCAACAGATATGTGCGAACGTATTGTAGCGCTTGTCAGTGAGGGGCTTTCTTGTCGGAAATCAGCGCGACGATTGTGGATTCGCATCGCGGACAACCGATGAGGAGTGGTCGGCTCGAAATCCTATCAGACTTCCTGCGCCATCTGGATCGCCGCCCGCTTCCATATACTGATCTACGTCGCATGCACACCGTACTTCTGCTAAAACTCCGCCAGCGTCATCTCCTCGCAGATCGCATCAAGCGCAACCTTGGCCTTGGACTCAGGCGAATGGTTCTTTCTCTTCGTCATTTTCGATCGTTTCGTTCGTCATGCGATCCACCTTAACAACTGGCCCAAAATCCCGCGACCACCTCTCAGGTGCACGCAAACCTTCATCGCTGGACGGCGAGCGACAAACTCACTGCGCCCTGGTTGCGAACCTGTGGACCGCGCCGCCTTTGACGCTTACATCCAAACCCGGCTCGCGCCACAGCTTCACCTTGGGGATGTCGCGATCGCGGACAACCTTGCGGCCCATAAATCCAACTATGCGCAGGACCTGCTAAAAGCACGAGATAACTGGATGCTGTTCTTGCCACCTTACGGCCCCGACCTGAACCCTCCCCTCGTGACATCGCCATGCGATGCACTGCCGGACAATGATCGAGATGGCCTATTCCAAACTCAAAGCCCATTTACGCCGCGTCAAGGCACGCACCTTCGACACCACCACCCAAAGCCGCCGACGACATCTACGACCTGTTCCCGCAAGAAGAGTGCAAAGCGTTCTTCAAAGCTGCAGACTATGTTGTAGAGTAAGTGTCCGGCACTCTAGACGCTATCACTTATCCCGCACTCTTTTTCGTCTTTACCCAGCCCAGAAACGCTTGGTCGGGGCTGCGCAGAGCGCGGCGGCCCGAAGTGACCCAAAAGGCGCGCCATTCGGCCTCAAGGGCATAGACGTCCCAGCCCGGCATCAACCGACGCGCCTCCTCCAATGCCTCGGGAGCAAGCACCGGGGTACCGCCCTGTTCGACCACAGCACCACGCGGGGTTACGCAGACAATGTCGCCAGGTTCCTCGAGGAGCAGATAATCAGGAATGGTGTCTGCGCGCATGATCTCACGCAACATGGCCCGGAACACCCGACGCGGGCTAGTCGATCCAGATTTTAGGCAAAGCGTTTCCACTGACACCCGCCAAGATGGCTGGCGACCACAATGCTTGCGCGCCAATTCATAGATCCGCCGCTCCAGTGGGCGGCGGAGTGTGAAATAATCGCGGTTAAGTGTCAGCACTGATTTTGACAACACCGCCCGGTAAAGCCATTCCGACAACGTCACGCTGACACTAACCATGCGACCCGCTCGCGTCTTACGCACGATTTGCCAAGTCTCGATCAGGCCAAACCCTGTCGTCGTTTCGGTCGGATCGTCCTTCGGTCCAGTAGTAATGTTGGTCGTGATCCGCGTACCCGCAAGACGTTCAAAAGCGTCACGCAGACGTTTGTAGCCATCCCCAGAAGTTTCGCGGTGGGTCGCCTTCAGGAGATCATGCGCCGTCAACGTCAGCGTCCGCGCCGTGGGCTTGCCCGCATTGACCGCTGCCATCAACTGGCTGATGCAGAAGATCAAGATATCCGCGTCAAAGATCGTCGCACGTCCCCGCGCCGAGGGAGTCACCGTCATATCCACATCCCCATGAGAGTAGCTGAGGATGCGCCGGTCGGGCCGGGTCGATAGCGAGAACAGCGGATGCTCCATGCTCGCCAGATCGTGTTTTGGGACAGCCGCAAAAAAATCACAGACGAAAAAATCGCGCTGCAATCCGCTGTCATGCGTCAAAGCCGCGCTCACAGCACGCCTGCAAATATGGGGGTCATCTTGTGCCTGCCCTTCCCGCTTCGGTCTTTTTTGCCGATTGCGCGGTCTTCGTCGTTTCAATGACACCCTCAATATTGATTGGCCACGATTCTGTCCACAGGCCGATGCCCGCTATCGTGGGATCAGAGTCGTTTCAACGTGGGATCAGAGTCGGTCTATCGTGGGATCAGAGTCACCTACCCTTTAGGAAAGGCATTTTTACCTTTAATTATCATAATCTTATAAATTCGAGGAGGATCCGTAACTACTAAATAACCAATATTTAACTACAAATCCTTAAGTACGACGCCAAAACTGATGCTACGACACAACAAATTTCCCGAAATTACTTAGAAAATTGAGTGGGTATGGCCTATATATTCACATGTCATATGTTTCATGGTACATTACAAAAAACATAATACATTGAGGCTAAACATGCAAAAAACGGCGCTGCCCCCTTATTTCAACATATCTCCTGATGCAGCCGCTGAAAGCTTAGATCCAGCGACAGATACCGAAGGATTTGCCCGGATAGCCGCAAGCTGCCTCCAGGGACGTGATGATCTAGCCACACGTGGAATGGACAATACAGGACACAAAAAGCTGCGACTGTTTTCGACTTGGGAAATCACCAAATACCTCATCCCAGTCGCGCCAGCTCATTTCCGCCGCGTGCTTCGACAGAACCCCAACCTGCCCCAAGGGGTAACGGAAACCAACGGCGGTGCGCGCTGGTTCGCACTTGACGAGGTCCTGCGCCTGCGTGCCCATTTTGGAACCGAAGGATCCAAGGCTAAGGAGTATACCCCCTACCGCCCCAAGGGGCTGCCTGCCAAGATAGTAGCAGTTGCGAACTTCAAGGGTGGTGTGGGGAAGACGTCAACCTGTGCGCATCTGGCAATGTCAGCGGCCCTCGACGGCTACAAGGTGCTTGTGATTGATCTTGATAGCCAAGGATCCATGACCTCGATCTTCGGGGCCCAAGTGGCCGATGAATGGGCGACAGTGTTTCCGCTACTCGCGCGCCATTATGCCACCCACCTACGTCAAGATAACCAGCGCAGGCTAGACCGTGGCGAAGCCCCGCAGCCGTTGGACGACACACTTGATGATGCTCTGAAGATCTCAACCCGCGATATCGTCCAGAAAACTCACTGGCCCAACATTGATATTATTGGCGCGCAGCTCAATCTCTACTGGTCGGAATTCCAAATTCCTGTCTGGCGCATGGCGGCACGGGGATGGAAACTCTGGGACGGCCTGAGTGATGTATTGGCCGAGGACGGGATCCTGGACGACTATGATCTGGTATTCCTCGACACCCCGCCCGCACTTGGCTACCTGACCATTAACGGGCTCTCTGCTGCGGATATCCTGCTGGTACCAGTGGGAGCGTCCTTCCTGGAGTTCGACTCTACAGGGCGGTTTTTTGATATGTTGCATGCGACGTTTCACTCAATCGAGGAAGGCGAGAACATCGCCGCCCGTGCTTTGGGGCGCGAAGAGATGCGATTTGAATGGGATGCAGTGCGGGCGATTATCACACGCTATGATGGGACACAACAGGCCGAAATGGCAGGTTTGATGCAAGCCTATTTGGGCCGTACCTTGTCGCCCTATCGTCAGGACTTCACCGCCTTGATCGGTCAGGCGGGTGAAAATGTAAATAGCATTTATGAGGCCGACTATCGTGATTTCAACCGCGACACCTATGCACGTGGGCGCGCAACTTTCGATGAAACCTATGCCGCTTTTAAAACGTTATTGTTGGGAATCTGGCGGCGGGAGGAGTTGGAAGCGCAAGGGAACGTAGTCGAATAAAAACTTTCGCACGCGAAACATCTGCACCCTAAGGCATTGTTTTTATTGAATCGTGTGAGTCTCAAATTGGCGCCAACACTGTCGTCACGAAAAAAGACCTCTAGTCTGCATCCCACCCCTCGCTCTGACAGGAGATTTATAATGGCCAAGCGCAAACGTTTAATCCCAAGCCCAACCGCCGCTGCCCCGTCCGCGACGCCTCCCGCACGCGGGCTGGAAGCTTCAACGCTATCGAGTAGTTCGATCGGCCTGCGTGCACGGCAGGCTCCGATTGCAGCCGTCGCAGGTGGATCTGCCGCGCAGGCTGCACTGGAAGAGGTTGCCCACGAAATGGCCAATGCGAGCCGCGAGGGGCGTCTCCTTCAGCGCATCGATCTTGACGCCATAGATCAGACCTACCTGGTGCGCGACCGGAGCTTCGTGGATGAAGATGAGATGGCATCTCTTATGCAAAGTCTTCGCGCACGCGGCCAGCAGACCCCGATCGAGGTTGTGGCGTTGGGGGGAGGGCGCTTTGGGCTGATTTCGGGCTGGCGGCGGGTGGTTGCGTTGCAGCGGTTACGGATCGAGGCGCAAGGGAGTGATTTTACTACGGCCTTATGTTTCGTGCGTGCGCCGCAGACCGCATCGGAGGCTTATCTAGCCATGGTCGAGGAAAATGAGATACGCGCTGGTTTAAGTTTCTACGAGCGCGCTCGCATCGCGGCACGGGCAGCAGAACAAGGTGCCTATCCTACGGCACGTCATGCGGTAAAAATTCTATTTGCCAATGCCAGTGCTTCCAAGCGATCTAAAATAGTGTCATTTCTCGGAATCTATGGCGCGCTCGACGGTGTATTGGAGTTTCCGGCGGGTTTGTCGGAGCGGATGGGACTGCAACTGTCGAAAGCGCTAGAGGCTGACCCAGGATTAGCGGACAGGATCAGAACAGAGCTGAATAACTCCCCTGCGCCAGATGCCGCCGGAGAACAGGATGTTCTGGCTGATATACTAAAGCCTGAAACCGGGCTACAGACTGCTCCCGCCACTGATAAACCTACCTCGGTCAGGCCAGCTACTGATAAGCCTAGCACTGACAAACCTGCGCCTGAGGCGGGCATTCGGATTACACGAACTAAGGGAAAGCTGGTCCTGAGCGGTGCGGGCGTGACTGATGCATTGATGGATGCGCTGGAGGCTTGGTTGACTGAGCACGGCTAGCGGTATCTATAGACATCATCTATTGTGCAAATTGATCCTGTGCGACACGTCCTATCATTGTGGTGTTGACGTCCCCGTTAATTATCAAGGAAAAAGGGATATGACACATGAGGCAGAGGTGGCCTCGGAATTTTGAATCATTTGTTAAGGTGGATCGCATGACGAACGAAGCGATCGAAAATGACGAAGAGAAAGAACCATTCGCCTGAGTCCCAAAGCCAAGGTTGCGCTTGATGCGATTGGCGAGGAGATGACGCTGGCGGAGTTTTAGCAGAAGTACGGCGTGTGCGCGATCCAGAGCAGGATGTGGAAGCGCGTGGCAATCTTAACCGCGCCATTGGCACCGCCTACCGGATTCCGGCCTGATTAGCTAATACCAAGAAGCACGAAGGCTGACTCACGGGTGCTCCCTGCGGCACCGCCCACCTCACTCTCGCCCTGAACGAATTGCGCTTGCCAGCCATCAAGGCCCTCTGGCCGCGCTTCGCTGAACAGGCCGACAAGGAAGGCTGGCCTGCCGCCCGGCCGATCGGCGCCGTATCGAGCGGCATCTCGCGCAGGCCCGCTTGTTGCCTGGAAAGACCCTCGAAACCTTCGACTTTGCAGCCGTCCCCATGCTATCCAAGGCTCATGTCAGCGCCATCACCGCTGGTGACAGCTGGGTTGGAAAGGGGAGCAACATCCTGCTGTTTGGCCCGCCGGGCGTGGGTAAGTCACATCTCGGATCTGCTATCGGGCTCGCACTTGTCGAGAAAGGCTACCGCGTTCTCTTCAGCCGCACCACCGATCTTGTCCAAAAGCTGGTCTTCGAAAGCGCCATCGCAAAACTCGACAAGTTCCACTTGCTGGTCCTCGATGACATCACCTACGTCACCAAGGATCAGGCCGAGACCAGCGTGTTGTTCGAACTCATCAGCGCGAGATACGAACGCCGCTCCATGCTGATCACCGCCAACCAGCCCTTCGGGGAGTGGAATACGATCTTTCCTGATCCGGCAATGACACTGGCCGCCGTCGACCGGCTGGTTCAGCATGCAACTATCTTCGAGATGAACGTCGAGAGCTACCGTCGCAGGGCCGCCGAACAAGCAAAGGGGCCGGGGCGGCCAGCTCAAAGAGCGACACCGGCTAACATCCAAGCTGATTGACGCAGCGCCGCGACAATCAAAAACACAAACCCCTTGATCGCGATAGAAAAGGGCGCCATCGTCTCAAGTGTCGCGACCAAGGATTCTCAGCCTGATTGACGCGCTACAGCCACGCGTCGTTCGGCGTGGAGCCGACCACAGGGCAAGTGCGTCCTCGCTGGTCCACCCTTTCGGGATATTGCTATGCAATACCCTGACGGGTAATGGACAGTTAGATCACCGCGCCGCCGCAGGCCTTCGTTATAATCGGCCCTGTTGGTCACCCGATGCCGTTGCTTCGGGATCTTGTCTCGTCGACTGGCGTTAAACTTGTGCGGCATTTACAGCATCCTGAAAAGAACAGACCGCCTCGATATCAGTCGCGGTACGATCCCTGCAACAAGGGGTCTGATGCCGGAGGGGGCAAGATCATACCTTATACCAAGCGGCGTGAATGCTGACTCACGGGGGATTCCCAACGCACCAAAAGTCTGACTCTATGGTGGTATGTCTGGGAGGGCGTGACCATGGGTGCAGCGATTGAATTACGGGCGGATTTTGAGGGCGCAGGATTAAGGCGTCTGGCGCGGAAGACCAAGAACGCGAACCAAAGCCGCAGGCTGTTGGCGCTGGCCGAGATTTACGATGGTGGCAGCCGAAGCGATGCGGCGCGGATCGGAGGCGTGGGTCTGCAGATCGTGCGCGACTGGGTCCTGCGGTTCAATGCCCGAGGCCCGGATGGGCTGATTGATGGCAAGGCCCCCGGCCAGCGGGCCAAACTCAACGATATCCAACGCCAGGCGCTTATGGCGATTGTGGAGAGTGGTCCGACCCCGTCGATCCATGGGGTTGTGCGTTGGCGCTTGAGCGATCTGGCCCAGTGGCTTCATGCGGAATTTGCGGTCTCGCTTGACGAAACGACCGTGAGCCGGGAAATCAGGAAACTCGGGTATGTCAAGCTCACGGCGCGGCCACGCCACCATGCGCAAGACACCGAAGCGCTGGAGGCGTTTAAAAAGGGGGCTTCGCAACCGAGCTGGAGAAAGTGCGCGTAGGCCTCCCGCAAGGCACTGCGATAGAGGTTTGGTTCCAGGACGAGGCGCGCATAGGCCAGAAAAACAAGATCACGCGCCGCTGGGCGAAGCGTGGGACACGCCCCTCGGCACCGCATGATCAGCGCACCATATCGGCCTACATCTTTGGAGCGATCTGTCCAGCCCTGGGCAAGGGCGCAGGGCTGGTCCTGCCGGTCTGCAATACCGACGCGATGACCCTGCATCTTGCCGAAATCGCCCAGACCGTGGCACCAGGTGCCCATGCCGTCGTGCTCATGGATCAGGCAGGGTGGCATATGACAGAGGCGCTCATCACACCCGAAAATATAAGCATCGTCCCGCTGCCAGCCAAATGTCCCGAACTCAATCCAGTCGAAAACATCTGGCAATTCATGCGCGATAACTGGCTTTCAAACCACATCTTCGATTCCTATGACGAGATCCTCGATCATTGCTGTGACGCTTGGAACAAGCTGATCGCGCAGCCCAACCGCATCGCATCCATCGGAAACCGAAAATGGGCTCAAGGGTTCTGATCAATGCAGGTTGGTATTAGTGGAAATAAGCAACTGATATAATGGCATATTTTTGGCTACATTCTCTCTGCTTTTGTTGAAGTTTTGCCGTCTGATAAACCTATATTTCTCAACGGGTTAGAATCCTTACCGTACTATTCTGCCCCCTCCGGCATCAGACCCCGTGAAGCGCAATGGTAATCGGTGTGCCCCACCCAGTGATTTCATTGACCATGCAAAGTGATTGGCATATATTGCCAACAAAGGAGAGCAATCATGGTCACCCGTAACGTCGTCCTCACACAAGCCCAGGATCAACTTGTTCAATCTCTTGTATCCTCAGGGCGCTATCAAAATGCGAGCGAAGCATTGCGAGCAGGACTGCGACTGCTCGAACAGGAGGAGGCCGGGGTGACGCAAATCCAACAGGACTTGCGTACCGGATTGGCCCAAGCACTGGCAGGAGACCTAGCCGAAGGCACCGGTGCCGATGCTGTCCGCCGAGCCTTTGCACGCGCCAGAACGTGAGCCGCACTTTCCGGCTAACCCGTCAGGCCGAAGACAGTTTGTTCGAGATCGCGCTCTGGACAATTCAGACGTTTGGGGCGCGGCAGGCAGATTTATATGAAGCCGAACTCATCGACCGGTGTGACGCGATTGCCAGAGGCGAGATCGTAAGTCGGAGCTGTGCAGTTCTGGTTTCCGATGTTCACGATTTACGGTTCGCGCGGGCAGGCGAGCATTTTTTGGTGTTCCTCGAACAATCGGATGAAATTGTTATCGTCGATATCCTTCACTCACGTTGTGACCTGCCAAGTCATGTCGCAGCTTTGTCGGCTTTGATCAGTGAAGGCCGAAAAGACAATTGAACCGGACTACAGTCCCGCAGCCTTGGTCAAGTTCACGCGGAACCGATCTCTGCGTCGTTGATATCGACGGGTCATCTCGGCGCTCGCGTGACCGAGGTGCTTTTGGACGTAGCGCTCATCGACCTCGGCGCTGCTGGCAAGGCCCGCACGCAGCGAATGGCCCGAGAACAAAGCTAGGCGTTCTTTCTCGGGCAAGTCTGAACGGATGCCAGCACGCAGTACAGTTTGCTTGATCAGTCGCGCGACGTGTTTATCGTTTAGCCGTGACTTCAGCGCTTTCTTTCCATCGCGCGAGGTGCGAACGAATACTGGGCCGAAGTCGATCTTGGCAAAATGCAGCCATTGCTCCAGTGCGTGGACAGGGCAGGTTTGATCCGACGATCCCCGGCCAATCTCGACCTCGCGCCACCCCGTCTTGGCGTTGAGTGTAAGAAGCGCACCGTCACCGAGGATCTCGATCCAGCCGCCAGAGTCCGGCGTGTCATCTTTGTTAACGTCGAGGCTGACGATCTCCGATCGGCGCAGGCCGCCAGCATAGCCCAGAAGCAGGATAGACCGGTCTCGCAACCCGCGCAGATCATAGGGCAGGGTGGCGACCATGGCGAGAATGTCGTCGCGCAGGATCGCTTCCTTCTGCACCGGCGGACGGGCGTGCTTGCGTTTGATCCCGGATAAAACGGTAGCGATATGGCGGTTCTTGCGATCAAGTGTGAAGCCGCGTTGCTGGTAGTGCCACGCTAGGCCGGAGAGACGCCGTTCGATGGTCGTGACCGTTATTGCTGGAGCCTTGTCAACTGGCGCAGCCAGGTCCGCCAGATAGAGACCAATCATCTCGGGCGAGGGGGGCAGGGGGTCTGTGCCCTTCATCCGACACCATCGCCCAAAGTGTTTCCAGTCAGCGGCGTAGGCCTTATTGGTGTTTTCGGAGTGTGCGGCCCGCGCATAGTCGCGCGCCGTGTCCACCAATCGATCCAGTGTGCCAGAGCCAGCCACAGACGAGGGGAGCGTCAGAGCCTTCCCGAGCGCAGGCCCTGTTTCGCCGTTGTCGTTGCCTTCATTGATAGAGGTGCGCTTTGGCGCGTCTGAACGGGATTTATCGGGGTTTTCAGCCATGGCGCTGAGCGTATTTCATTCAGTCCGATAATGCAAGCTTATTGGACATGATACGAAACGGGAAGGTGCGGCGGTTAGGTCGGATTTTCTCTGAAAAAGCGCCGCCATAAAGCAAAATGCAGGGATGAAACTTGAGCGCGCCATTACTGGCACTAATTTGAATGCGGTACCGCCAATGCCTGCGTGGGTCATCTCCGGGCGAGGCGAAACCTGAACCAATACGAGGTCGTGCCATGTCATCTCTGGTCCATCCTGTGTTGTTGTGTGGTGGATTAGGCACGCGCCTCTGGCCCTTATCGCGCAAATCCTACCCGAAGCAATTTGTCGAACTGACCGGAGAAGAGAGTCTGTTTCAAGCCTCGATTCAGCGGCTGAGCGGAGCGGGTTTTGCCGATCCACTGTTGGTAACAGGGGCTGATTTCCGCTTTGTCGTGCTGGAACAGATGGCCGCAATCGAGCGGATTCCAAGGGCGGTCCTGATCGAACCCAAAGCCCGTAATACCGCCCCTGCGATCCTGGCTGGCGCGCTCAGCCTTGCCGAGACCGACCCGGACGCGTTTATCCTCGTGGTGCCGTCCGATCACGTGATCCCCGATGTCGAAGGGTTTCAGGCCTGCGTGGCAGCCGCCGTGCCCGCCGCACAAGCCGGGCGCATCGTCACCTTCGGGATCGCCCCGGACCGGGCCGAAACGGGCTATGGCTGGCTCGAGCTTGAGACGGCGTTCGATCCCGCGCAGCCCCGCGTGCCCACCCCCTTACAGGCCTTCGTCGAAAAGCCTGAACGCGCCGCTGCCGAGGCGATGCTTGCGGATGGGTGCCACCTTTGGAATGCGGGGATATTCTTGTTTTCTGCAACCACTCTGATCGCCGCCTTCGAGGCCCATGCTCCGGCCATGCTTGCGGGGGTGCGGGCCGCCATGGACGGCGCCGAGCAGGATCTGGCCTTTACCCGACTGGACCCCGCGCCTTGGGCAGCACTTGAGGATATCTCGATCGATTACGCGGTGATGGAGAAGGCGGACAATCTGTCAGTCATGCCCTATCACGGCAAGTGGTCCGATCTGGGCGGCTGGGATGCCGTCTGGCGCGAGGCGGGCCCGGATGCGGACGGTGTTGTGACCAGTGGCCCCGCCATGGCTTTGGAGTGCGCTGATACCTTGTTGCGGGCCGAAGACAGTCGGCAAGAACTGGTGGGGATCGGCCTGAAGGACGTGATCGCAATCGCCATGCCTGACGCCGTGCTGGTGGCCCACAAGGACCGCGCCCAAGAGGTCAAGGCCGCGGTCGCGGCCCTCAAGGCCAAGGGGGCGATCCAGGCCACGACCCTGCCGCGCGATTACCGCCCCTGGGGCTGGTTCGAAAGCCTCGTCGTCGGCGGGCGGTTTCAGGTTAAGCGCATCGTCGTCAACCCCGGTGCGTCCCTGTCGCTGCAAAGCCACCACCACCGGGCCGAACACTGGATAGTAGTGCAAGGCACCGCCAAGGTGACGATCGACAATGATGTGACCCTGCTGACGGAAAACCAGTCCGTCTATGTGCCTTTGGGGTCGGTTCACCGGGTGGAAAACCCCGGCAAACTGCCAATGGTCCTCA
This sequence comes from Tateyamaria pelophila, assembly GCF_019966495.1. Lineage (GTDB taxonomy): Bacteria > Pseudomonadota > Alphaproteobacteria > Rhodobacterales > Rhodobacteraceae > Tateyamaria > Tateyamaria pelophila. The sequence continues at coordinate 10,923 of NZ_JAIMIA010000076.1, read as the reverse complement.
TCGAAGTGCAGACTGGCAACTATCTGGGCGAGGACGACATCGTGCGCTATGAGGATGTCTATGCGCGCGGGCAGGGGGCCAAGGGCTAGTCCCCTGCGTCACTGGGTTTGACTGCGTTTGAATTCTCTGAATCACTCTGCAGAAATTTTCGGAGTGGAAAGAACGTGGGGGTCAGGCCGCATTTTGGCGGTGGGAGACTTTCAGGCGTCCATCTAGGACGGCGGCCCTTGTCAGTGCCACTCTGTGCGCTCCTTTCGGGGACCAGCACATTCTCCGACGCTTTCCCATTCGCGTGTTCGCGATATCGTCGACGCAGCCTTCAGCGCGAGATGATGAAATGGGGAGGCCTGCGTTATAGCGTTTTGCACACCCCACGTACAAGGCGCTCGCGGAGCTTGGCCGTGCCATCAAGACAATATTCCTGTGTCTCTACCTGCGTTCTGAGGCGTTCCGTCGAGAAATCCACGAGGGGCTGAACGTTGTTGAGAATTGGAACAGCGCCAACAGCTTTGTGTTCTTTGGCAAGGGCGGTGAGATTGCCACCAACCGCGTACGGGATCAGGAAACCGCTGCCCATGCGCTGCACCTTCTGCAGTCATCGCTGGTCTATATGAACACGCGGATAGTGCAGTCTGTCTTGCGCAATCCCGACGTGGTCGCGCGCTTGTCCCCCGCTCATCTATTTACACATCAACCCTTATGGCCGCATAGAGGCGCTTATGGCAAAAAAAGAACCCCAGGTCCTACGGCTGAGAATTATCCTTAAATATGTCGACCCCGCCCCGTGGCGGGAAATCGAAATCCGGTCGGACAAGACCCTGCCACACCTGCACGATGCCATTCAGGCAGCTTTCCTATGGTATGACATGCACCTGTGGGACTTCGAGATTGGTGACCGGAAATATCAGATGAAAAGCGAGGACTTCTGGATCGAGCCGATGTTCGGGCCACCCGTGATGGAGGTCACTACGAAAAAGCTGGACTTTTTCCTGAACGCCAAGGTGCCACTGGTGATCTACACCTATGACTTTGGCGATGATTGGGCGCATCGCATTGATCTCGTCTCAACACGCACGGCTGTGCCGAATGAGCCCTTGCCGCGTTTTGTTGGCGGCCAATGGGCAACCCCGCCCGAGGACATTGGAGGCACGCCCATGTACGAAGTCTTCAAGGAGGCGCGGGAGGATACAAACCACCCGGAACATGACTGGGCGAAGGAAGCAGGATACGTTGACTGGGCTCATGATGAAATCCACGCCGATGCTGTCAGTGAGCGGTTCGCGAGGTTGCAGACGCAGAAGCGGCGGGAGTGAAATTTTTGGATGGAGTAGCCTTCATCTGCGGCATTATGGGTATAACTATGGCGACACCGCGCATGAACATAAAAGCCGCCAGAATACATGTTCACTTTGGGTCTGTTTCGAGATAATGAACAGATATTGTCAGAGGCACACTCAAAATGAACACTTATCAGGCCAAAATAGGATATGCGCGGACCTCGACTGCGGATCAGAACCTCGATGCGCAGATTGCCGCCTTGAAAGCAGCCGGGTGTGGCATGGTCCGAACCGAACAAAAGAGTGGTGCCCGCCTTGAAGGGTGTCCCGAGCTCAAAACGATCCTCGATTTCATCCACTCAGGTGAGACGCTGGTGGTCACCCGCATCGATCGGCTGGCCCGCAGCCTCAGTGACTTGCAGACCATCGTTACCCAGCTGAAATCCAAAGGCGCGCATCTGGCCGCAACAGAGCAGCCGGTAGACACATCAAACGCCACGGGAAAGGCCTTCTTTGACATGCTCGGTGTTTTTGCCGAGTTCGAGACAAACCTGCGGCGTGAGCGGCAGGCCGAGGGCATTCTCGCTGCCAAGCAACGTGGCGTGTATCGCGGCCGCGTCCCGAAAATCGATATGGCCACCATTCAGGCGAAGCTGTCAGAGGGAATGTCGCCTACGGAAATCGCACGCGACATGGGAGTATCGCGTGGCACTGTCTATAAAGCAAAGGCGTTGATGTGAAAAAGAGCAAGACAAAGCAGCGGTCGCCAGTGGCAAAGCCACCAGCCCCACCAAACACAAAAGCACCACCACCGCGCAATCTGACGCCCCCGCTCTGCGAAAAACTGCGCCGGGACATGACGCAAGCGTGTCTCAAGGTGGCGGAGACGCATGGTTTAACAGTCGAAGGTGGGGAGCTGAGTGACATCGACCTGCGGCATGGTTTCGACATCAGCTTCCGCGTCGGGATCCCGATGGCAGACGGCGCGATATATTCGCCGGACAAAGCTATGTTTGAAGTGCTCGCACCGCATTTTGGGCTGGAACCCTCTGACTACGGTAGAACATTCAGAACCAGTGGAGACCTCCACCGGATCGTTGGGATCAACCCTAACAGACCCAAATACCCTATCAGCACTGAACGGATCTCCGACGGTCGAGGCTTCAAGATGCCCGCCGAGAACGTCGCTTTGTATCTGCAGCGGTCAGACCCATGAAATGTATGGGCTTTGTTCTCTCAAAATCCCAAATATGCAGCTTCGGGCCAGCTAGGCCAATAAGCGCCGCGACACGATAAGCTCCCTGTGTGAAAAATGAGCTTGCTCAAGTGACAGGATCGGAAAGCACTAAAACCAACCGGCCATTTTTGATTTTCTCACTTACTCTGCTGCGCATGATACTGTTTGCAAGAATGCGGTCTCGTTGATCCACTAGATGAGCCAAGCTTTGCGACATTTCATGTAGCTTAGCTTCCAATCTGTCAGCCCGGGTCTCGGCGCGGTTATAGAAGTCGCGACTTTCCTCTAGCCGCTCCTTCAAGGAAGAGCGCTCACGCTGCAAGATTTCAATCGCAATGTGAAGCTCCAATTCACGTTCTTTGGCGTGAGCCAAAGCATTCCGACAGAGTTCGGCTTCCTCCATCCCGCCGCCACGCTGGCTTTCACAAACCCGTATCAAACGAACTACCGACATGATCGACAAACTCTCTCCATCAACCGGGATATCCCAAGACTTCGCCAGCATTCGGATCAAACTTTCTGGACGATCCACCGCTTGGGAAAATTCAGACAAAGAGATTGCTGTGGTCACGAGACGCCCTTTTTGCACTTCAATTCATACATATTTAACGACGTGTCTCACGCTGATTGTCAATCACGCCAAAGCTTTCCCCCCTCTGATGATCGCTTCGCGCCCAGAACGGCCCAGCGTGCGCAGAAACCTATTTCTAAGCGCCCGATATCACCAAGTCCGTAAAAGACACGGCGTCGGTCTCTAGGGCAGCTGTATTCGTCGAATGGGTTTGAGCAGCGCCTATCATTGTGGAATAGCCATGATCGCGTCACAGTAGTCAGAGACGGCCTCGCGCATCCAGTCCATGATCTCTGACCAGTCACCATCTTGCTCATGGCCCTTTGGAAAATCTTTTCCAAGAAAATGATTTCCTCGGCCCGACGGCCCGAGCGGCGCTCCCAGCGCTGCTTCAAGACTTACGCCATGCGGCTTCAAGTACCCTTTGACCGGCTCTACGCTCTCACCCCAGCCACTGCGCACAAAGACGCCGCTCTTGATTTTTCCAACCCACAGGGACAGTTCAATGCGCGGCTCTTCAACCAGCGTGATATAGTTGTTGGCGTATCGCCACGATTTTATGCCCAGTTCCTCAAGCTCCGGATGCTTCTGCAGCAGCGCCGTCCAGAACTTTTCTTTTATGTCGTAGTATGCCGCACCTTCAGATTTTGCTTTTTGCTGAACCTCGCGGTTCCAGTCATTGGGCTTCTCGACAATCTCAAAAATTGGCGCGTATGGGCTGCCCCCAATTCGTACAACTCGCAACCGGACGGCAAAGAAAGAGAAGTCGTCAGACGTATGTTCGTTGAGCCAGCGGATTGCGGAAAGATGCGGTTCGCGAAAGTCTGATGCCACCCAAACAACTGTTTGAGCGTTCAGGCCCGCAAGGTAGGTCATGATTTGGCCAAGGTGCGAGTGATCTGTCGGTTCAAGCTGGTTTTCAATTAGAACGATCGTATCGTCAGACGGGTTGCGGGCCAGAATGTCCGCAGAAAAGGTCTCGACCCTCACTTCGGTCCCAGTAAGCTCTAGTGGTATGCCAATAGCTTCCGACAGGTGCTCGATGTTCTCGGCAAGCCATGGCGTGAACTCGCGCGCCTCGTGGGGCCAAGCATCCCTAAGGTTTTTTTCTTCGAGACGGCCAAATTGAATGTCTGTAGTCATGACCACTGTCTTACACAGATCGGCTAGGTTCGGCGAGATCGTATAGTTCCATTCTCCGTGGAACGTATCACGATCTATGGGGTCTGATACCGGAGGGGGCAGAATAGTACGGTAAGGATTCTAAACCGTTGAGAAATATAGGTTTATCAGACGGCAAAACTTCAAAAAAGCAGGGAGTGTTGATTTGCGGTAACTCCCAAGCACCCCGTGATGTAGGGGATTATTGTCAGTTTCGGGGTGAGTCCAATTTGCCATTGGGCGCGTGAAGTTTTCGTTCTGGTCTGAATTTCGTGGTGCCGGGTCGATTTCTCTGAATCAGTGGTGGGATGGATCAGGTTACCGCTCTTGAACAACTCCTCGCCACGGCTCTGCGCAGGATCGCTGAGCTTGAAGCCGCGTTGGCGACCATGGCGGAAGAGAACGCGGATCTGCGCCGGCAGCTGGCCAAGAACAGCAACAATAGCAGCAAGCCCCCTTCGAGTGATGGCCTGAAGAAGCCGTCACCGCGCAGCCTGCGTGGCAAATCTGGCAAGAAAAGCGGCGGCCAGGTTGGCCACCGGGGCAACACCCTGCGCAGCGCGGCCACCATGGTAGCCGGTGCCATGCCGCCCAGTCAGCTTCTGCGAAAGTTTGCCGCCCACCCCCGCCAGCATGATCTTGCAATAGCCCTTCGGGAAATCGGTCGCATTGAGCGCACGCTCTTCATCATCGATTGGTTGCTGGATGCAGACATGCAGCGACGCGCGCAAATCGGCTTAAACAAAGGCGAGGCGCATAACGCCCTGAAAAATGCCTTGCGCATCGGGCGGCAGGGGGAGATCAGGGATCGTACAGCTGAGGGCCAACATTACCGCATGGCGGGTCTGAACCTTCTTGCCGCCTGGGTCCTCGCCCGCGTCGCAGACCATAAAATGACCCGCCTCGACGAACTCATGCCCTGGAGCTGGACGCCCGAATAAGTCAACGCCAGTCAGACCGGACGCATACGGAGCTGGTGCATCGTCAGCGTTTTAAAACGCGCGCTCAGGCCAAGGGGCCTGGGCGCCCAGCTCAAAGAGCGACACCGGCTAACATCCAAGCTGATTGACGCGCCGCGACAATCAAAACACAAACCCCTTGATCGCGATAGAAAAGGGCGGCATCTTCACAACTGTCGCGACCAAGGATTCTCATCCAGATTGACGCGCTCCTCGCATCCAGATTGTCGCGCTACAGTCTAGATGCCTTTGTGTCGAGCTTGCGCTCCAACGCGACGGTAGCGGGGTAAACAAAAGAACTTGGAGAAGCATAGGTTTGAGTTCGGAAAAAGTCTTCGGCATCGGATTAAGCAAGACTGGGACCACCAGCCTCGCCGACGCGCTGAGGCTGTTAGGCTACCGTGTGGCCGACTATCCCACCGATCTGCGGACGCTTGAACAGCTTCGCACGGGAGATTACCGCCTAGATGTGCTCGAAACCCACGATGCACTAACTGACACGCCAGCCGCCTTGTGCTTCAAGCAGCTCGATGCGCTCTACCCTGGCAGCCGCTTCGTGCTGACGGAACGCGCCGATCGGGCGCGCTGGCTGCGATCGGTCCGCGACCATTGGGCCTTTACCGAGGAATGGAACGCCTATGCCGTCTACCAGGCCCAGTTCTACCGTTTCATGAACGTGGCGGTGTATGGTCTAGAAAAGTTCGAGGAGCATCGCTTCGAGACGGTCTATGATCGGCATGCGGCCGAGGTGCGGACGCATTTCGCCGACCGTCCCGAGGACTTACTCGTTCTCGACGTCACCGCCGGGCAGGGGTGGCCGGAGCTTTGCGGTTTTCTCGGGCGGCTGGTGCCAGACGCCGCGTACCCCCACAGCAACTCGCGCAAGGAGAAGGTGCGAGCTCGCGCCTGGATGGCCGAGCTCGACCGGATCAGCCGGCAACTCGCCGCGGCTGCCGCGCTCGGAAGCCTTGTCGCGGTGCTGGACGACCAAGGTCTCGCCGGCTCTCCGATCGAGAGGGGCTGGCGCTGCCGGGCGCTGCTGTCCGAGAACGGCGTGCCCATGGGCACGCCGCGCGACGGCACCCAGGCGGTCGCGGCGCTGGAGGCGCGCTGTGCCGAGGGCTGCCGCAGCCTTCTGATCTGGAAACCGGCCTGCGCGTGGTGGTTCGAGGCCTATCCGGCGTGGTCGGCGCGGCTGTCGCAGCTTTTCGAGCCGGTGTTCGACGACGAACGGCTTGCGATCTATCGCGCGCGCGAGGCTTGAGCGTGGCGCGCACGGGTACAGAAGCGACGCTGATCAGCGTGGTCGTCAACAATTACAACTACGCCCGCTTTGTTGGCCGGGCAATCGAGAGTGTGATCGATCAATCCGATTCCGCGACCGAGGTAATCGTCGTTGACGATGGCTCGACAGACGCCTCCCGCGACGCGATCGCGCAGTACGCGCCGCAGGTCAAGACGATCTTTCAGGAGAATGGCGGCCAGGCGGCCGCCTGTAACGCAGGCTTTGCCCGCTCTGGCGGCAAATGGGTGATCTTTCTCGACGCCGACGACATGATGCTGCGTGGTAGTCTCGCGCAGCTTCGATCTTGCCTCGACGACGGGGTCGCGCGGATCAGCTGGCAGCTGCGCACCATCGATGCCGATGGTTGGCAAGGCCAGAGCCCGGAGAAACCGATAGACACGAGCGATCAACGAGCCCAGCTCGCCGCGCATGGGCCGATGACGATTTCCTATGCTTCCACATCCGGTAACGCCTGGTCGCGCAGGTTCCTGTCGGCGGTCATGCCCGCACCCACTGAGGCGTTCCGGTACTGTTTCGACGGCTATCTGGCGCATTTAGTCCCGTTCCACGGCCCGACCGTCGCCGCAGCGATGCCGCTCGGCGCCTACCGGCTTCACGGCGGGAATGCCTGGGGCGGGCGCTCGGCCTTCGAACAGCGCGATTTCGATCGCCGCATCTACCCTGCGCTCGCGCGGCTGGTGCAGGAGCGCCTGACGGCCCACCGCATCGACCACGATCCAACGCGCTGGCGGCAAAGTTACTGGGAGTTGCTCGACTCGTTTGAGCGCGCTGTTGAGAAGTGTGTGCCACCAAATGCGCCTTTAGCCTTGATCGACGAGGATCGCTTGAGTGTGACGGAAGCTCTCTTTGGTCGACAGCGGCACTTCGTCTCCATGAAAGACGTGCCGTGGCAGGGCAACCCGGTGAATGCGGAAGAGGCTATTGCGGCGATTGATGCGCTAAGGGCGCAAGGGGTTCGTTATCTGGCGATCTTCAGTCATTCCTTATGGTGGCGTGACTGTTATCCAGGCTTCTTTCAGCATCTCGGCCGGATTGCCCGCCTGCTGCAAAAGAGCAAAGTGGGTGAAATCTATCAAATGTGACGGCGCTAGAAACTGTGGCTATTCGCCAGGCTGAATCTGCCACGGCTTACCGGTTTTGATAGTCGCATCTTTGATCGTGCGGTTCATGCGCTCAACCTGCCCGTCCCTCGGGGAAAAGGTCCCCCAGACCTTTTCCTGATCCTTGGAACTCCACGGATGGTTTGGTTTGGTTAGGCGATGCTCAATGCCGTTGGCCTCGCAAATCATGTCGAAGCGCATCGGCCTGTGTGCGCGTACCGGGGACATGCGGACAGTGATTCCGGGGTAACGCGGACAAGTTTTCCAATCTGGCTCGGATGATGCATGCCCCATGCTTCACTCTTCTCCAGTTTGTTTCTCCACATCGTCCATGACCGGTAGCACAACATCGATGACAGCTGCCATTGCTGCTGAAAGAGCCCCATAAATCGAGACGGCAAGAGCCACCGTCATACCCAGCATGACCACACCAGCAACAGGCGCGGCGTCAGCAAAAGCAAGAACGCTCAAAGCAAGAAAAAGAATGGTGAAAAAAATGGTTGGTATAAACGACACTGGCCAGACGCGAAGCCGGAAATACTGCTGTCCGGATCCATGTTCTTCATGCATCAGAAGCAATCGCAGTTCCCCAAATATCGAGGGGAGCACTGTAAAATCCCAGCCATCATAAGCGCCTCCAAACGCATAATTTACGCCCTGATCCTTCATTTTCTTGGCTATTTTATCGAGCAATGCCTCGGGAGACATCCAGTTTTCGGACCAAGCTGTCGCTTCGATCTGTCTTGGTACCGGAGATAGCCTCAGTTTTCCCGCACTCCATGGTCCGAGGCGATATTTTATCCGACCTATCAATCGCCCCAGCGGCTGTACAAGATAGAGCCAGAACACGATTGCCCTCAGCTTCATCGGAGACGCGCGCGTTGGTCCAAAGGAAACGGAGGCAAAACGTGCCTTTGACGCTCCTTTAAATGCCATCACGACACTGATTGCCAAACCACCCAAACCGAGGATCAGCACGAAAAAAAGCGGTGGCCAGTCAAAGCCTAGAAGCCCAATGACAAAAAAGAGACCCGTCAGAAAATACCATTCAGGCATCAGCGGAAGCGAAGTCACCACGCCGTCGCTCTGCCTATAAACGGACTGAAACGGTGCTGATCCCCATGTCCCATGATAAATGCGCTGCTGTTCTGTCAGGTTTTGAAGCATCCCCCGCCCGTAAAGCCGGCCATGCCATGTCATATGCCCGATACGGTTATATTTCTCGGGCCATATACGAGCGACCAGAGACTCCGCGCGGGCATACCCCATCTGCTGCTTGAAATACGTCCGAACAGATGGGCGGCGGTGGTGCCAAACAACAGCGGCATGTGCAAAGCCAATGACGCCACCAGCTTCCATTATCCGCCAGCAGGCATCTACATCATCACCTGCCACTCTGAACTGCGGATCGAACCCACCTATTTCCCGCAGTTTTTCAGATCGAAACGCCATGTTGCACCCTGGTACATGGTCTGCGATTTCATCATCTATAAGCACCTGCGTAGGGCCTCCTGGCGCATTGGCGACACATTCAGCGAGGTCACTGTCCTCGGGCGGCGCAATGTTCGGTCCTCCTACCGCCGCATAACCCTTCTTTTCAAAGGTGATCACCAGATACTTGAGCCAATGCGGATCTGGGTAGGCATCATCGTCGATATAAGCAACATACACCCCAGAACTTGCCTCCAGCCCGGTGTTGCGAGCGTTCGAAAGACCGCGGTTCTCCGTGGGGATGGTCTTTACGTCGTATTGCTCAGCAATCTTAGGCGTGTCGTCTGTTGATCCGTCGTTGACGACGATCACCTCGTAATTGGGGTAATCAACTTTGAGCAACTGTTCGATGGTCTCCCGTATCGTTCGACCGCCGTTGTAGCTGCAGACCACCACAGACACCTTTGGCCATTCCCTTTCAGGGATCGGAAGATGAGCGTAGGTATTAACCACCGCCTCCAGCGCTGGTTTGGGTGTACGATCACGTGTAACCAGACCGAAGTCCCAGTCATCGATTTCATGCCCTCCCCGATGCCATTCATCGGTCCAGGCAAACACGAACGATCCCGCCACACCTGCTTCGAACACCGTGGTGAGTTGCTCGGTTAGCGACCGGGCTTGCTCATCAAGACCATTGCGCAAGCTGTCGAGGCCAAGTTCCGCCATGAGAAGCGGCTTCTCACCAGCCAGCGACTGAAGTCTGGCCATATAAGCCCACAGACGATCCGTGTCCTCTAAGTAGACATTGAATGACACGAAATCGACAAAGGGGAGTTCTAGATATTCGGTCGTCGGAAAATTGACATAGGTAACCAGAGCCTCGGAATCGATCTTTCGAACCAGATCAGCAAGACGCTCCAGGAAATCGGCAACCTCACGCCGGCCATGCCATCTTACAACGCTCGCCGGGATTTCGTTTCCAATCGCGTAGGCAAGAATGGCAGGATGACCAGCAATTTCTTTCAAGTCATCGCCTAGGCGAGATAGGATATCATCACCAGTCTCTCGCTGCGCAAGAAACGCGATGTGTTGTTCCCAAGGCATTCCCACGAATACATGAAGACCATGTTTCAAAGCCAAATCGAGCAACCACCTTGGCGGTACGATGTAAACGCGTACGGTATTGATCCCAAGCGACGCCATCTCAGCAAAATCAATATCTACGCGTCCTCGTTCTGGAAAATCCCCAGTCTCCGGATTGACGGCGAACGTTCCGTAAGTCACTCCTTTTACGAAATATTTTTTACCGTTCAGGAAAAGAAACTTCCCGCGCACTTCTGGACGGGGACCAGCGGATGACCCGGCCTCCAGCATGTCAGATCTAAAAGACTTCACAATTCACCCCCCCCGAAAGGTTTGGATCAAACATTGCATTCACGAAATTACGCTAGATAGGCAAGAAAAATCTTTTCTTTACAAGAAGATCCATCCATTGCGTGATGAGCTATCTGGCAACCCCAAGGTAGTTCAACTCTTCGTTCCAATACAACTCAGGACTCTTCTTCGCGCTGAAGCGGGTCGTTTGGAAGGCAGAGGGTTTGCTCCAGACCGTTACCACTGTAAAAATACCAACTCTCAGAACTTTCTTTTTCAACTGGTTACTACCATAGTTGCGTTGCGTGAGAAGGGATGGACTAAAGATCTTTGAAGCTTATGGTATTGATGTCACTCACAACGACTTGTCGGAAGGAAAGTGAGGTGGCGCCCATGCCCGGAGGCGGCAAGATGTGGTTGCGCAGCCCCCCCTGTGTCAGGATAGTTGTCCGCCGCTCTATTTTTCCTCTATTTCTCAGGTGGGCGGGATAGGACGATGACATGGGA
>NZ_JAIMIA010000075.1 GCF_019966495.1 Tateyamaria pelophila | reverse complement strand
TCAGACAGAGCCGCCCGGTTCTCTGCGGTCGCCAGTCCCTCGGTCTCGAACCGGCCCATCTGCGACGTGGATGCGGCATGCGCATCGACGGCACGGCCACCGACAACCTGGCGCATCACGGGATCGAGCGCGAGACGGTCGGCGTCATTGACGTCCCCGTATCCTGCCAACCGGCCGTAGACCGATTGCCGAAACAGCCCGTCGAGCCGGTGGATCGTGTTCTTGCCACGGCGATTATCGCACAGGGCAGCAGACGCCAGATTGGACAGACCGAGCGCGTCATCAAGCTCGCGCATCACCAGAAGGCCGCCATCCGAACTGAGCTGAGCGCCCCGGAATTCCAGCCGCACGCGAGGGTCAAAATCCACACGATCTGCCCGCTGCAAGCCCGCACCCTCTGGGTGATCCATGAAACACATCCTCCGCAGCAACCAACGCCATGATATATATAGAAAATATCACGTTCAAGACAGCGAAATCAGAGATCTACTTGGGGAATGCGGGATCTAGTCTTGCCGGAACAAAGGGGATAAGCCTTCATACACCAACTCCTTCAGGAGCAACAACTGAGTAGTTTGAAAACTGTGAATGGGGTTTTTGCGGTGTAAATGAATATCTCTCACGACCTAAAGCTTCAGTTGCATCAAGGTTCGTAACAAGACTACCTTCTGAAACACCAAAAGGTGACGCGGCAACCCATTCTTCAAGATCATTACTTGCCTGCTGTTCATCTTCAATTGGGAGTTGAGGTAGTGGAACAGAGCCTCGAGTCACTGCTACACCAAACCCTTGGCCCAAAATAGTGGCGTCCGTAATGCAAATTTCTTCACCAGTGGGAGCATCTCCACACTTTTTAAATCCGGCTTCCCCGAGCTTTTCATTGAAAGTCAATGCGAAGGCTTGCTCAACCTTCGAGTAAGCATCCTCTAAATCTTCTGAGTCGGAGCACACTGGCGTCGTTGCACATTTAACGCTAAACGCATAAACAACGTCATCCGTTGCAAAGACGGATTGAAAGTCTGAGCATACGTATGCATTTGTCTCAACACCAAAGACACTTTTTTTAGTTTGTGTTGGAATAACGCAATCGCCGCCTAATTCGGCGAGGACTTCCTTTGGGTGGGAGTTGATATTTATACCTCGTATCTCAACCAAATCTGCGGCCAACGCACTTGATGTTCCAAGCAATACTGCTGGTATAAAAAGTGAAAGGTGCAAGATAACGTTCATCTTATAGTTCCCCGGGACTGATGAAGAAGTCATCAAATTCTATTTTTCAGGATGGGTCAACCTGCACCACCCAACTAACCTGATGATTTGGCGCACCTGACGGCCAGTAACGTTACCGTGCAAGGTCAGACTTTAGGCTAGTAACACCTACAAGATGACTTGAATGGCCTGTGAGTGGCAATATGGTTGACTTACTTGTCAAAGTCACCCCAAGTCTCAACTTCATGGGCTTGTAACATCGCTTCATGCAAGATGCTGGGTGGTGTTCCCGTCCCATATTTCTCAGCCATGCGGCTACTGTCTTTTGTTCTATGGCCCATAATCAGATCAGCATATCTGTCCTCAACTCTGGCCGCACGAAACTTGTCTTTCAGCGTGTGACGGGCCGAGTAAGCCACTAAGTTAGTGTCTGAGATGTTCATCTTGGTTCTGATTATAGTGTTCAGCTTATTAGAGACGTTATCCATCCCTCTTTCACCACCATATCGAGGAAAAAGGGCCGAGTTTGGGTCGCTTGGGATTTTGTAGGCTTTCAAGCCCTTTAAAACTCCACCTAACAATGCTGGGCTTCTCGACAAGCTACCCTTCTTCAAGCCTCTCAGGCGATTGGGCCTGATTTTGACGTGCGCAATATCACCGCTTAAAGTTAGGTCCTGCACCATAAGGCCACTGGCTTCAGCCATCCTGCAACCTGTCCACACCATTAAAAGCCCAATCAGTTTTGCCTGTTCATCTAGATTATCAAGGTGTGTGATGTAAGTTTTAAGTTCGTCTGGTTTGAAGGACCTTCTGTCCTCGCCTTCCAGTGCTTCCCTTTCAGTGTCCCGCATTGCTTTGAATGGTGAGTCCTTCCCGCTTATGTCAAGCTCTCTGATTGCGAGCGTGAACATGGCATTAAGAAGCCCAGTATACTTGCCAATAGTGGCCGCTGACATCTTGGGGTTACTTTTTTTGTAGGCGTCCAAACAATCTCTTGCGTCAACCCTGCCAATATCTTCGATAGGTGTTTTCAAACCTACAGAAGGTCTCCCATTACCCAGACTTGCAGCCAGTGCCATAGTCAAACGGTTGATGGTTTGTTCATACTTCTTCTGCTTGAGAGGCATTCGGTGCCTCTTTTCAGCGTTGATTCTTAGGTAAATATCTTTTGCGTCACTAAGGGTAGGTTTGAGATTTGCATTTTGTCTTCCTGACAGCAGGTCTACCGCTATGCTCTGAATATCAGGCTTCCCCCGCAACCTGCCTAAGCTAGCATGAGAGGTCATAGCCTCTTGTCCCGTGGTTAGGTCCACTGGCCAGCGTTCTTCTTCAAGTTCGATGAACTCGCCTTGTAGCTCCCAGTATTCGTCCAGCCTAGTGAGAAACTGCTCTCGGGTTTCACCATATCTCCGCGTTGGGTGTTGGTCAGGGTGGATGTCATGCTTTGCTAGAAGATTTCTGGCGGCATTAGTGAGTTCATGGGGGGGAAGTCGTTTATTGTTAGCCAAACCTCCGAGACCTTGAAGGCGCTTCTCGACCTGTTGGTTGACTCTTGCGGCGGCTACCAAAGCTACTGAAAGGTTAGTGGTGCCAAGTGAAACCTTTTCTTCTCGCTTGCCGTACGCTGCGACTAAAGCGGCAGGGATTGCCCGTCTGTAGCTGTAGGTACCCTTAGCAGGTGATTTCTTGAGGTAGCGCGAAGCTGACATTTGTACCACTCTGTACCGACTTCTCTGTACCAAGCGATCCGAAAAAGCCTTGTATGTCAATAAAATATGGGAATATTTAGAAAACTTGGTGCCCAGAAGAGGACTCGAACCTCCACGTCCATACGGACACTAGCACCTGAAGCTAGCGCGTCTACCATTCCGCCATCTGGGCACGGGTTGGTGACAGGCGTTTAAGCGCAGTGTGCTGAGGTGTCAACGGGATTCTGGTCACTGCTTACGATACACGTGCTGCACCTCTGGCAGGGATTTGCGCGAGCAAAGAAAGATGGATCAGCGCGCTAAATTGCCGTCTTGAATGGACGCGGGCTGAGCGATAGACCAGATGTTGAATTGTGCGCAAGGAGCAGGTCATGTCCAAACTGGTCACCATTTACGGCGGGTCGGGTTTTGTCGGGCGCTATATTGCCCGCCGCATGGCCAAGGCAGGCTGGCGCGTGCGGGTCGCCGTGCGTCGGCCCAACGAAGCGATTTTTGTCAAACCTTATGGCGTTGTCGGACAGGTGGAACCTTTGCTTTGCAATATCCGTGATGACGCTTCAGTGGCTGCGGCCATGACCGGGGCCGATGCAGTGGTGAACTGCGTCGGAATTCTCGCGCCGAGTGGCAAGAATACGTTCGGGTCGGTTCAGGCGGACGGTGCCGACCGTGTGGCCCGCATTGCCAAGGCGCAAGGTGTGCCTCAAATGGTGCACATCTCTGCGATTGGTGCGGATGCAAACAGTGAAAGCGAGTATGCCCGGACCAAGGCTGCGGGCGAAGCGAGCGTATTGGAACATATGCCAAACGCCGTTATCCTGCGCCCCTCGATCGTATTTGGGTCTGAAGACCAATTCTTTAACCGGTTTGCGTCAATGTCGCGATTGGGTCCGATCCTGCCCGTTGTTGGTGCTGATACAAAATTCCAGCCTGTTTACGTTGACGATGTTGCGAAAGCCGCCGAGGTCGCCCTGACTGTTGACGTGGCGCCGGGCGTTTATGAACTTGGTGGCCCGGACGTCCGCGATTTCCGCTCTTTGATGGACACCATGCTCAAAGTGATCCGCCGCCGCCGTGCCGTCGTCAATATCCCGTTCTTTGTGGCTAACATCATGGGTTTTGGGTTCGATATGGCCAACAAGGTGACCCTTGGCTTGCTTCCGGCGCAAATCACGCGCGATCAGGTCCGCAATTTGCGCAACGACAATGTCGTCAGCAAGGATGCCAAGAATTTTGCTGACCTGGGGATTGAGCCTGTGGCCCTCGAATCGATATTGCCGGATTACCTGTGGCGCTTCCGCCCTTCGGGCCAATATGCGGCCATCAAGGAAAGCGCCAAGAACCTGCGCACCTAACTATAGGCCCAGATCAGTAGCCCGATTCCAAGAATCACGCGGTAGATGACATATGGCGTGAAACTGACGCTTCGCAAAAGCCGCATCATCAGAACCAGTGCCAGAAGAGCGGCGAGGAACGCGAAGAAAGCGGCAATCGTTGCGTTGCGCATGAGATCCCAATTTGCCTCTTGCACCACATCGATGCTGAGAACCACGCCCGAGGCCGCGATCACCGGGATCGACATCAGCATACCGAGCTTGGCCGCCCCTTCGCGTTCATATCCCAGTTTGCGGGCCGCTGTTATGGTGATTCCTGATCGTGATGTGCCGGGGATCAGGGCAAGACACTGGGCAAGCCCCATGATCACCGCATCTTTGATCGTCCAGCGATCAGATGTTTTCTCTGTCCCGCCAGTCATGTCAGCCCAATAAAGCACCAATCCGAAAATCAACATCGTCCAGCCGATCACGGCGACCGAGCGCATCGCTTCGTCCAGACCCGTGACTTTGATGATTAGTCCGACGATCAGCGCCGGAATCGTCGCCACGATCAAACATAAGGCGAGGAATGCGCCTTGGGTGTCGACTTTGCCTTTCATCAGCCGAAAAGTACCAAAGGCCGCGATGCGGACATCACGCCAAAAATACAGGATGACGGCGAGTAAGGTCCCGACATGGACAGCGACATCAATTGCCAATCCTTGATCTTGCGTTCCAGTCAGTTGCGGCAACAAGATAAGGTGCCCAGAAGAGGAAACAGGCAAGAACTCCGTCACGCCCTGAATGATTGCTACCATCAATAGTTGAAACAGAGTCATGCGTGATACACCTTTACTATGTCGTATGATTACAAGTCTCTGATTCTGAACGCAAAGACTGAATTTAGGTCCGTATCGGAATTAAATTCCTATATCAATCGCCGAAAAACAGCTCTTTCGCCAAACTTTTTCATATATAGGACAGCCTTGCTGACTTTTATTTTCATTCGCGATGTCATAAACACCGCAAACTGTTTGGATTGGGAGGATGCGTGCCGTGGCTGAGCAACCGATGCTGAAATTCGTGAAGATCGACCGGGATATGCCTTCCAAGCGGGAGGCGGGGGTTCGTCGTGAGGACTTCAGAGAGATTTACGCCGAGTACGCGGATGCCAAGGCCAAGGAGCAGGCGTCGCGGTGTAGCCAATGCGGGGTTCCATATTGCCAGACGCACTGTCCGTTGCACAACAACATTCCCGACTGGCTGCGTTTGACGGCCGAAGGGCGCTTGAAGGAAGCCTATGAGGTCAGCCAGGCGACCAACACATTCCCAGAGATTTGCGGCCGTATTTGCCCGCAAGACCGTCTGTGCGAAGGCAACTGTGTTATCGAGCAATCCGGCCACGGCACCGTGACCATCGGATCAGTGGAAAAGTACATCACCGACACCGCTTGGGAAGAGGGCTGGGTGCTGCCGATCAAGCCTGCGCATGAGCGCACCGAAAGTGTCGGGATCATCGGCGCAGGCCCCGGCGGGTTGGCTGCGGCGGATGTTTTGCGCCGCTCGGGCGTGCAGGTTACCGTCTATGATCGCTATGACCGTGCGGGCGGATTGCTGACTTATGGCATCCCCGGTTTCAAGCTGGAGAAAGACATCGTGATGCGCCGCAACGATCAGTTGGCGCTGGGCGGCGTGACCTTCAAACAGAACTGCAATGTGGGCGAAGACATCAGTTTTGACGATATCCGGGCCGCTCATGACGCCGTCATCATCGCCACGGGTGTCTATAAAAGTCGCAATGTAACAATGCCGAACGGCGACGCGGCCGGGATCGAGAAGGCCATCGACTTTCTCACGGCCAGCAACCGCAAAAGTTTTGGCGATGCGGTACCCGAATTCGACAGCGGTCAGATGAACGCCGAAGGCAAGCGAGTCGTCGTCATCGGCGGTGGCGATACGGCGATGGACTGTGTGCGAACGTCGATCCGCCAGGGGGCCACAAGCGTGAAGTGCCTGTATCGCCGCGATCGCGCGAACATGCCTGGCAGCCAGCGCGAAGTGCAGAATGCCGAAGAAGAGGGCGTGATCTTTGAATGGTTGAGCGCGCCAAAAGGCTTTGCCACCGACGGTGAAAAAGTTGCCGGCGTCATGGTCCAGAAGATGCGTTTGGGCGCGCCGGATGCCACGGGGCGTCAGGCACCTGAAGTGATCGAGGGGGCCGATTATGTCGAAGAGGCCGATCTGGTCATCAAGGCGCTGGGGTTCGAACCCGAAGACCTGCCGACGCTCTGGGACACGCCCGCATTGCAAGTGACGCGGTGGGGCACCGTCAAGGCGGCATTTACCACCGGCCAAACGGAATTGGACGACGTCTACGCGGTGGGGGATATCGTGCGCGGCGCGTCGCTCGTGGTCTGGGCGATCCGGGATGGGCGCGACTGTGCCGAGGCGATCCTGGAGAAGATGAATGCGGCATCCAAAGCGGTGGCAGCTGAGTGAAACTGTGAACTTCTGGCCGAGGAATGCGCCGTCTCAAAGCCGGTGGAACACGCGATTTACGCGCGACTTCAATTGAATGCGCAGTTTGATGACCAAAATATAGATTTTGGTAAAATGCCGGAAAATGAAAAGAAAATGAATGAGCTGGGTCAGCAAAGCTGACATGAAAGCGCCAAAAAACAAACAAAGGACTAATGTGAGCGGACAAGGGACAACACGCAGCGGAGGATGCCTGTGCGGGGCGGTGCGATTTGACGCACGCAATGTCCCTGCCACGTTTTCCATTTGCCACTGCGAACCCTGCCGCCGCTGGACCGGATCGGCCTTGCTTGAGGTCAGCATCAAGACCGAAGATCTGACATGGCATGGGGCGGATCGTATTGCGACGCGCGCCAGCAGCGACTGGGCGGAACGCGCATGGTGCCGCGACTGTGGCACCAACGTGTATTTCCGGCACACCAGAGAGGATAAATGGTTCGGGACGACGGATCTGCCGCTTGGTATTTTCGATGATGCCAGCGGGTTTGAGCTGACCCATGAAATCTATGTGGATCACAAGCCGGACAGCTTTGCCTATGAGAGCAAGGGCCACAAGCATCTGACCCGCGCCGAGGTGTTGGCCTTGCAAGGCTATATGGGTGAAGACGAATGATCCGCGCGCTTGTTCTGATCGCCGGATGTGCCCTGATGCCTGTGCGTGTTGCGGCGCAGGGCGACGACAGCCGGTATTATCCGCCCGACGGCTGTGTTGGTGTTGTCACCACGCAAAACCGCGATTGCCTGGTCAACAATATCTATACATGCGAAGCTGATCAGCCGGGTTCGAGCTGGCGCTTGATGTTCGACCGTGACGGGCCGGTATTTCTGTCCAAGATCGATTTTGAGACTCAATGGCTGGAAAGCTACGACCTGTTTCCAACGCGGCAAGACGCATTGCGCCAGCCTGCAGACGATCCGGCCAGCCTGAGCGAGTTGTTGGCCACGGGCATCGACACTTATGATTTCATCATTGCGGGGACACAGGGCGTCACCCGCGTTGTCGGTTTTGACCGTCTGACAGGCGATGACGTCGTGATCGATGGCGAGCCTCTGCTGGGCACGGAATTCAGTGCGCGCCACGAAAGCACGATGGGCCGTGATCTGCAGGTGCAGGGCCGCGAATTCGTGTCCGTCAAGCATCGCCGCTTTTTTCCCGGCGTGACGACCATTTCGCAAGGGGACGACACCGAAGAGCACGACCGCACGCCCATCGAATTTATCTATCCGGGAGAGCCCGGATTTTTCACCACAACACCTCTGTATGAGTGCGAGGCATCCCTTGCCCGCTTTGTGCCGATCACGAAAGGATCAGACCAATGACCAAATATGATGCCGATTGGGTACGCCGTGAGGAAGCCAAACGCACGTTCATGGCCGAAAACGGTCTTTATTCCGAAGCCGAAGAGCATTCGTCCTGCGGGGTTGGCCTTGTTGTGTCTGTCGATGGCACGCCCAGTCGGGCCGTCGTCGAAAACGGCATCAAGGCACTCAAGGCGATCTGGCACCGGGGTGCCGTCGATGCGGATGGCAAGACCGGCGACGGTGCCGGCATCCACGTGCAGATCCCCGTCGAGTTTTTCTATGATCAGATCGAGCGCACGGGCCACACGCCCAGCCGACAGTTGTTGATGGCTGTTGGCCAGGTGTTTCTGCCGCGCACTGATTTTGGCGCGCAGGAAACCTGTCGGACCATTGTCGAGACCGAAGTGCTGCGGATGGGGTACTATATCTATGGTTGGCGGCACGTGCCGGTCAAGATCGATTGCCTGGGTGAAAAGGCCAACGCGACCCGCCCGGAGATCGAGCAAATCCTGATCTCTAATTCCAAGGGTGTCGATGAAGAGACATTCGAGCGCGAGCTTTATGTGATCCGTCGCCGCATCGAAAAGGCAGCCTTGGCGGCGCAGGTGCCGAGCCTTTATATAGCGTCGCTGTCATGCCGGTCGATCATATACAAGGGTATGATGCTGGCCGAGCAGGTGGCGGAGTTCTATCCCGACCTGATGGACGAGCGTTTCCGCTCGGCCTTTGCGATCTATCACCAGCGCTATTCCACCAACACCTTCCCGCAATGGTGGCTGGCCCAACCTTTCCGCATGCTGGCCCATAATGGTGAAATCAACACGTTGAAGGGCAACCTCAACTGGATGAAGAGCCATGAAATCCGCATGGCTTCGGGTGCTTTTGGCGAGATGGCCGAAGACATCAAGCCGATTGTACCAAGCGGATCGTCGGATTCGGCGGCTTTGGATGCCGTGTTCGAGGTGTTGGTACGAGCCGGTCGCAATGCGCCCATGGCCAAGACGATGCTGGTCCCTGAATCCTGGTCCAAGCAGGCGGTGGAATTGCCGCAGGCGTGGCGCGATATGTATTCTTATTGCAACTCCGTGATGGAGCCTTGGGATGGTCCGGCCGCCCTTGCCATGACCGATGGGCGCTGGGTCTGTGCCGGTCTGGACCGTAACGGATTGCGGCCGATGCGCTATGTCGTGACGAGCGATGGTATGGTTATCGCGGGCTCCGAGACCGGGATGGTGCCTATGGAAGAGGCCAATGTCATCAAAAAGGGTGCTTTGGGCCCCGGCCAGATTCTGGCCGTCGACATGGCAGAGGGCAAGCTGTTCTACGACACTGAAATCAAGGACAAACTGGCGGCAAGCCAATCCTTCGGGGACTGGGTCGGCAAGATCAAGGAACTGGATTCCGAACTGTCCGCCGTGACTGAAACGCCGATTTTTACCGGTGAGGAGTTGCGTCGTCGCCAGATTGCGGCCGGATATTCCATCGAAGAGTTGGAGAGCATCCTCGCGCCGATGGCCGAGGACGGCAAGGAAACCCTTGCTTCGATGGGGGACGATACGCCCAGTGCCGTACTTTCGAAAAAGTACCGCCCGCTGAGCCATTTTTTCCGTCAGAATTTCAGTCAGGTCACCAACCCGCCCATCGACAGCCTGCGCGAGTTTCGGGTGATGAGCCTCAAGACACGGTTCGGGAACCTCAAGAACGTGCTGGATGAAAGCAGCGCACAGACGGAGATCATAACCCTCGACAGTCCCTTCGTCGGCAATGCGCAGTGGGATTGGATCGTGTCCGGGTTCAACGCTGAACTGGTCGAAATCGATTGTTCCTTCGAGGCCGGTAGGGGTGCTCTGAGCGCCGGATTGGCCCGGATCAGGGCCGAGGCGGAAGATGCCGTGCGCTCTGGCGCCGGGCATATCGTGTTGACGGATCAACACTCGAACGACGCCCGCGTGGCGATGCCGATGATCCTGGCCACGAGTGCCGTGCATTCGCATCTGACCCGCAAGGGTTTGCGCACATTCTGTTCGCTGAACGTGCGCAGTGCTGAATGTATCGACCCGCATTATTTTGCGGTCCTGATCGGGTGCGGCGCCACGGTCGTCAACGCTTATCTTGCCGAAGATTCGCTGGCCGATCGGATTGATCGGGGCCTGATCGACGGTACGTTGACCGAAGCGGTCGCCCGCTACCGCAACGCGATCGACCAGGGCCTGCTCAAGATCATGGCCAAGATGGGGATATCGGTCGTGTCCTCCTATCGCGGCGGTCTGAACTTCGAAGCCGTCGGCCTGAGCCGCGCCATGGTCGCCGAATACTTCCCCGGCATGACCAGCCGGATCAGCGGCATCGGCGTCACCGGTATTCAGGCCAAAGCCGAACAGGTGCATGCGCTGGGATGGACCGGCACGAATGTGCTGCCCATCGGCGGTTTCTACAAAGCCCGCGCGCAAGGCGAGACTCATGCGTGGGAAGCGTCGAGCATGCATATGTTGCAGATGGCCTGCAACAAGGCGTCGTTCCAGATGTGGAAGCAGTACAGCGCCAAGATGCGCTCGGCTCCACCGATCCATTTGCGCGATCTGCTGGACATCAAGCCCATGGGCGAAGCGATTCCGCTGGAAGAAGTCGAAAGCGTGACGTCGATCCGCAAACGCTTTGTCACGCCGGGCATGTCGCTGGGGGCGCTGTCGCCCGAGGCGCACAAGACACTCAACGTGGCGATGAACCGGATCGGGGCCAAGTCGGACAGTGGCGAGGGCGGCGAAGATCCCGCGCATTTCCACCCCGAAGCCAACGGTGACAATCCGTCCGCCAAGATCAAGCAGGTGGCGTCGGGCCGATTTGGTGTGACTGCCGAATACCTGAACCAGTGCGAAGAACTGGAGATCAAGGTCGCCCAAGGGGCCAAGCCCGGTGAGGGTGGCCAGTTGCCCGGCATGAAGGTCACCGACCTGATTGCGCGGTTGCGGCACTCGACCAAGGGCGTGACGCTGATCTCTCCGCCGCCGCACCACGATATCTATTCCATCGAGGATCTGGCGCAGCTCATCTATGACCTGAAACAGATCAATCCCCGCTGCAAGGTGACGGTGAAACTGGTGGCAAGCTCCGGTGTTGGCACGATTGCTGCTGGTGTGGCCAAGGCCAAGGCGGACGTGATCCTGATCTCGGGCCATAACGGTGGCACCGGGGCCAGCCCGGCGACGTCGATCAAATATGCTGGTCTGCCATGGGAAATGGGTCTGACCGAGGCGCATCAGGTGCTAAGCATGAACAACCTGCGCGAACGGGTAACATTGCGTACGGATGGCGGGTTGCGCACTGGGCGCGACATCGTCATGGCCGCGATGCTGGGGGCCGAGGAATACGGCATCGGCACGGCGGCACTGATCGCGATGGGCTGCATCATGGTGCGCCAGTGCCAGTCGAATACCTGCCCCGTCGGTGTCTGTACGCAGGATGAAGACTTGCGTGCCAAGTTCACCGGGAACGCGGACAAGGTCGTCAATCTGATCACGTTCTACGCGCAGGAAGTGCGCGAGTTGCTGGCCTCGATCGGGGCGCGCAGCATGGATGACGTGATTGGCCGCGCGGATCTTTTGGCGCAGGTCAGCCGTGGGTCCGCCCATCTGGATGACCTTGATCTCAACCCATTGCTGATCACCGTCGATGGCGCGGCAGAAATCGTTTATAACCGCGACAAGGAGCGGAACGCGGTGCCTGATACGCTGGACGCCCAAATTGTGCGCGATGCGGCCCGGTTCCTCGAATATGGGGAGAAGATGCAGCTGAGCTATGCGGTGCAAAACACACACCGGACGGTCGGTGCCCGCATTTCAAGCCATATCGTCAGCAAGTTCGGCATGCGCAACACGCTGCAGCGCGACCACCTGACTGTGAAACTGACCGGCTCCGCGGGGCAGTCCCTGGGCGCGTTTGCGGCACCGGGGCTCAAGTTGGAAGTGTCTGGCGATGCCAATGATTACGTGGGCAAGGGCCTTTCGGGGGGCACCATCGTCGTGCGTCCGCCAATGGCCTCGCCCATCGTGGCCTCCGAGAACACCATTATCGGCAATACCGTGCTCTATGGTGCGACCGATGGGTTCCTCTTTGCTGCGGGTCGCGCGGGTGAGCGGTTTGCCGTGCGTAACTCCGGCGCTCATGTGGTGATCGAAGGCTGTGGGTCCAACGGGTGTGAATACATGACCGGCGGCGTGGCGGTTATTCTGGGAGAGATCGGCGCAAACTTCGGGGCCGGGATGACCGGCGGTATGGCGTATCTTTATGATCCGGAGGGCAAGGTTCAGGAGCTGATGAACATGGAAACACTGGTTACCTGCCCGGTGACAGTGCCGCACTGGATGGAACAGCTTGAAACCTTGATAAGGCGTCATCTGGATGAAACGGGCAGCCGGAAGGCTGCCGAAATCCTGCAACATTGGGATGTGGAGCAGCGCAACTTCCTGCAGGTGTGTCCGACAGAGATGCTGGTGCACTTGCCTGCACCGCTGAGCATCGAGCAGGACGCTATTCCGGCCGAATAGAGCCTATTTCTGGCGCTGGGCGATCATTTTGGTCGCCTGGTCGCGGCTTCCGATATGGCTGGTTTCTGCGAGGATATTCGCGACGCGGCTTGGCATCGTTTCCAGTTTGGCGGCGATCACATGATCGGCGTTTCCTGACCATTTCAGGACCCAGACCAAGGCAGCATCGGTTGCGGTCAGCACGCGTTGCTGCGGCAAAATTGCGCCGGGGTGAATGTTGGTTGTTGTCTCAATCATCTCCAATCCTCTCAAGACATATTTACGTTTCCTAACGATCGTTAAGATATCAGAATCACTTAACGCGCGTTAGGAATTAACACTTTGTAATTGAATAGATTTTTTGGTTTTTGGTGAATGAAGGGTTGTATGCTGGTCAGAGCGCTTTTGCGCATTAGCTTACACAGCATGCGATTGTTTATGATCATGGCTGTTTTTTGGGCCGGTGCTCTGAGCGCTGAACCGCTGCGTATTCTTGCCGTGGGCGACAGTCTGCTGGCATGGCACCAGTGGACGGGCCGCGATATTCCATCCCAGATGGGTGATGCGCTGGGCGCGGAAGTCGAAAACGTGGCCGTATCCGGTGGTCGATATGTTAACGCCTCGGAGCGTCGCAATATGCGGGCCCGATACCGCGCGGGCGCATGGGATGTGGTCTTGATGAATGGCGGTGCCAACGACCTTATGGCCTTGTGCGGGTGCAGCAACTGTGATGCGGTGCTTGACCTGCTGATCAGCTCGAATTTGACCGGTGCGGTGCCCGATTTTGTCAACGCTGTGCGTAGCGATGGAGCGGCCGTGATCTGGATGGGATATTATGCCAGCTACCGGTCAGGCGGTTTTGCGGGCTGCCGCCCCTATCTGGTGGAATATGACGCGCGGATGGCACGTTTGGCCACCAAAACGGCCGACATGCAATTTATAGACAGTGAAGACGCAATCGACGCGAGCGACCGGAGCCTGTTTGCATTGGACGGCATCCACCCGTCTGCCAAAGGGGCCCGTCGTATCGGCACCTTTTTGGCGCGCGCGGCGACGCAGTAGTTCACAGTCGCCGTCGGCCGCCCTATAGCTGGGACATGGCACGAAAGAGCAGAAAATCAGTCAAAAAAGGCAGCAAGGCAAACAAACCCTCCCGCCCGGTGCGTTGGGCGCTGGTATGGGGCGTCCGCCTGTTTGGTGTCGTGCTTCTGATGGCGATTGCGGGCACATTTTTGTGGTCTGTCCTGAATCCACCCACGACGCTGTACATGATGCAGGAAAAGAGCCGATTGGGGTCCATCGAGCATGAATGGGTGCCGATGGACGGCATTGCGCCGATCATGGCGCGGGCGGCTGTGGCCGCTGAGGATGCCAATTTTTGCAGACACTGGGGCCTCGATGTCGCGGCCATCCGCCGTGCGATTGATGACGGCGGCAATCGGGGTGCATCGACCATCAGCCAGCAAGTCGTGAAAAATGTGTACCTTTGGCCCGGTCGCAGCTGGATTCGCAAGGTTCTGGAGGCGGGGATGACGCCGCTGATCGAGGCGATTTGGTCGAAGCGTCGGATTCTGGAAGTGTACCTGAACGTTGCCGAATTCGACGAAGGTGTGTTTGGCGTCGAGGCGGCGGCGCGCCACTATTTCGGCGTCGGAGCAGACGCGTTGAGCGATGTGCAGGCCGCACGACTGGCCGCGATCCTTCCCTCGCCCAAGAGCCGGTCGGCACGCGATCCGTCCACCTTTGTTCGCAAAAGGGCCGCGCAGATACTGGACGGGGCGGCCACGATCCGCGCGGATGGCCGGGCGCAGTGTTTCGAGAGTTGAAAAAGGGCGCGCGCGGGTGCATGCATGCCTGACCCCTTGTCGCAGCATATTTGGATAGACTGAATGGCCCGCCTGTTTCATGTTCCGCTTTCCCCCTTTTGCCGAAAGGTGCGCCTGAGCCTCGCTGAAAAGAAGATCGAGGTCGAACTGGTCGAGGAACGCTATTGGGAGCCGGACCCGGATTTCCTGCGCCGGAACCCGGCGGCCAAAGTGCCGGTACTGCGCCTGGATGGCGTGATGATGTGCGAAAGCGCGGCCATCTGTGAGTATATCGAAGAGACGCGCCCCGATCCGTCCCTGATGCCGAGTGAACCGCTGCAAAAGCTGGAAGTGCGCCGGTTGGTGGGCTGGTTCGATGACAAGTTTCACAACGAGGTGACGTCAAAACTTCTCTACGAGCGGGTCAACAAAAAGATCATGGGGCGGGGCTTTCCAGACAGCCGCAACGTCAAGGACGGGGCGAAGGCCATCAAGTACCATCTGGACTACATGGCCTGGCTGCTCGATCACCGTCGCTGGCTGGCGGGCGATGTGATGACGTTGGCCGATTTTGCGGCGGCCGCTCATTTGTCGTCACTGGATTATATTTCCGATGTGGATTGGAACCGGTCGCATGTCGTGAAGGACTGGTACGCCAAGATCAAATCCCGGCCTGCGTTCCGGTCGATTCTGGCGGATCAGGTGTCCGGGTTCCCTCCGCCTAAACATTACAATGACCTCGATTTTTGAGGCTGATGTTGGACTGGGGCTCTGCCCCAGGCCCCGGGATACTTTTGGCCGAAAGAAGATATGTCTGCGCTGAAAGAGCGAATTGTTGCGCGTGCCCTCGGAGAGGGGTTTGTGGCAGCGCGTGTCTGTCGCCCGGATGCGGTGCCCGAAGTGGCGGAGCGTCTGGCCGCCTTTGTTGATGCGGGATTTCACGGGCAGATGGGGTGGATGGCGGAGCGCATGGCCTGGCGCGGTAATCCGGCGGCGTTGTGGCCCGAGGCCCGGTCGGTGCTTATGCTGGCCGAAAGCTATGCGCCGGAGCATGATCCGCTGGCGGTGTTGGAGCGTCCCGCACTGGGGGCCGTTTCAGTCTATGCGCAGGGTCGCGATTACCATGACATCGTCAAAAAGCGCCTCAAGCGGTTGGGCCGTTGGTTGATTGACGAGGCAGGCGGCGAGATCAAGGTTTTCGTTGATACGGCCCCTGTGCCCGAGAAGGCGCTGGCACAGGCCGCGGGGCTGGGCTGGCAGGGCAAGCATACCAATGTTGTCAGCCGGGATTGGGGCAATTGGGCCTTTTTAGGGTCTGTTTTTACCACGCTGGAATTGGAGCCTGATGCGCCTGAGGGGGATCATTGCGGATCGTGCCGGGCCTGTCTGGACGTCTGCCCCACGGATGCGTTTCCCGCTCCCTACAGGTTGGACGCACGCCGCTGCATTTCCTATCTCACCATCGAGCACAAGGGCCCTGTGGATGAAGCGTTGCGCCCCGCGCTGGGCAATCGGATTTACGGATGTGATGATTGTCTGGCGGTGTGCCCCTGGAACAAGTTCGCGGTGGCAGCGAGCGACATGCGCTATCTGGGGGCGGTTGACGCGCCCCCCCTGGCAGAGTTGGCTGCGCTCGATGATATGGCGTTTCGGGCGCGGTTTTCCGGATCGCCTATCAAGCGCATCGGGCGGGACCGGTTTGTGCGCAATGTGCTGTATGCCATTGGCAATTCGGGTGATCCGGGCTTGTGCGGGGCCGCTGATGCGTTGATGAATGACCCTGATCCGGCTGTCGCGGATGCGGCGCGGTGGGCGGTGACGCAATTGAGCGCGACGGGTCGTGGACAGCCACAGTAAGGCAGTCGGAAAACGAGGGAACAGGCATGGCGATATTGCTGGGCGTTGATACCGGCGGCACCTATACGGATGCGGTCCTCATTCGTGACGACACCGACGTTTTGGCGCGGGCCAAGGCGCTGACCACCCGCCATGATCTTGCGATCGGGGTGGGTGCGGCGGTGCGCGCGGTTCTGGCCGAGGCGTCGGTGGATGCCTCCGAGATTTCGATGGCGTCCCTGTCGACGACCCTTGCCACCAATGCGCTGGTCGAGGGGCAGGGCGGACGTGTGGCCCTGATCTATATCGGGTTTGCGGCCAGGGATTTGGAAACCCATGGACTATCGGAGGCGCTGAAGGGCGATCCGGTCTGCGTTTTGTCCGGGGGCCATGTGCATGACGGAACCGAGGCCACGCCTTTGGACGAAGCGGGCCTGATTGCTTTTTTAGAGACACATAAGATGGATGTGAGCGGCTTTGCCGTCGCGGCACAGTTTGCCACGCGCAATCCCGCCCATGAGCAGCGGGCGGCGGCGCTGGTGCGCCAGATCACGGGCCGTCCGGTCTCCGCGTCCCATCAACTGTCGGCCAAGCTGGGCGGACCCAAGCGGGCGTTGACCGCGGTGTTGAATGCGCGCCTGATCGGTATGATTGACCGGTTGATCGGGCGGGCCGAGGCGGTGCTGCGCGAGATTGGGGTGGTGGCGCCCATGATGGTGGTGCGCGGCGATGGCGCCTTGATGTCGTCGGCGCAAGCGCGGGCCCGACCGATTGAAACGATCCTGAGCGGGCCTGCCGCGTCGATCGTCGGCGCTCGGTGGCTGACGGGGATCGAGCATGCATTGGTCAGTGACATAGGGGGCACCACGACGGATGTGGCCATGTTGAAAGGTGGCCGCCCCGCGATTGACCCGGACGGGGCGCGGGTTGGACCTTACCGAACCATGGTCGAGGCGGTGGCTATGCGCACAACCGGACTTGGCGGCGACAGCGAAGTGCATTTCGTCAGCGAAGGCCTGCGGGGGGGCGTGACCCTGGGGCCGCGCCGTGTCGTGCCAGTGGCGTTGATGGCGGCCGAGGCCCCTGATGTTGTGCTGCCTGCCCTTGACGCGCAGCTACGTGCCACGACGCCGGGAGAATATGACGGACGTTTTGTGCGTGCCGTTCCGGGGTTGAATGCCGAAGGTCTGGCGGCACGGGATGCCATGGTATTGGAACGGATCGGAAATCTGGTGCATCCGTTGGCGTCTGTGTTGCGCACCCGGATGGAGCAGGGGGCCCTCAAGCGGCTGGTGGAGCGCGGCTTGGTGCAGGTTTCGGCGGTGACGCCCTCGGACGCATCGCATGTGCTGGGCCGGTTACAGAGTTGGGATGCGGAGGCGGCGCGCATGGCCTTGCAACTGTTCGGCAGGCGGCGCACGGGGGCGGGCGAGGTGCTGGCCCGCGACCCTGTGCAGATGGCGCAGATGATCGTGAACAGGTTGACGCATCAGACCGCGATTGCCCTGTTGCAGGCGGCATTGGGCGAAGAGGGGCTGGACGAGGGCCTTGCCACCCATGTGCTGATGCAGAAAGGGCTGGGCGCGCATCTCGGTGTTTTGCGCATTGACACGGGCCTGAACGTGCCTGTCGTCGGATTGGGCGCTTCGGCGGCCAGTTATTATCCGGCTGTGGGGGAGCGGCTGGGATGCGAGGTGATCTTGCCTGCGGATGCGGGCGTGGCCAACGCGATTGGGGCAGTTGTCGGCCGGGTGATGATGCGGCGCAGCGGGACTGTAACCGCACCCAGCGAGGGGCGGTTCAGGGTTCATCTGGAAAGCGGGCCGGAGGATTTCGCGGATGCCGCCTTGGCATTGGCGCGGTTGGAGGACGTGTTGCGCACTGCGGCCTCAGGGGCCGCTCTGGCTGCGGGGGCGGACGATATCGAGATTGTTGTGGAGCGGGATATCCGGACGGCACAGACAGAGGCGCGCGACGTGTTCGTGGAGGCGACGCTCACGGTTGAAGCATCCGGACGGCCACGGGTAGCTGTGGGGTGAAAGTGCCTTGGGCGCAGGAGGCTGCGGTGCTATCGCACTGACCTGTTGGCAATCCCGGGCTGAATGTGTCGCCTAGAGTCGCAGACGGAAGGCAAACCCGGCGAGCGGCGCGGTGTCACAATCCTGCTTGCTCACCCGGTTGCCGGACGCATCTTCAAGCTCCAGCTCGCCTCGGAAGGCGGCGCCTGCGAACACACTGATCGAGAGGCCGGGGTTGGGACTGTAGTCAAGCGCCAGTATGACCGGGATGTTGCTGTCTTTCCCGACGCCAACCGGAGCAAGCCCTGATTTGCCGAACCGGAACTCGGCATCTTCTAGCCGTGCTAGGAACGAAAGCTCAATCGCGCCGTCCTGATAGGCCCAGCGGACCGAGGGCGCGACAAAAGGATGCGCGCTTTGTCCCAACTCAAAGCGAACGGGGGCTGACACGGAAAACCCGTTCACATCGTCTCAGAGTTTTGCCGCGCCGGAGCCGAAGTCATAAAGCTGTTTGCCTACGCTGAAGGCGATACCTGCGGCGGGTCCGGTCTCGACCTGATAGATGCCTGCAAAGCGGAGCGCCGTGCGCGTCGAAGACACATCGCCGCCGTTACCCAGATCGGCAACCAACGCCTCTGTCTGAAACAGCCAGCCGGTGCGGGGCTGAGCATAGGCAAAGGAGGCGGCCAGGGCAACGCCGATGGACTAGTAGGTCTTAGGCGTCATCTGCTGCACTCCAATGCGAGGGTGCCACTTGGAGTCACCTGATCGGCTTTGCCCGTGTTTCAATTCGTCTGCGCAAATGCGCTATGGATTTTACCGCTTAGTCACCGTGCGGACGCAGGTGACCGTCGGTAAGGGGCGTGTTCTGTTCAGTTGGGGCGCTCGGATGTTCGCAGGAAGGCCATGGAGGCTGAAAGCTGAGCAAATCGTTTGTTCAATCGGCGATTGATCGTTCTCTGCAGACTAGTTTGGAAGGAGCCAACAGTTTTGCATGCTGCGCTTGCCCAATATCGTCGTGCCTTGGTGCCTCAAAGCGTTCAGATTTCATGAGGAACCATCGGAGGGCTCCAATTGTACCAGTTGTTTGTGGTTCTGTTTGTGTCTTGTCAGAAACCTGCTCACCAGAGCCTGTTTCTCAACCGTGGGATGTGAAAGAGGAACAGCCTGGCCTGTAGCCTTCAGATCGGGAAATATTTCAAAAATTTCTTCGCGCGCCTTTTCATGCAATGCCTGAAGCGCGTTAGGGCCAGTGTGTAGACTTTCCGCGAGAGCTCCGTTGGCAAAGATGGCCTGATGCATTTCAAACAGGATATGAAAGTAGGTCACAGGCGCCACAGAGGCCACTTGCTCGATGTTGTCTGCACCGACCAATTTGATTGCAGGAACAAAGATCTTTTTTTGTCCGAACATGCGCTTTGCGATCTTTGAGACAATAAGCATGCGATGTTGTGGTGAGACCAAAAGGTCGGTTTCCGGGACGCGCTCTCCCAGTGCACCGGCACGGATACAAACAGGTTTCAGATGCGGCGACGCGACAAGTTGTGCTGAAGACAGTTTTTGTTGGCCAATCCAAACGATCTTTTGCGCGCCGTTTTGGGCTGTTGTAACCTCATCGCCCACGATCAAATCTTCGATTTTCCGCTCACCCGTCGGTGTTCGAACACGTGTTTTTTCGCAAAAGCAAACGACTGTGTTTGTTATGCTATTGGTAAAATTGGCTTGATTGTACCGGTTGTTAAATGCGGTGTCGAAGGTACCAAGCGTGATGGATTGAATTTGGTCAGATGCTGCATTGATGCTGTTCGCCGCACCGTCATTCACCAAGATGGCCTGGGTCCCATCTGACAGGCTGATAAGCTCAAGCGTCACATTCGAAGTGGACCCGTCAGCGTAGGTGACAGTCGAGTTAACGTAGCGGTCGTTATCCGTCTGCGTGGTTGATGTTTCGTCGCCAAAACTACCATCGTCGTCGGTGTCAACAATAACGCTGTCACCGATATTCATCGCCGCGTTACCGGGCACAGTGCTGCCATTCGTTCGAATATTGTAGACTTTTCCGAGGATACTTGCGGACAGGACAGAACCTTCGGCCGCCGTTCCCCCGACACCCAGAGCAGTGGAAAGATAAAACCCGTTCCCAACCAAGACTGCCATGGTCTATTCAAAACTCTTTCGACGCGCAGTTGAATAGGGTCTTGTCATAGTTTTATCTGAGGGAACAGGCGTAAGTCCTTCACGCCCATTGGCCGCCACCCCTTTGCCCTTACTCTGCCGCCCGCTTGGGCAGGACCCATCCGGGACGTACGAAATGGCAGGTGTAACCGTTGGGGACGCGTTCAAGATAGTCCTGATGCTCGGGCTCGGCCTCCCAGAAATCCCCGACAGGTTCGACTTCGGTCACCACCCTGCCAGGCCAGATGCCCGAGGCGTTGACGTCGGCAATCGTGTCGAGCGCAATTTCCTTTTGCGCTTCGTCCACGTAGTAGATTGCCGAGCGGTAGCTGAGGCCGCGGTCGTTTCCTTGCCGGTTGGGTGTGGTCGGATCGTGGATCTGAAAGAAGAACTCGAGCAGTTCGCGGTACGAGATCACCGATGGGTCATAGATGATCTCGATCCCTTCCGCATGGGTACCGTGATTGCGATAGGTCGCGTTGGGCACGTCCCCGCCGGTATAGCCGACGCGGGTGCCCTTGATGCCGGGTTTCTTGCGGATCAGGTCCTGCATGCCCCAAAAGCATCCTCCTGCCAGTACTGCGCGTGCGTCGCTCATGCCACGTCCTCCACTTGGTTGATGTAGTCGCCATAGCCTTCGCTCTCCATATCGTCGCGGTGGACGAAACGGAGCGAGGCCGAGTTGATGCAATAGCGCAGCCCACCGCGATCGCGGGGTCCGTCGGGAAACACATGGCCCAAATGGCTGTCGCCATGTTTGCTGCGCACTTCTGTGCGGATCATGCCGAGGCTGGCATCGCGGATTTCTTCGACATGTGCGGCCTCGATCGGTTTGGTGAACGAGGGCCAGCCGCAGCCGCTTTCGTATTTGTCAGCGGACGCAAACAGCGGTTCACCTGAAACGATATCGACGTAAATCCCAGGCTCCTTGTTGCCGAGCAGTTTGCCGGTTCCGGGCCGTTCGGTGCCGGATTGCTGGGTCACATGGAATTCTTCGGCCGAGAGGGTTTTGATCACGTCGGGGTCTTTGAAATACTTGGTCATGGGTACCTTCCGATTCTGTCCGGTGATGTCCCTATATTTGGGGCATGGCGGGTGAAATGAAAGGGGGGTGACCTGTGCCGCGATCGCACTAACTCAAACGTGAGAGATATGGTGGAGTGTGAAATGCGAAAACTGTTAGCTTTGACATGTGCGGCTGTGCTTACGGGCTTTGCGGCCATTGCGGCACCGAACGTCACGTTCAAATCCATCGACGGCGGAGTGTTGGAGATGTCGGACTGGGCAGGGCAACCAGTGTTGGTGGTGAATACCGCGTCGCAATGCGCCTTTACCCGCCAGTACGCAGATTTGCAGTCCCTCTATGACACGTATCGGGCGCAGGGGTTGGTGGTGCTGGCGGTCCCGTCGGACGATTTCCGGCAGGAACTGGACAGCGCGGCGGAGGTCAAGGAATTCTGCGAAATGACTTTTGGCCTTGATATGCCGATGGCGGACATCACCAGTGTGACGGGGCAGAACGCGCATCCGTTTTACGGCTGGGTCAAGGCGCAGACTGGGTTCGTGCCGCGTTGGAACTTCAACAAGGTTCTGATCGGGGCGGACGGGTCCGTGATCGAAACCTGGGGGTCGCGGACATCGCCACTGGCGCGTCCTGTGACGGACGCTGTCGAGACGGCGCTGGCCGGATCATGACAAGAATTGGATCTATAAGAGATACAGACGGCTGTCGTGTCTGACACAACCCGCAGAGTATATAAAATTATAAAGAATGCAGGCCCCATCGACCAAGAATCACGTGCAGTGATTCGTGCTTGCAACAGATATCAGAGGCCATGATCGGCCCGTTCCAGATAAAAGTGAGCGCACGTGTCACGCAAAAGCATTTGGCTGAAGCCGTTCCTGAAATGTGGTTTTTCCGTGGGCCTGCGTCGCGCACCCATCACTGGAAGACTTGTTCTGAAACCGGAGCTTGGCTGTTGCCGATAGTATTGCTCGAAAAACGCAAAAGGCCCCGCTGGATCGCAGGGCCTAAAAATACAAGTATCAACAGCGACTTAGTTGGCTGGTACTACTGAAGTTGTTGTCGTGCTGCTGCTGCCGCCGCCGTCGCTGCCGCATGCAACTGCGCAAGCCACAACAGCTGTCAGCGCGGCCAATCCGGCGTAAAGCTGCCAGTCATCGTTTGTTTCCAGAACAACAGGCTCTTCAACCTGGTTGTTCAGCGCGGCCTCTGGACTACCAGCAAAAGCACCTGTTGCAGTTGTTACTGCAGCGCGACAAACAAGATGAGAATCCAGCGTCAATCAGGATGAGAACGCGGGGGTTGGGCGTCGCAGGGAGGGCGTAGCCCGACTGGAGAGGCCCAACCCCCGCGTTTCGCCCAAATTGGGCGGGTCTGACGGT
>NZ_JAIMIA010000074.1 GCF_019966495.1 Tateyamaria pelophila | reverse complement strand
AACGCATGATCTTCTCTCCTGAATTTTGAAACCATACCGCCACAGCGGGTTTCAAAATTCAGGAGAGAAGATCAGAGAAAGATTCGCTGAAGCGGACCGGCTAGAAGCCGGTGGCTTCGATCCATTAGGTGGAAAGTGAACTCCATTGCCGCTTTGGCCCGGGGCTTGACCCCGATGATGGGTTGACGCCATGCGCCTGATCGTTTGAAATCCGGGCGTCCCCCACAAGGGGAGGCGAAAGAACGCAGGTCAACTGCAACACCGATAGGCGGGGCTCGACCCTCGCTTATTCAGGGCGCGTAAAAACCCGCGACGCCAACAGATAGGAAGAAAATGAACTTTTTAACCCGCACCGGTAAACCGCTACCGAAATCCGCCGTGGATTCGGCCGCAACAGTCGGCGAGGACGATGTCAGCCGCCGCGAATTCCTGGCGATGGCCAGCACATTCGGCGCAACGACAGCAACCGCTTATGCCATGCTCGGCCTCGCGGCTCCTGCACGGGCTGAGTCCCACGCAAAAACAGGCGGCACTGTCCGTTGCCAGATGGAAGTCCGCGCCCTCAAAGACCCGCGCACCTATGACTGGTCGCAAATCGCAAACTTCTCTCGTGGATGGCTGGAATATCTGGCAATCTGGGAAAACGACGGCACATTCACGCCTGCCCTTCTGGAAAGCTGGGAAATCAATGACAATGCCACCGAATACACTCTGAATGTCCGTAAGGGCGTCAAGTGGAACAATGGCGACGATTTCACTGCGGAAGACGTGGCACGCAACATCACGGGCTGGTGTGAAAAAGACCTGGAAGGTAATTCGATGGCGGGCCGTTTTGCCACGCTGATTGATGAATCGACTGGCAAGGCACTCGAAGGCGCCATTCAGGTCGTGGACAGCCATACGGTCAAGCTGGTTTTGCCAGTTCCCGACATTACGCTGGTTGCGGGCATGGCAGACTATCCCGCCGCCATCGTGCACAGTTCGTTCACCGTTGACAGCATGCTGGACAACCCGATCGGAACAGGCGCCTATCTGCCCGAGTCGCTCGAAGTCGGCGTTAAAGGTGTTCTGGTCAAGAACCCAGATCACACGTGGTGGGGCACAGACGTCTATGGTGGACCTTACATCGACCGTCTCGAATACATCGACTACGGCACCGACCCCTCTGCTTGGATTGCGGCCGCCGAAGCCGACGAAGTTGACATGCTCTACAGCATCGAAGGTGAGTTCATCGACATCATGAACACATTGGACGGCTGGAACGAAAACACGATCGCCACTGGTGCGACCATCGTCATCCGTCCAAACCAACTGGCCGAAGTGGATGGCATGAGACCCTACGAGGACAAGCGCGTCCGCCAGGCGATCAGCATGGCTGTCGACAACAACGTGCTATTGGAACTCGGCTATGCAGGGCGCGGCATCGTGGCGAACAACCACCACGTTGGCCCGATGCACCCGGAATATGCGGATGTGCCTCCTCCGAAGTTTGACCCGGCAGCTGCAAAGGCCCTGATGGACGAAGCGGGCATGAGCGATTTCGAGCACGAGCTGTTCTCGATTGACGATGCGTGGCGCAAGGACACCACCGATGCGGTGGCAGCCCAGCTTCGGGATGCAGGCATAAACGTGAAGCGGACAATCCTGCCCGGTTCGACGTTCTGGAACGACTGGACCAAGTATTCGTTCAGCTCGACAAACTGGAACCCGCGCCCCCTCGGTGTGCAAATCTGGGCGCTGGCCTATCGTTCGGGCGAAGCCTGGAACGAATTTGGCTATGCGAGCGAAGAGTTCGACGCAATCCTGACAGAGGCTCTTGCTACGCCGGACCTCGAAAAGCGCCGCGCATTGATGGCCAAAGGACAAACACTGCTGCAAGAAGACGCCGTGACGATCCAACCGTATTGGCGCTCGCTTTATAACCACACGCGCATAGGGCTCATCGGCGCGGGACACCATATCGGGTTTGAATATCACCCGGCCCGCATGGCCTGGACCTGATCCAAACTACAGGTTCAAGAATGATCGGGGCCGCCTGCCAAGGGCGGCCCCTTTTATTGTGAGAGAGACAGGTTGTCGCGCCAGTACTGACCCCATCATGCATTTGCCGAACCGGGTTGATTAACGCGCGGCGCGCACTTGGCGCGCGCAACAATTGCTGCACAATTCCACGAATGGGCCTTATACCGCGGTCATGTTGAAAGTGGGCGCCAATGCGAGCGGAGCACCCCGATGCATTGGGCTTTTTTTTGAGGGACGGTGGGCGGGGCGTCTTTGCCGCGCAAGCGGTCAAAGAGCGTCCGACCAACGGACCAAGCTAAAGCAAACCGACCTTGTTCACCGGAAAATGCAGCACGGCAACTGCGCCTACAGGATCGGCTCGCACGTGCTCTGACATCAAGGCGTGCACACGATCAACCAAAAGCTCCCCCTCCAATGCCGTGCGGGGATGCTTGGCAAATCGAACTTCTTCGAGGATCAGATCCTCGATCAGCGGATCAATCACCGCACCATTTCCACCGGGATAGCGGTAGTAACCCCAGCCGGTTTTCTTCCCTAACCGGCCTTCTGCGACCATCCGTGGCAAAATCGGAAGTTGCATATCGAGTTTCCGAGCAGCAAGCACAACATCCAGCCCGACAAGGTCCTGTGCCTCGCACGGACCCATCGCATAGCCCCAATCGGTAAGAGCTTCATCCAACTCCCACGGGTTGGTGTGATCCATCAGAATTTGTTCAC
Source organism: Tateyamaria pelophila (assembly GCF_019966495.1). Lineage (GTDB taxonomy): Bacteria > Pseudomonadota > Alphaproteobacteria > Rhodobacterales > Rhodobacteraceae > Tateyamaria > Tateyamaria pelophila. Next base: position 20,125 of record NZ_JAIMIA010000074.1, on the reverse strand, counting down.
AAACAGCCCAGAACCGGCGCTGAAGCGGGTGTACTGCCTCGTTCATTCCCGACCAATGCTGTCCAAAAAGCGATGTTTAGCAATAACGGCAAGCAAGTCATTTATCGACGTCTGCACCGGTTTGGACGCTGTGTTCACCTCCGCCTGCGCTTGTTTGTACTGCGGCGTACGGGCAGTCAGGAAATGCTTGAGCTGATCCATTGCCTCCGGGTTACCCTCCATCGGACGCAAGTCACCCTGTGCGCGCACCCGCGCCATGTGCTCGGCCGCACTCGTTCGTATCCACACGGTATGGAACCGTGCCAAAACCTTTGCATAGGTCGAAGGAGCAGCCACGATTCCGCCAGCCACGGCCAGGATCAACTTGTCATGGGTCCGTATTACGCGTTCGACCGCTTCGGCCTCCAGACTGCGGTAGCCGTCCTGACCATAGAGCGCCATGATCTCGGCCAGAGGCATCTCGACCGCGCGTTCAATCTCTGTATTCAGCTCGACAAAAGGAACTTTCAGTTTCTCCGCAGCCGCGTGCCCAAGCGTCGATTTTCCGGCCCCGCGCAATCCCACCAGACAAATCCGCTGCGCCCTCTGCGCCATGGGGTGTTCCGGCGCCAGCAAAGCCCGCACCCGCCCCTGAACAGGGGCTGGGGCGGCACGGTACAGCGCAGCCACCCGCGCCACGTCGTCGCCCAGCGGGTCTGTCTCGCTCAAAAGATCTTCGATCTTGAGGTTCAAGGCCGCCGCGATCCGGCTCAGCAATACGACGGAAATATTCCCCTCGCCTGCCTCAAGCTGCGCCAGATAACGCGGAGACACGCCCGAACGTTCTGACAGCAATCGACGCGGCAAGCCTTGTGCTGTCCGTGCAGCGCGCACGCGTTTAGCGAGCCGCTCAATCAGTGGCAGCTGAGGTTGTGGTATCCGTCGTGTTAGCGTCATGCATGAAAATTGCTCAAAATACGGGTTAAGTAGCGCCCCGATGCTATTCTTCAACGGACTTTCTTACCTTAAGAACGGCTCAATCACAGCGCGCAATTCTGGCGGGGCACTTTGGCTCTTGAATTGGTCCGCGATGATGAACACACACGTAAACTGGCCATCAAAACAAGTGATGCCGTTCTGTCGACCAATCACGGAAAACGAAACGGATTTGACACCGAGACGATTGGGCCAAACCTCGCACATGAGGCGATGACGCGGCGTGACCGGATGACGAAAATCCATGTTCAGATTGACGAATGGAGTTCCGATATTCCGATCCAGCTCCATCTGATACCAACCATCGCCGCCCAGATGCGCCTCCCACCATGCGTTGATCGCATCCAATGCGAACCATGGCAGCCGGGCGGTATAGGCAATCCGGGCAGGATCACAATCACCCCAGGTTACGCGAATTTCATGCACAAACGGCTCTGCAGTCATTCAATAGGTTTCCACATGAAACCGACCTTCGTCACGCATTGTGTCGCGCAAGGCTGACCACGGCTGACCTGTGCTTTCGGCAATGGTGGTGAGCGCCTTTTCAACGCCTGACTCCATTTCCTTGAGGCCGCACACATAAATATAGGCTCCCGGATCACGCAAAATATCTGCGACCGCTTCCGCCCGAGACAGCATGCGATCCTGAACGTATTCCTTTGGCTGATCCGGCAATCGGCTGAACACCAGGTGTTGCTGCAAGACGCCTTCGGGAACCTTCTTGAGCGGTCCGAAATATGGCAGGCTTTCTGGCGTGCGCGCGCCAAAGAACATGGTCATTGCGGCCATCTCACCGCCACCTGCCCTTTGACGCTGCATGGTAAAGGCGCGCATCGGGGCGGAGCCTGTGCCGGTACAGATCATCAAAATACGGGCGTCCGGGTCGTTGGGCATGAGGAAGGTCGCACCAAAGGGACCAGTCACCTGAACATCGGCACCCTTCTCAAGGTCACACAGATAGTTCGACGCAATGCCCTGCCCCTCCCGCTTCACCGTAAGCGAAATGTTGTGGTATCCCGGACGCTCACCATCGCGCGGCGACGATACGGAATACAGTCGTGGAAGATGCGCGTTCCCGTCACCGTCCGCGCCGGGCGGAATGATGCCGACCGATTGCCCCTCCAGCACCGGGAAGGGCAAGCCGTTGGTCTCAAGAATGATATGCCGAACATCGTGGTCGGGGTCGCGCGTCAACCGGTAATTGCCTTGCACGGTCAAAGTCACAGGCTTGCCCAGATTATAAAGGTTGATAACCGGCTTGGCCGCAGACGCGGGCGGTTTGGATTTGCCGCCGGCACCCGCATGCGCTTCGGCGAGCAAGCGGGCGACGGATGCATCGACTTCGTCCTCTTCCGGCGACGTGGTTGCGAGCTCTTGTTGTTCTGGCAATTCCTCCCATGCGTATTGTTCGTCAAGACTGTAAGGCGTGTTCACAACACGCCATTCGTCGATCGAGCCTGTAGGGCAGACGGGAATGCAGTCCATGCAATGATTGCAAATTTCCGGGTCAACAACGACGTTGTTATCGTCATGTTGTATCGCCCCAATGGGACAGGTCATTTCGCAAGTATAGCAACGGATGCAAATCTCGGGGTCAATCAGATGCTGCTTGAGCGGAGAATTCATGTGCCGCGTCTCTGCAGCACGATCCCAGGCACCACGAGCGCCTCGATCAAAGCATGACAGAGCCCGTCACATTCCGTGCATCCCACACAGGGGCCGGTAAGAGTATTGATCTCTTTCGCCAGCGCCTGAACGCGCGGCGCGTGACCTATTTCTCGGGATGTGCTCATTCAAGTCTCCGTCTGTCTCGAACATGGCGCACCGGGGTGCGCCTTACGGGGTCTGCGCATTTCCGGCGCATCGCCCGCCTTCGGCGTCACGCCATGTGCAGCTTTACATATTCATAATCACCTGGCTTGTTGTCGATACCAACCTTGGGCGGCGCAATCCAACTGGCGTATTTTCCGGGCTCAAAACACGGTTTCATCAAAGACTGGACAAAGGCCCCATCGTCTTTGGTAGGCAACCACTCGTGTTGGCGCTTCGCCCAATCCTCTGCCGAAATGATATTTCCATCCGGGTCCACCGCAACCGAAGAGAATACGCCGATCTGGCGGTGAAACCCTTCATGCGGCAGCTTGAGCGCAAACTCGATCCCCGACTTTGCAATCAGCTTGTTCCAGCGCCCCACGCCCCCCGACGCATCGCGCACATAATCATCACGCAACCGCATATTGATGGCCGTCAGCGCCGGGACATCCTCCGTCAGGATTTGGCCATCCTTGATACTTGTCACCGCGTAGGTATCGTTTTGCAACTTGTGGTCATCGTCGATCCGCTGCTCCATGTACCGCCCCTTGATACCCGAGTTGAAGGCGTTGGCTGCGTTGGTCGACACCTCTTGGCCGAACAGGTCCAGCGACAAGGTATAATGCAGGTTCAGTTTTTTCTGGATCGTGGGCAGATCGATGACCCCCAGATCACGGATTTTACCCACATTGTATGGGTCAGTGATACCATTGGCGTTCATCGCGTCCAACGTCGCCTGAATGGTGCGGCCAACTCCGGTTTCGCCCACAAACATGTGGTGCGCTTCTTCGGTCAGCATGAAGCGGCAGGTGCGCGACAGTGGATCAAAGCCCGATTGCGCGAGGCTTTCGAGCTGCATCTTGCCGTCGCGATCCGTGAAATAGGTGAACATGAAGAAAGACAACCAATCCGGCGTCTCTTCGTTGAACGCACCCAGCATCCGCGGCGCTTCTTCGCTGCCAGAGGAGCGCACAAGCATGTCGTCGGCCTCTTCGCGCCCATCCTTGCCGAAATACTTTTGCAGCAGATATACCATCGCCCACAAGTGCCGGCCCTCTTCGACATTGACCTGAAAGAGGTTTCGCATGTCATACAAGCTGGGTGCCGTTAGCCCGAGGAACCGTTGTTGTTCGACAGATCCCGGCTCGGTATCGCCCTGAATGACAATCAGGCGCTTGAGCATGTTTCGGTATTCGCCCGGGACTTCCTGCCAGGCAGGTTCACCGTAATGTTCGCCCATGGGGATTTTGCGATCTTCAACCGCAGGGGCCAAAAGAACGCCCCAACGATACTCCGGCATCTTAACATAGTCGAACTTGGCCCAGCCCTTGGGATCGACGCTCACCGCCGTCCGAAGATAGACCATGCTGTCCTGAAAGTTTTGCGGGATCAGGTCGTTCCACCAATTGATATACCCAGGGTGCCACTTTTCCAGCGCTTTCAGAACCTTGCGGTCTTCGCTGAGGCCAACATTGTTCGGGATTTGCGTATCATAGCTGACATTTATCAGATCAAGCATTCCGGTCTCTCCTCAAAGATCGGCGGGGCAGGCGCCGCCTTACAAGTCTACGTTCAGGGTCTTTCCCGTAAGGCGGAGGCATCCTCCGCCTGCGCCGGTCAAACCCGCTCCATGTCGTAATTTCCGCGCACGCCCGTGCCATAGCGCTGCAAGGCCCCTTCGGCCCCCACGGCGTTTGGACGATTGAAAATCCAGTTTTGCCACGCAGTCAGGCGGCCAAAGATGCGGGTTTCCATGGTCTCGGGCCCGACAAAGCGCAAGTTCGCTTCCATCCCGGTCATTGCATCCGGACTAAAGCTGGCGCGCTCTTCCATAAAGATGCGGATCTCGTCATCCCAGTCGATATCGTCGAGGATCATCGTGACCAAACCCAGATCGTTGACTTCTGCGGCTTCAAGGGCCTCACCCATATGACCTTGGGCCGTATCAACCGCTTCGGGTGTGCCATAAAATCGGTTTTGCAACCGGCTCAGATCATTGCCCATGGGAAACAGGCCGAAATTGGCAGCCGTCAGGGTCACTGTCGCGATCGGGCGGTTGTCACCTTCAAACTCATCTTCCATCATGTAACTGCGGTCGACCGAAAACAGGATTTCGGCCAGCACACCGACAAAACAACTGCCATGTTCAACCAATGCCACCATCGAGCGTGAGGTCACGTCGATCCGTTTCAGCACCCGCTTCCAGTATTTCAAAACCTCATTGGCCAGCCAATGATCCGGATCGGCCATCAACACGGCCTCATGCGCCGCCATCTTGATTGGATCACCCTGCGACCGGAACACCAGTAAACCAAGCTCCGCTTCGTTCAGCCGCAGATGGAGAATTGCATCATCCAACTCCCGCGCCAAACGCAGCATATAAGATTGATCTCCCTGCGCCTCAAACGCCACCATATCGTCAGGGGCGTCTGTTTCCGGCCCACCGATCGTCAGTGTGGCGCGGCGTGCATCACGATCGACGAGCACCTCAACCAAAGAGTATCGCAGGGAGCCATCCGGCTCGATCACGCGGCGCAAAGGCCCAAGCGAGATACCCGACGCCACATCGACTTTGGCCGAAGAGGCGGCAAATTCCCGCGCCCGGGCTTCGACCGTTTCGTCAAACTTCGAGTTCGCAATCGCCTCGTCCACGAGCTTCCAAGTCACGGCGCGCTTGCCCTTTACCCCTTCTTCGGTGGAGCAAAACACATCCGCCAAATCCCTGCGCACCTTGCGCTTGTCCGTCACGCGGGTCAGTCCCCCCGTGCCGGGCAAAACGGCAAGCAGCGGCACCTCGGGCAACGCCACGGAGGAGGACGAGTCGTCCGTCAGCATGATATGGTTACATGCCAGCGCGAGCTCATATCCGCCCCCCGCACAGGCCCCCTTGACGGCAGCGATGTACTTCTGACCACTATCCGCCTCCGCAGCTTCGAACGTGTTGCGGGTCTCGTTCGTGAATTTACAAAAATTGACTTTGTGGGAATGGGCGGCGCCCCCGAGCATCCGAATATTGGCCCCCGCGCAAAACACCTTTTCCTTGGCAGAACGCAGAACGACGACTTTGACCTCGGGGTGTTCGAACCGCATCCGCTGAACCACATCAGCCAATTCGATGTCCACGCCCAGATCATAGGAGTTCAGTTTGAGCTGATAGCCATCAAACAAACCACCATCCTCGTCCACGTCCATGAACAGGTTGGCAACAGGTCCATCATATTCGATCCGCCAGTGACGATACTTTGACGGATCAGTCTGAAAATCGATGACCTTGCTCATAGGCTCTCCTTGCAAGCTCAAAGCTACCTGAATTTGCATTATGGTACATTATGAGTGGTAAAATGCGCATCATGTCATATGATCCCGTGTCTCATTGTGCATTTTAATGCGATATTCGATGTAGATATGACAAATCTTGGGCTTCAGCGCGCAATGCAGCAACAGGTTGACCAAGAATCGTTTCAACGCCCGCACAGGCATCCAGATGCCTGCACACGATATCGCAAAGGCGGACGGCAGCTTTTGGTCGACCCATTTTTTCTTTCAATTGCGCGTTGGCCATCTGGATGACCGCTTGCACATATCTGCGCAAAGGTCCGTCCGGGGCCGTCATCCACAAAGCTTCCAAAACCTCGTGGCACTCCCAGTAATATCCTTCCGCGCGATAGATTGTTCCCGCACGCCACGCCAGACTGCTTTGCATTTCGGCCTCGGTCATGCCGTCAGCAATATCCGCCTTCAAACCGTCAAAAGCCCCCTCCGGATGCCGAGGCGTCACACCGGGAACATACGCATGCGACGGTCGGAAAACCTCACTCACCCTGTGCCAGCGATCGGGACATCCGCATTCTCCAACCGCCGCAAACGCGTGCAGAACTCCACGACTGCTGCGGTTACGGGTTCGACAGCTTCTTGATGCGGTATGTGCCCGATACCCGGCAGATCAAGCCGCTCGAAAGGCGCATAGATCCGTTCTTCGATCTCGTCGATCTGGGCCATCGTCCCATAGGCATCATCGGTCCCCTGAATAGCCAGCGCCGGAATACGCCAATGGTCGATGCAGTCCGCCACATTCCAGTTGGCGTTTCCGGGATCGTCCCATGCGTCGTGCCACCCATAAAACGCAATATCGGGCGCATCGTGATGGCGGCCGAGGCGCTCTTTCAAACCTTGGGTTTCATAGGCCTGTTTTGCGGCGCGGATCGCCTCCAAGCCTTTCGGCTCCGTAAAGAAATGGGGTGCGATCAGTATCAAGCCCCGGACGCGCATGTCTGACACGGACCCCGCGTAAATCGCAGCGATCGTGGCACCGTCTGAATGCCCAAGCAACACGGCGGATCGGATTTTGGCCGCATCCAGCACGTGGCCCAGGACATCTTCGGCCTCGCGAGTCATGTAGTCCAACGGACGTGGCAGGGATACTGGCGCAGACCGCCCATACCCCGCCCGCGAATACGCCAGAACACCGTACCCGGTTGCCTCCGCCAATTGGGTCGGCCAATCGCGCCACAGGCCGACCGACCCCAACCCTTCATGCAACAGGACCAATGTCGGTGCATCCTTGGGTTCTGGGCCCCAGCACGCATACTCCAGGCGGTGACCCGCGACCGTCATGAAACCAGAGGACCATTCCATCACACATCCTCGCGCAGCTTGAAGCGTTGAATCTTGCCCGTCGCGGTTTTCGGCAAACTCTCCACGCATTCGATCCAACGCGGATATTTCCATTTTCCGATCCGGTCTTTCACGTGTTCCCGCAGCAGGTCTTCCAACCCATCCGGCCGCTCACCCTGCACCACCACATAGGCTTTGGGCTTTTCCAGTCCATCTTCGTCCCGTGCCGCAACAACCGCGCATTCCAGAACCGCAGCATGACTGCTGATCGCTTGCTCGACCTCGAAAGGGCTGACCCAGATGCCGGACACTTTGAACATATCATCCGTGCGTCCACAGTAGACAAAGCGCCCGTCTGCTCGTTTCTCATATTTATCGCCCGTCCGGGTCCATACGCCTTCGAAAGTATCGCGCGATTTATCGCGTTTGTTCCAATAGCCGCCGGCTGCGGACGCACCATTCACCAGCAACTCACCAACGGTATCAATGCCCACGTCCCTGCCGTTTTCATCAACCAGTCTGACGTCATAGCCAGGGACAGCGACACCCGACGTGCCATAAACTACGTTGCCCGGCGCGTTGGACAAGAAAATGTGCAGCATTTCCGTAGAGCCAACGCCGTCGAGAATATCGACACCTGTCAATTTCAACCATCGCCTGCCAACATCTTCGGGCAGCGCTTCACCGGCGGAAATGCTCAATCGCAACGGTGCATTCGGCGCGCCATGCTGCTCCATATACGCTGCCATTGCTGCGTAAAGCGTTGGCACGCCGCAGAAAATCGTCGGGCGCTCCTGCGCAAGAATATCAACCACGCCGTCAGGCGTAGGACGCCCGGAAAAGATCAATGATGTTGCCCCAACGGACATGGGGAACGTCATTGAATTCCCGAGACCATAGGCAAAAAAGAACTTCGCCGCTGAAAAAACAACGTCGTCTTCGCGGATGCCCAACACCTGCGCGCCATAGGTGTCTGCCGTCGCTTGCATGGCGGAATGTACATGATGCACGCCCTTTGGCTGTCCGGTCGAACCCGACGAATACAGCCAAAAGGCAGTTTCATCGGCGCTCGCCTCGAACGTTCCTGCCGGCGTGTCCATGCACGCCATGAAATCCACATACGATATCGTATTTTTATACCCTTCTCCACCGATCACGATAATCCGGCGTAGATAGGGATTGTCGTCCAGGATAGGGGTAACGACGTCAAGTAGCGCCTCCGACACAACCAATGTCGTCGCTCTGCTGTCGCGCAATATCACGTCATATACTTGAGTCGCCAAAAGGGTGTTCAAGGGAACCGCAACCACGCCAGCTTTCAAAGCCCCCCAAAACAAAATTGGGAATTCGATCTGATCCAGAACCAGCATCGCCATGCGCTCTTCGCGCTGAACACCGTGTCCCATCAGTGCTGCGGCCGCGCGTCCCGACAAGTCTGCCAGTTCACCATAGCTCAGTGTTCGACCCGTCCCAACCTCCCGGAACGCCGTCTTGTCTCCACGCCCCTCCATAACATGACGGTCGACAAAAAAGGTTGCTGCGTTCGTCATGCGTCTCCTCCCAAAGACTCAAGAATATGTTTTATAGTGCATTAAACTATCGATACAGAAAGGCAGAACATTTTCTCTCGCAATTTAATGCAACCCCAGGAGCGCTGCTGCGTTGTTTTTCAGAATGTCCGGTCGCACGTCGTCCTTGATGTCGATCTCTTCAAAATCGGCCAACCAGCGTTCCGGAGTGATCATCGGCCAATCGGACCCGAACATCACCTTCTTGCGCAATATTGAATTGCAATAGCGCACCAATATGGGCGGGAAATACTTCGGGGACCACCCGCTCAAGTCGATATAGACGTTCGGCTTGTGCTGCGCGACGGCCAGTGCCTCTTCCTGCCAGGGAAAGCTTGGATGCGCGAGAATGATCTTGAGATCGGGAAAATCCACGGCCACATCATCCATATACATCGGATTGGAATACTTCAGCCGCATCCCGTTGCCACCCGGCATGCCTGACCCTACTCCGGTTTGGCCGGTATGAAACAGCGCGATACCGCCCTCCTCCTCGATCGCCTCGTACAAGGGATATGCAATTCTGTCATTTGGGTAAAAGCCTTGCATGGTCGGGTGAAACTTGAACCCCTTGATCTCGAAATCACGCATCAACCGTTTGGCTTCGCGCACGCCCATCTTTCCTTTCCAGGGGTCGATACTCGCAAACGGGATCAGAACATCGTTGTTTTCCGCAGCGATTTCGGCAACTTCCTCGTTCGCATATCTGCGATACCCCGTCTCACGCTCGGCATCGACAGGAAAAATCACGGCAGCGATGTTTTGCGCCCGATAATGCGCCGCAGTTTCCGGCATGGTCGGCGGATGCTTCCAAGGAGCACGAAAATATTCTGCCATTGTCGATTGAAGATCGTCATAGCCGTCATCACCGTGGCACCCGCAGGGCTCTTCTGCATGGGTATGAATGTCGATGGCGCGAATTTTCTCAAGGTCGATCATATCGAAATCACAATACTGGCTGGATCATCATTCTCATAAAGCCGAACGACAAGATCGGCGCGACGGTCAAGTATTCTGGCAAAGTTCAAATTCCCCTTCGCTGTCACTTCACCATTCCCCATACTGGGCGGATCAGCCAGCACCAAAGCACGCGCAACGGTTCTCGTCGCGCCTGTTTCGTTTGCAGCATGTATTTCCATACGTTTTCGTATTTCAGCTGCAGCATCGCAGCACAACGCACCTCTGAGAGCATTTCCGTTTCGCGCTTCTGGCCCGGGCACGATCAGCATCCCGACTTCATTCTGCCCAGCACCGCAAATCACCACATCCTGCGCCAGACCCCCAAGCACGGATAGCATTTCCAACCGCAAAGCAGCCGCATGCACCCATGTTCCGCTGCTGAGCTTGAAGTCCTCCGACAGGCGTCCGTCAAAGCATAGCCCTTTGGTCATGTCATCCGGCTCAACAAATCGCATCGCGTCGCCGGTCATGAAGAATCCCTCATCGTCAAAAGCTTCAGAGGTCTGTTTCAAATTCGCATGGTAGTTGGAAAATACTGTGTCGCCCTTGACGCGGACGTCCATCCGCCCGGTTCCGTCATCAATGAGCTTGACCGCAACACCCGGTAAGGGAACGCCCACAATACCCGCGCCCTTTGCCCGGGCATGTTGCAAGAGCGCGGCAGGCGCAGTTTCTGTCAGCCCCCAACTGGATGTAATCAGCGGAAGGCGCCCCCCGACCTCCAGGGACATACGCTCAAGTACGCTCCAGGTTTCCTGAGGCAGGGACGCACCTGCATAAAAGATCATATCCAGATCACGAAAGTACGTTTCCCGCATTGCCGCATCTTGCTCCAGTGCCTTGATCAATTGTGCAAAGCCAACTGGGACATTGAATGAGATAGTGCCTGACACGAGGCTGAGATTCTCGACCGTTCGGGGGAACTGGGCGGGCAGTGGTTTGCCATCGTCGATGTACAGCGTGCCGCCGTTGGCGAGCACCAAATTGAAGTTGTGCGATCCACCAAACACGTGATTCCATGGCAACCAGTCCACCAACACAGGTGGGCGCGCTTTTAGAAATGGCAAGCAAACTGCAATCTGGGCCTGATTGGCTGTCATCATGCGTTGTGTCGTTTCGACGGCCTTGGGATCGGACGTCGACCCGGATGTGAGCAACAGTTTAGCGATTGTCTCGGGTCCGACTTGCGCCCGTGCCGGATCGACGGCATGCCCGCCGCCTGTCAGGGTATCCAATCCAATTGCACCGGACGCCCCGGGCGTGGACGACAATGCAGCGGATCCCACAATCATCAAAGCGTCGCGATAGGCATCCCCGTTTTCAGCAAAAACCAAATCAGGTTTCACCAGATCAGCAACATATTTCAGTCGGCCGTGCGCCGCCGGGATCAAGCTGTATTGTTCCGCGACTGGCACAGTCACCAGACCCACGTAATTCGCCGCGAGGGTGAGCAGGGCGTGATCGATCGAATTCCCTGACAGGATCAGGATCGGCCCACGCACGCCGCGCGCCAAAAGTCCCGCCGCCAGCTCCCGCACGCGCTCCAGCGCTTCGCCATAGGCGAGTGTTTCCCACCCGGGTCCGGACCTTTGAGCCAAGAAAACCTGATCCGGCGTCTCTGCGGCCCAACGTTCCAGCCATTCGTTTGTCGACGTTGCACAAGGCGGCATTTCATAACCGGATCGCAGCACGATCGAACCATAAGGACGATCTTGGCGGACAACCTTGTGAGGCGGCAGGTGTAGGTGATCGGTCATAAAGAGCGCCCTTGCGCTTCGATCGTCGCCAGCGCTTTGTTGACGACCGCGACATCGGAAGGGTCTAATGCGCCAAGCATACGCTGGTCATGATCCCGTACTGCTGCCATGGCGCGGGCATAGACCTGCTGACCTTCCAACGTCGCTTGCAAAGCGTAAGCCCGTCGGTCTGTGCTGCTTGGTGTGCGGGTGACCCAGCCAGCCTGTTCCAACTGATCCACGTAAACGACCAGATTTGCGCGCTCGACAGTCAGAGCTTTGGCAAGTGCGCTGGGGCGCAGTCTGGGGTTTTCAACGACAAGGGCCAGCACGGAATAGGTGATCATGCGCAGACCGTGCGGGGCCAACGTGCGGGTCAGGTCCGCTTGCACCGCATTGAATGCGCGCTTCATGTTGTACCCGACAAAGCCGCGCAACGCGGTATCCGATACGTTTGTGCCGACTTGTTCACCCGTCGTTTCACGCATCAGCGAAAACTCGGACTGCGCTTTTCCAGAAAGGCAGCCAATCCCTCGACCGCGTCCGGGCTGGTCTGTGCGAGCGCGGCGCACAGGCTTTCGACAAACAAGCCGTCACTGCGCCCCATATCGTGAATGCGGGCAATCCCTTGAATCATCATGTAATTGCTGAGCGGTGCATTGCCCGCGATCTGCTCGGCGATCTCCAGTGCCTTTGGCAAGGCTTCGCCCGTTGCAACCGCATAATGCGCCAGCCCCATACGTACGGCATCGTCCGTTCCATATTTGCGTCCGGTCAACATCATTTCGGTCATACGGTCCGCGCCCAGAATACGGCCCACACGCACAGTCGCGCCGCCTCCGACAAAGATACCGCGCCGCCCCTCTGGCAGTTGGAAAATACAATCAGGTTCCGCGATCCGCACATGGGTCGACGTGGCAAGTTCAAGCCCGCCGCCGATCACGGCACCAGACAGGGCCGATACGACAGGCAGGCCGGACCCCTGCAGACGGTCCATCACGTCATGCCACCCACGCGAATGGTGCATCGTCCCTTCCGCGTCGCGCGCGACATGCTCGCTCAGGTCGAGACCGGCACAGTAGTGACCGCCCGCGCCCGTAATGACGGCGACCCGAACACCGGAGGGCGGCATGCGAAAAAACCCGTCGATCTCTGCCAAAAGCGCGTCCGACATCGCATTGCGTTTGGCCGGCCTGTTCAGGGTCAGGACCGCGATCGCGGCGTGTACTTCAATTTTCAGGTTCTCGCCCATCGTCCTGCCGCAATTAGTTATAGCTCATAACTAGTGAGGCACGATTCGGGACGGGCACGCAAGTCACGCATTGAGACGCGCGGCCCGGCGCATGCGTCGGCCCAGCACCGTCAAGGCGCCCAATGGGCCGCGATTTATCCCGGCAGCAGGAACAGCGTGATCGCCGGAAACATGACCAGAATGATGACCCTCACGATGTCCGACCCCACAAAGAACATGACCGCCTTATACGTCTGGGTGATTGGCGTCTCACGGTCCATGGCATTGATGATAAAAAGGTTCATACCCACTGGAGGCGTGATCAAACCCACCTCGACCACGATCAGAACAAGGATGCCAAACCAGATGGCCACATGTTCCGGTGACATGCCGAAATCCAGAGCCGAGATCACCGGGAAAAAGATCGGCACGGTCAGCAGGATCATCGACAGGCTATCCATGACGCAGCCGAAGATCAGATAAAAGACAAGGATCACGGACAAGACCAGAATGGGGCTGAGATTCTGGCTCAATACGTAATCGGCAAGGAATTGCGGAACGCCGGATAATGCGAGAAACCCGTTGTAAAATGCCGCGCCCAGCACGATGAAAAAAATCATTGCCGTGGTTTTGGCCGTTCCGATCAAAGCCTCTCCCAACCTCGTCCAGTTCAGATTGCCCCCCAAAAGAGCGACGGTTCCTGTCCCGGCGGCCCCGATCGCCGCCCCTTCGGTGGGTGTGAACCACCCGGCATAAATCCCGCCCACAACAAGGCCAAAGATGACCAGAACCGGCCAGGTCGTCGCCAGCGCTTTCCAACGTTCCGCCATCGGCACCGGCGGACGGGTCCCCGCAGATCTCGGGAACAGCCGCACATAGATTGAGATCGTGATGACATAGCCGAGGGCCGCCAGGACGCCGGGGATGAAGGCGGCCAAAAACAGTTTCGCGATGTTCTGTTCGGTGATGATCGCATAGATCACGAGGATTACTGAAGGCGGTATCAGGATGCCCAGCGTCCCGCCGGCGGCCAGGGTCGCCGTAGAAAACCCGCCCGAATATCCGTAGCGTTTCAGCTCCGGCAACGCGACCCGGCCCATTGTGGCAGCGGTGGCCAGAGACGATCCGCAGATGGCCCCAAAGCCCGCGCAGGCGCCCACGGACGCCATGGCGACGCCGCCCTTGCGATGTCCAAGAAAACTCTCGGCCGCCTTGAAAAGCGCGGTCGACATGCCCGACAGGGTCGCAAACTGCCCCATCAGCAAGAACATAGGGATTATGGTCAGCGAATAGTTGGAAAAGGTCGTGTAGGTTTCCGACTTCAACTTGGCCAAGAGGGGTGTCGGGTTTCCGTTCATCGCAAAATACCAACCGCCAAACCCACAAAGCAGCATGGCAAGGCCAATCGGTGCGCGGATGAAGATCAAGCCAAGCAGGACCGGGAATGACCAAAATCCAAGTTCAAGGCGGCTCATATCCGAAAAGGGCAACAGGTCGAGCAGAAATTGCATGGCTCAACCCTCGCGCAAAAAAGTGTTGCCGGTGACCGCTTCGGCCAGCCGGGCGTAAGCGCAGTAAAGCGCGGTTATGCACGCCACCCCCGCGGCCCCGACGCAGGCCGCATAGGACCACCAGACCGGAAATTGCAGAAACAGCGTCGTCTCTCCGTTGCCCAGATAACGCAGCATGCCATCATACAGTCGCAGCGTGATAAAGATGATGGTGGCAGACAGCACGATTTCCCAAAAGGCGCGCAACCAGCCCAGTGCGCTGCGTGGCAGTCGCGACGTGAATACGTCCACGGTCGCGTGCGCACCATAAAACTGACAGACCGGCAGAAAGGCAAATATGGCAAGGGCGACGCCCGCCTCCGTCAGTTCGTAGGTTCCATTGATCTCGTCGACGCCAGTGGCGATCAGCGCGTTGCCAAGCCCCGCAAACCAATCACCATCCGCGAGCCGATGCCCCAGTTTCGAAAGTTCGCGCCCGACAATCGACAAGGTGCTGAGCACGATCAGGATCATCAATACGACCCCGCCTATCACTGCCGATCCGCGTGACAAGATTTCCACCGCCCGGTGCATGAACGCCTCGTTTTTATTGATTAAGCGGGGTCGCGATACGGAATACCACGACCCCGATCACGGCTTAGCCGTCATATGCGTCCATCAAAGCGCGCGCTTCGTCGATCAGCGCCTGACCGTCGATACCTTTGGTTTCCATATCCGCGATCCATTCGGCATAGATCGGAACGGCCACGGCAATCCACGCGTCCAGATCAGCACCCGATACGGTGACGATATTGTTGCCACGATCGACTGCAATTTGCCGCGATGGTCCGTCTGCATCCGCTTGAGTGCCACCGGCGAAAATACTGAACTCCAGTCCCGAATTGTCGTCGATCACCTTTTGCAGATCTGCCGGCAGGCTCTCGTAGCGGTCTTTGTTCATCGCCAAGACAAAGGTCAGAACATAAAGGGCGTTGCCATCAAATTCAGTGTGGTTTTCCACCAGTTCCGAGACTTTCAAGGCACCGGTAACTTCCCATGGAATCGTCGTGCCGTCGATCACACCTTTGCTGAGCCCTTCGGGAACCGCAGGCACCGGCATACCAACCGGCGTTGCACCCATTTTCTCAAGCAGGTTGTTCACCGTGCGCGATCCGCCCCGGATCTTGAGGCCTTCCATGTCGGCGGGCGTTTTGACCTCTTTGTTGACATGAATCATACCTGGGCCGTGGACCCATGTTCCAAGGATATGGACGTCCTTGAACTCGGTCTCTTTCATGTGCGTTTCGAACATTTGCCAATATGCAGATGACATCGCACGGGCGTTTGTCATCATGAAGGGCAACTCGAACACTTCGGTGCTGGGATAGCGACCAGGCGTATAGCCGACAACGGTCCAGACGATATCAGCGACGCCATCGATGGCCTGATCCATCAGTTCCGGCGGGCTACCGCCCAATTGCATCGACGGGTAGCGGTCGATCTTGATCCGGCCACCCGACGCCTCTTCGACATTGTCGGCCCAGACATCCAGCACCAGCTTCGGCACATTTGCTTGCGCGGGCAAGAACTGGTGCAGGCTCAGCGTCACTTCCTGCGCCTGTGCCGCCCCGCCGAAACCCATCGCGAGGGCCGCAGCCCCCATCAGGTTCAGGAACGATTTGCGTGAAACAGTCATGTATTTCCTCCCTATTGGTTCAGGCGATTTGACCAGACCGGAGTCTGACTCGCTCTCCCAACACGATTGTTATGCAACGCAATGTATGCTGTCACCTGCCTTTGTAACTATCCCGAACTGTAATCCCCTATGCATTGGCTGCGCTTAACCCCGTGGCAGCGTCATCTGTGGATCGTATGGTGCGGGCGAAATGACAGTGGCAGGCACCAGTTTTCCCACGATGTCTATCTGCACTTCAGTTCCAATGTCCGAAAGCTCAGGCACCACAAATGCATAGGCAAGGTTCATCCCAACCCGGTGCCCCCAATCGCCAGATGTGACAGTCCCGACGACTTGACCATCTTGCATGACGGACGCACCACCATGGGCAGGCGCATCTGTGGCGTCCACATGCAGCGACACCAGCTTGCGCGTCAGGCCCGCATTCTGTCGCGCGACAAGAGCGTCCTTTCCGACAAAGTCCTTATCCATTTTGATGAACCGGTCCAGGCCGGTTTCAAAGGGATCGAACTCGGTGATCAGATCCGCTTTCCAGTGCAAGAAGCCTTTTTCCATGCGCATCGATTCCACAGCCCGCGACCCGAAAAGCCGCATCCCGTGTGCCTCCCCGGCTGCCTTCAAAGCAAGGTAGGCGGCATAGAGCTGGTTGTTCGGAACATGGATTTCATAGGCCAATTCGCCGGAAAAGCTGACTGACATGACAACGGCAGGCGCAATGCCGATAAAGGCATGCCGGACGGAGAGCCAGGGGAACGCCGCCTTGGACCAATCGTCCCGGCTGACAGCGCTCAATACGTCGCGCGCGCGCGGCCCGGCCAGAACAAGGATGGTCCAGTCGTTGGTCAGGCTGCGCAGTGAGACGTCAAAGCCATCGCTGTGCTGCGCTAGCCAATCCATGTCATGCCATTCCGCCGCTGCGGCCGATCCGTACCAGACCGGACCGTCGGGGATATTGGCAACCGTCGCCTCGGTTTTGACGCATCCATGTCTGTTGAGCAGGTAGCCAAGGCCCACTTTGCCCGGCTTCGACGTCACGCGCCCGCACATCATGTGATCAAGGAAGCGGTGGGCGTCGGGGCCGTCAATCTCGATCCGGTTAAAGCCGCTGACTTCCGTCAGGCCCACCGCGTTTTGTACCGCAGCGACCTCGCCCGCGACAACGTCAAACGCCTCATCGAAATGGAACCCGAGGGTTACTTCGAAATCGGGGGACGGCTTGATATATTCGACACGCTCCCACCCATTCACGACGGCAAACTCCGCACCTTCCGCGGCCAGAACCGGGGTCAACGGAGTCGTTTTCATGGGCCGTCCGACGGGACGATGCTCGTGTGGGAAATGAAAACGGAATTCGTTTTGATAGTCCTCGATGGCCTTCAGGGCCGTCAGCTCCACGTTTCCGTGCCCGGTAAAGCGGCGCGGATCAATGACCCATGTGTCATAGCAGGCTTCGCCGTGCACAATTTGTTGCGCCAAGAGCCAGCCATGCCCGCCGCCTTCACCCAAGCCCGCCCGCAGGCCGATGATGCAATAGGCATTGCGTTTGCCCGGAATGGGACCAACCAGCGGCGCGCCGTCAATCGTATAGGTGATCGGACCGTTGACGATGGTATGAACACCAACCTCCATCAAGGCCGGCATCCGTGCGAACGCCCCTTCCAGAACGTCGGTCACGCGGTCCAGATCATCGGGGCAAAGATCATTTGAGAAGTCAGGCGAAATGCCGTCCATTCCCCATGTTTTGCAGTCCTGCTCATAAAAGCCCAACAGCAGACCGTTCTTTTCCTGACGGCAGTAATAGTCACTGATCGGGCAACGGAGCAAAGGCATGCGGTGACCCGCATCACGGATCGCAGGGATCTCTTCGGTCAGGAAATACTGATGCTCCATGGAAGCGACGGGATGATGCACACCCATCATGGCACCAACTTCGTTCACACGGTATCCGCAAGCGTTTATGACGACCTCGCAATCGATATCGCCTTTGGTCGTGTGGACCGTCCAACTGTCGTCTTTGTGCTGTGTCAGCCCCGTAACTGGCGTATGGCGATAAACTTCCGCACCCGCCTTGCGCGCGCGGCGGGCCAAGGCCTGACAGAGCTGCGCAGGATCGATGTCACCGTCCAAAGGATCCCATAGACCGCCCACCAGATCATCCTTGGTGATCAGCGGGTGGCGTCGCGCGCATTCATCTGCGTCCAAGACCTCGAAATGCACATCCATCCCGCGCGCCATGGACGTGAAATGGCGATACCCATCCATCTGTGCCTGCGTGTTGGCCAGCCGAATACCACCATCCGCATGGTGATAGTTGATCGGATATTCTGGGTCGTCCGCCAGTTCCTTGTACAGGTTGATGGAATGAGTTTTCAGGCCAACCATCGTCTGGTTCATCCCAAAGTTCGTGACCTGCGCCGCCGAATGCCATGTCGTGCCACTGGTCAACTCATCGCGCTCGACGAGCACCACATCTGTCCACCCTTCCTGGGTCAGATGATACAGGGTCGAACATCCGGCGATGCCACCGCCGATTACAACAGCACGGGTCTGGGTCTTCATTTCACGCCTCTGGATTTGAATGCTTGAGGAACAATGAACACGATGCGGGCCCGGTCAATCACGCACTTTCATATTCACTGTTCTGAAAACACCTATTCGCAGACGCGAAAATGCGAAACGAGTGCTTGTGAAACATCGCAAATAGGACGCCCCTGACATAATGTCAGATCCGACTCCCCGTCGCGCGGGCCGCCGTGCCCGCATGGCCGCACGCGCTGCCGGTCCGCCATCGAATCCCGCACCTCCGGGTCAAATCGGGGGCCAATACAAACCCTTGAGTGATGCTGACCTACACAGCATTTACCGCACCGCGTTGCGCCTTTTGTCAGATCTGGGAATGGGTGAAGTGCCGACCAGGTTGCGCGCGTCGCTTGAGGCAGCAGGCGCTGTGTCGATGCCAAACGGACGCGTCTCGATGCCATCCACCCTCGTCGAAGAGGCGATTGATCACGCGCCCAAGACCTTCACGTTGCATGGTCGTGATCCTGCGCGCAGTATCGAAGTGGGCGGAAACGCCGTGCATTTCGGTACAGGTGGAGCGGCGGTGCAAACGCTTGATCGCGACAGCCATATCTACCGCTCAGCCACTCTGGCGGATTTGCATGACTTTACCCGTTTGCAAGACGCGCTCACCAATATCAGTTGGTTTACCCGCTGCTGCATCGCGACCGACCTGCCCGACGAATGGGCTCTTGATGTCAACACCGCGTACGCGCTTCTGCGGAACACGAACAAACCGGTTGCGACCGCCTTCACCCTTGCCGAACATGTCGCCCCGATCGTGGCAATGTTCGACATGGCCGCGGGTGGCGAAGGCAGCTTTGCCAAGCGCCCCTTCGTCAAGGCGCATATCAGTCCGGTGATTTCGCCAATGCGGTTTGGGGCCGACGCGGTCGAGACTGTCTATGCCTGCATCGCCCACAACATTCCCGTCAGTTGCATCACAGCCGCTCAGGCCGGTGCCACCGCACCCGCAACACTTGCGGGTTTTCTGGCCCAGTCGCTGGCCGAGACACTGGCCAGCCTTGTCATGGTCCACGCCATCAAACCCGGCCACCCCATGGTCTTTTCCAACTGGCCGTTGGTCATTGATCTGCGCACTGGTGCCTTTGCGGGCGGCGGCGGTGAGAACGCGGCATCGGCGCAACTCAGCAACTGGTTGGGATTGGTCTCCGGTGTCGCGGCCTGCATGACGGACGCCAAAGCAATCGACGCTCAATACGGCGCGGAAAAAGGTCTTACATCGCTTGCAGCCGCCTTGGCGGGCGGCAATCTGATCTATGAAAGCTCCGGCATGACGGCCGCCCTTCTGGGCGCAAGTTTCGAGGCCTTTGTGCTGGATGATGAAATGCATGCTGCCACCTACCGCATCCTGCGCGGCGTCGAAGTAAACGAGGATAACTTTGGCCGACATTCCCCAAGTGGCCTGCCATCTGACGCGAAGATCGCCTGATCAGGCCTGCGGATCAAGTATCTTTTACCTC
>NZ_JAIMIA010000073.1 GCF_019966495.1 Tateyamaria pelophila | reverse complement strand
AGGACTGCTCAACTCCGTCCCGCGGCTGGATCAAAGCCGCTCAGAGCCGCTGCGCCCGATCATGGGAAATCCGGCCGACCCGTTTGCGCGCATCAGCGGCTGCCGCTTTCACCCGCGCTGTCCCTATGCGCAGGATGTCTGCAAGTCGGTCGTACCTGCATTCGACGGACAATCGGCCTGCCACTTCCCGCTCAACACCGAAACCCGGGAGGCCTCGTGATGGCCCAGCCGTTCTTGCGCATCGAAGGCGTCTCCGTGCATTTTCCGGTCAGGAAGGGCTTGCTGCAACGGCAGGTCGCCGAGGTGAAAGCGGTTGAAAATGTCAGCCTGTCGCTGAACAGGGGCGAGGCGTTCGGGCTTGTGGGCGAATCCGGATGCGGCAAGACCACGTTAGCGCGCACCGTGCTGCGACTGGTCAACGCCACCGAAGGGGCAATCTGGTTTGACGGGCAAAACATCACCGAACTCAAAGGGGCAGCACTCGCGCCTTACCGAAAACGCGTGGCAGCCGTATTTCAGGACCCGTTTTCATCCCTGAATCCCCGCATGAAAGCCGGTGCCATCATCGCCGAAGTGCTGAAAGTGCATCAGTACAGCGGGAACGTGAACGCGCGGGTAATCGAGCTTTTGGGGCTCTGCGGGCTGTCGGACCGGTTTGCGGACCTTTATCCGCACCAGATGTCCGGCGGCCAGCGTCAGCGCGTGGGCATCGCCCGTGCGCTGTCGATCGAGCCAGACCTGATTGTCTGTGACGAGGCCGTGTCGGCGCTTGATGTCTCCATTCAGGCGCAGATTATCAACCTGCTCGAAGACCTGCGGGTGCGCCTGAACCTGACCTATCTGTTTATTGGCCATGATTTGTCCATTGTCCGTCACCTCTGTGATCGGGTGGCCGTGATGTATCTGGGCCGGGTGATGGAAACGGCGACCTCCGAAGAGTTGTTCGACAACCCGCAACACCCTTACACCCGTGCGCTGATCGATGCGGTGCCGAACCCCGATCCGCTGGCGGAAGCGGGGCGCGAGCATGTGGCGCTGAAAGGCGAAGTGCCAAGCCCGCTTGATCCGCCCAAGGGCTGTGTTTTCCATCCGCGCTGCCCGATTGCGATGGAGGTGTGCCGCACGGTTGAACCATCGCTCGATATTCTGACGCCCGGCCATTCTGCGGCCTGTCATGCCGCATCCCCACCCCAAACCAACTAAGAAACCAAACCACGACAGGAGAGTACCATGGACGACAAAGATCTTATCAAACGCGCTGAAAGCGAGTTGCGTGACGCCTATGACTATGATGCGCGTGACCCGCTCTTTGGTCTGAGCAAGGACGATATGCGCGGTAACAAGATGAGCCGCCGGACCACCCTGCGTTTGCTGGCCGCCGGTGGCGCGTTGACGATGGCGCAGGTCCTGCCCGGTTTGCGCCCCACGAAAGCCATGGCTGCGGCCCACGCAGGCGGCGAGCTGAACTGCGCCTGGGCCGGTGTCGGAGAAATCGTAACCCTCGATCCTGCGCAAATCGGTCAAGTGCTCCAATTCCAGATCGCGTCCAACATCTACGGCGGTTTGATGCATATCGATAATAATCTGGTGGCGCAGGGCGATCTGGCCGAAAGCTGGGAAGTCAGCGAAGACGGGTTGGAATACACCATCAAACTGCGCGAAGGCGTGACTTTTCATAATGGCGACGCGTTCAATGCCGATGATGTGGAGTTTACCTTCAACCGCTCCAGCGACCCGGAACAATCCCGCCACAGCCGGGTGATCGGCAACGTGGCAGAATTGCAAAAACTGAATGACTTCGAAGTGAAGTTCGTTCTGAAACAGCCGCAGGCGTCGTTCCTGACCAAAGCGCTGGAGCGGTCATCGGGCCGGGCCATGACCATCGTGTCACGCGGCGGGTTGGAAGCACTGGGCCTCGCGCAATACGGTCTTACGCCCATTGGCACAGGCCCGTACCAAGTGACGGAGCACGTGCTGGGCCAAGGTGTCGTTCTGGAGAAATTCGCGGATTATTACGACCCGGAACGCCCCAAGATCGACAAGATCACGATCCAACCCGTGGACGGCGTCGAACCACTGGCGGCTGCCATCGAAGCGGGTGACATCCAATATGTCGGCGGCAACCCGGTGCCAACCCAATTGGTCAGCCGGTTCGAGTCCAACCCCGAC
The DNA here is from genome assembly GCF_019966495.1 of Tateyamaria pelophila. Lineage (GTDB taxonomy): Bacteria > Pseudomonadota > Alphaproteobacteria > Rhodobacterales > Rhodobacteraceae > Tateyamaria > Tateyamaria pelophila. The sequence goes on along the minus strand of NZ_JAIMIA010000073.1, from coordinate 20,711 downwards.
CTTGTCGTTGACATCAAACCCGGCCCAGGCTTCCAGTCGATCTGGATCAACCCCTGGCACGAGGCGATGCTGGTCACTGACTTCGACAAGCCGGTCGAAGAGTTGAAGAAAGAAAAGGGATTTATGGTCCGCCTTGCCATTGCCAAGGCGCTGGACCGTGATCTGTTTGTCCAGCAGGGCCGCTTTGGGTACGGGGTGCCAGCGCATGGCACGATCAACCCGGCGATGGGCTATTTCTTTGACGATGCCCTTGCGACCGCGTCCGAGCAGGCGTTTGATCCTGAAGGAGCCAAGGCGCTGATGGCCGAAGCAGGGTATCCCGGTGGCGCAGGGTTCCCGGAACTCAAGCTGCAAACCACTCCCAACACCAAGCGGGATGGTCAGGTCGTGGCCAACATCCTCAAACAGGTCCTGGGCATCACTGTGCTTGTCGATCCCAAGGATTTCTCCATCGGGATCGAAGAGTTCAACAAGATGGACTTCGATCTGCGTCTGGGCGGCTCTGGCGGTGACTATGATCCTGATGATGGTCTGGTGGACTGGATGCAAACCGCGTCCAAGTTCAATGGTCCGGATCGCGACAAGGACGCCATGCCCTTCGGGTTCTGGAGCGAAGCGGAAAGCGATACCGCCGTTGAGGCCCAATCGGTCACGGCCGATCCGGCAGCCCGGCGCGAACTGGTGCAAAAAGCCAATGCCATCACCTCGAACAAGGTGGCCTGCGGGTTCCTCTATCACCCCGTGGACGTCCTTGTGCACAGCACATCGGTGATCGTGCCCGAAGACGCGCGCATCCCCGGTCTGCACGAGCTTGACCGCATTTCGCTGGCGTAACTCACAGAAAGGCGGGCGGGCCCTTGCGGGCCTGTCCAACCCCATATGGCTTCATATATTCTCAGACGACTGGTCGGCTCTGCTCTGGTGATGCTCGCCGTGGCTACGCTGGTCTTTTTCATGATCCGGCTGGTGCCGGGTGATCCGATTGCCGCGATGCTTGCCGATTCCGGCAGCCCCGAAGCGCGCGAGGCGATGATCCGCAAGCTGGGTCTGGATCAGCCGCTGATCGTGCAGTTCTGGAAATGGTTCACCAACATGCTGCAAGGCGATCTGGGCGCGTCGATCTATGGCAACAACCAGCCGGTCACGACAATTATCCTCGAGGCGTTGCCGCGGACCCTGTCGCTGGCCTTCCTGTCCTTTGTGATTGCGTTGGTGATTGCCATCCCGGCGGGCATCCTGTCAGCCACGCGCAAGAATTCGGCCACCGACAACGCCGTTTCGCTCTTCGCCTTCCTCGGCCTGTCGATGCCGGATTTCTGGCTGGCAATCCTGTTGATCATCGTTTTTGCCGCCAACCTGCAATGGCTGCCGGCAATCGGCTACGAGCCGCTGTCAGCCGGCTTCTGGCCGTGGTTCAGTCACCTCATTCTGCCGTCCATCGCCATCGGCACCGGGTTTTCGGCGATCATCGCACGCATGATCCGATCTTCCATGCTCGAAGTCATGCAGGCCGATTACATGCGCACGGCGGCCTCCAAAGGTTTGACCGTTCGGGTGCAGATGCTGCGGCATGCTTTCCCGAATGCATTGATCCCTGTGGTGACGGTGATCGGGATCGCCTTTGCGCTGCTGATCTCGGGGGCCGTGGTGGTCGAGAACGTCTTTGCCATCAAAGGACTGGGCCGGGTGTTGATCCAAGGCATCCAGAACCGGGATTACCCGGTGGTGCAGGGGGCGGTACTGGTGGTGTCGGCCTTTTTTGTCTTGTCCAACCTCGCGGTTGATCTGCTCTATGCGGTGATCGACCCAAGAATACGGTATTCATGATGTCGGACATATCTGCACAGGAACAGGTTCTTGATGTCCCGGACATGGCGCCGCCCAAGTCCCGGCTGCGCAGCGCCTTTGCACGCGACCGCAAGGCACAGGTGGGGCTGTTCATTCTGGGATTCTTCGTCCTGGCCGCGGTATTCGCGCCGCTGATCGCGCCCTTTGATCCCAACGAGATGACGCTGGACATGATGGGTCGTCCGTCGGGCGAACACTGGCTTGGGACCGATGATCTGGGCCGTGATCTGTTGTCGCGCATCATCTGGGGTACACAAATCTCGCTGTTCGTGGGCATATCGACGGTGGCGCTGGCGCTGGTGGCCGGGGTCACTCTGGGCGTGGTGGCGGGTTATTATGGCGGTTGGATCGACAACATCATCATGCGCTATATCGACCTGCAATGGGCGTTCCCGAACTTTATCATCGCGGTCTACTTGGTGGCGGTTTTCGGCACCGGACTGTTGAACGTCATTGTGGCGATTGCGCTGGCCTTCCTCGATGATTTTGCCCGCATCGCGCGGTCCATGGTGTTGACGCTCAAAGAGGAGCAGTTTGTTGATGCCGCCCGCGTTCAGGGGTTCTCGGACGCGCGGATCATGTTCCGCCATATCCTGCCCAATGCGCTGGCCCCGATCATCGTGCAGGCCACGGTCAGCGTGTCCTATGCCATTCTGGGCGAGGCGTCGCTGTCGTTTCTGGGGCTTGGCGTCGGTCCGAATACGCCCACATGGGGTCTTATTCTGGCCGATGGACGCAGCTTTATCAGCCAGGCGTGGTGGCTTGGGGTGTACCCCGGTCTCGCGATCATGCTGGTGGTGCTGTCGATCAACTTCGTGGGCGACGGGCTGCGCGATGCGCTGGATGTGCGCGATACCGGTGCTTGAGTTTTGGTAAGGTCCGGGGCAGCGATGCAGCCCCGGATCATGCTGATCACTTCGGATCGATCAGGTCCTTGGCCATCATCATATGAACCCCCTTTTCACGATTCACGGTCTGGGTGATCCGCAGATTGCCTGCAAGACTGCACAGCATATAGGCGTCGGCGCGGCTGATGCCCGCGCGCCCGGACACCAGCGTGATCATGTCCCGCAGCGCCATCTCGGCGCAGCGATCAAGATCGGGATCCATGCCCATCGTGATGTAATGCGTTGGCGTTTCGGCCTGCGGGTAGGTCAGGTCCAGATCCTTGCGCACGGTCAGCCGGAACGTACCCCTCAGGGCGGTTTCAATCGCCGTCACGCAAACCTCTCCATCGCCTTGCGCGCCGTGACCATCGCCACAGGAAAACAACGCGCCATCCGCAAAGACCGGTAGAAAGAGCGTCGTGCCCGACACCAATTCCTTGTTGTCGATATTGCCGCCATGTTTGCGCGGCTCGATGGTCGATATGCGGCCCCAGGCTGGCGGCGGCGCCACGCCCATCACGCCAAAGAACGGTGCGAGGGGCAGTTCCAGCCCCCATGGCATCGTCGCAATGCCGCGCGCCGCATCCAGTGGTATGATGGTGTGGTGCGCCTCGGTAAAGTCATAGGGCAATGTCCCGGCAAGGGGGCGGATCAGGTTGTACCCCCAGTCCTGGCGCAGGGAGACATCCAGAATGTCGACCTGTAACACGTCACCTGCCACAGCGCCGTTGATCGCAACGGGTCCTGTCAGGATGTGGCCGGGCATGGCCGGGACACCTGTGGCATGTAGTTCCAGCAGTTCGGGCGGCACGTGATAGCCGGGACCAGGCAAATTGCGCGGTGCGCCGGAGATGGTTTCGATAGTGATCTCCTGGCCACTGTCTATGGTCAGTGCAGCAGGGTGAGCGGCATCGAAAAACCCCCAATGACAGGTCTCGACCGATGATTTGAGAATTGTACTCATGCGACGGCCAGCCTTTGCTCGGCCAAGGTCACACGCGAGGAACAGCCAATCGAGATGATGTGATCGTTACACTCACAGGCCGCGTTCGCGCCAAAGGCAGGCGGTTTGAACGCGATGATTTCAGATGTGCGGTGTGTGCCATAAAACAGTCCGGCAGGTGCAGACCGCTCAGCAAACCAGTTTCGAATCGGCAATGGGCTCTCCTTTGCGGGCTATGCCATAGCGACGTCGCATGCAGTGATAGACAGCGGCCCTAGCGTAGGCAAGCCGCGCCTGCGTCATGGCCACCAGAAGCGTGCACTTCGATGGCACCTTGCAAAAAGCGGTCAAACGCTGAGCGCACGTCCACCGGTTTGGCGGGTAATTTCCGAGGCGGCTTGTGCCACAGCGTCCCCAAATTCCGCCACCTTGTCGTCTGAGAACCGCGTGCTGGGCCCCGAAATCGACACCGCCGCGATGGGGTGGCCGTTGCGGTCAAAGATCGCGGAGCCGATGCAGGACATTCCCAGATACCGTTCCTCCCGATCAAAGGACCAGCCTCGGTCATGGATCACCCCCAACTCATCGAAGAAGGGCCCCGGCTCGGTCAGGGTATGTTCTGTAAAGCGTTCCAACCCTGCGCGCTCGACCATCTTGCGCACCTGATCTTCGGGAAGGGCGGACAGAATGGCCTTGCCGGCACCCGAGGCATGCATTGACGAACGGGACCCGGGTGGAAAGAACGCGCGGATCGGGTTGTGTGTTTCGACCTGGCCGATAAAGACCACCTCGAATTGGTCATGAACGGCGAGGTTCGCAGTTTCTTCGGTAGATTTCATCAGGCTGCGCATGACCTTGTGGCCAATCTGCGTCAGGTTGCTCTGATTGAGAAAAGCGGTGCCGGTGCGGTAGGCTTCCAACCCGATCATCCAATCCTGCGTATCTTCATCAAAGGCAACAAAGTCGTGTTTCTGCAGCGTGTTGAGCACCCGGTGCGCCGTCGCCGTGGGGACACCGAGAGACAGCGACAAGTCCGACAGGGTCGTCCGCTCAAGCTGGGCGACGGCCTTGAGCACGATCAGCGCTCTTTCGACAGATTGCAGGGTCTCGGCAGGCGCCTCGTTGAATTGGGACTTGGGCCTGCCACGCTTGCGTTTGGCGGGTTTTTCAGGGGTTTGATCCATACCGGACTCCTATGCCAATCTGGGGCGGAATGCGAAAAAAAATTTTGAACCCAATAACCGATCAGAATTCCGATAAATCAAAACCCCATTGATAACAGTGCATTACTTTTAATTGGCAACTCTGGAAAATATTTTACGAAAAAATTGCATCGCGATCCACTCCCTCTATGCTCGCCAAAGTAAGCAGGAGGATGCATCATGTCAGATCAAAACCCGGTATTCATACCCGGCCCGACCAATATCCCTGATCGGTTGAGGCTCGCCATGCAGGTCCAGACCCGCGATCACCGCGCGCCGGATTTTGTCGAGACATTCGCACCCGTATTGGAGGACACCAAAAAGGTGTTCGCCACCAAGGACAGCACCGTCATCACCTTTCCATCCAGCGGTACAGGCGGCTGGGAAGCGGCGGTCTGCAACACGCTCAGCCCCGGCGATACGGTTCTTGTGGCGCGTTACGGCATGTTCAGCCATCGCTGGATCGACCTGTGCCAGCGCCATGGGCTCGATGTGCAGATCATCGAATGTGCTTGGGGCAGCGGTGCTCCTGCCGACAAATTCGAAGCCGCCCTGAGTGCCGACAAGGCCCACAAGATCAAGGCGGTTCTTGTCACGCACAATGAAACCGCCACGGGCGTGAAGTCAGATGTCGCGGCCGTGCGCGCCGCCATGAATGCATCCAGCCACCCGGCCATGCTTTTTGTGGATTGCGTGAGTTCACTTGGCTCCATGGATTTTCGTATGGATGACTGGGGCGTTGATATCGCAGTGTCCGGCTCGCAAAAAGGGTTCATGCTGGCGACAGGCATGGCAATCCTTGGGGTCAGCCCAAAGGCGCTGGCCGCGATGGAGACGGCCAAACTGCACCGTACGTTCTTTGATTTTCGCGATATGATGAAGGCGAACGCGTCAGGCGGCTTCCCGTACACGCCGCCTCTGCAACTGATCTACGGCATGCGTGAGAGCCTCAAGATGCTGTTTGAAGAAGGGCTGGAAAACGTTTATGCCCGCCACTTCCGGCTGGCCGAAGCGGTGCGCCGCGCGGTCGATGGCTGGGGGCTGAGCCTTGTAGCACAGTCGCCGGAGCTCTATTCCGATACGGTAAGTGCGATCTATGTGCCCGAAGGTTTTGACAGCAATACGCTGACAGATCATGTTTTTGAAGCTTATGGCGTGTCCTTTGGCGTGGGTTTGGGCGAGATGAACGGCAAAGCCTTCCGCATCGGCCACCTGGGCAGCCTGACCGACACGATGGTGCTGTCTGGCCTTGCCACGGTCGAGATGGGCATGGCCGATCTGAACTATCCGGTTGCGTTGGGCAGTGGCGTTACAGCGGCCCAGGACTACCTTCGCAACAGCCGCCCCGCAGCGATCAAAAGCGCCGCAGCGTAAAGGAGCCGACCATAATGCTGGACATCACCACCACGGGGCAGGATCTGACGATCGAGGATGTGCGCGCCGCCCACGCGCGGATCAAGCCCTATATTCACAACACACCCGTGCTGACCTCGACCTATCTCGACAACCTGTCGGGGGCGGAACTGTTCTTCAAATGCGAGAACTTCCAGAAGGCCGGAGCGTTCAAGGTCCGCGGCGCATCGAATGCGGTCTTTGGCCTGACCGATGAACAGGCCAAGAATGGCGTCGCGACGCATTCATCAGGCAATCACGCGTTGTCGCTGTCTTATGCGGCGGGTCGGCGGGGCATTCCATGCCACGTGGTCATGCCACGCACGGCCCCGCAGGCCAAAAAGGATGCGGTCAAAGGCTATGGAGGCATCATCACCGAATGCGAGCCATCGACCACGTCGCGCGAGGCGGTCTTTGCCGAAGTGCAGGCCGCGACGGGGGCTGAGTTTGTGCATCCCTACAACGACGCGCGCGTGATCGCAGGGCAGGGCACCTGTTCGCTGGAACTGATCGAGGCGGTCAAGGATCTGGATTGCATCGTGGCTCCCATCGGAGGAGGTGGTATGATTTCCGGCACCTGCCTGACGCTGTCGAACCTCGCACCGCATATCAAGATTTACGCCGCCGAGCCGGAACAGGCCGATGATGCGATGCGGTCGTTCAAGGCGGGTCACATCATTGCGGATGACGCGCCGGTGACTGTGGCGGATGGCCTCAAGGTTCCGCTCAAGGAAAACACCTGGCATTTCGTGTCACACTTCGTCGAAGACGTGCTGACCGCCAGCGAGCAGGAAATCATCGACGCGATGAAGCTGACCTGGCAGCGCATGAAGATCGTGATGGAACCCAGCTGTGCCGTACCGCTGGCCGTCATCCTCAAGAACCCGGATGTCTTTGCAGGAAAGCGCGTCGGGGTCATCGTTACGGGCGGCAATGTGGATTTGGACAAACTCCCTTGGATCAAGGGTTAAGGAGAGACGCTATGAACACACAAGTGAAACTCGAGGATTTCGAAGTCGGTTATGATATTCCGGCCTCCATCGGCATGGACGAGGCCGACATTGCCACGCCCTGCCTGGTGCTGGATCTGGATGCGCTGGAACGCAACATCAAGAAGATGGGTGATTTTGCCAAATCCCACGGCATGCGCCACCGGGTCCATGGCAAGATGCACAAGTCCGTTGACGTGGCCCTGCTGCAGGAAAAGCTGGGCGGGTCGGTTGGCGTGTGCTGCCAGAAGGTATCCGAGGCTGAGGTTTTTGCCCGTGGCGGTATCAAGGATGTGCTGGTCAGCAATCAGGTGACACAGCCCGAAAAGATCGACCGCCTTGCGCGGATGCCCAAGCTGGGCGCGCGGACCATCTGCTGTGTGGATGACGTCAACAACGTGGCGGATCTGTCGGCGGCGGCAGTCAAGCATGGCACCCAGATCGAATGTCTGGTCGAGATCGACGTGGGCGCGGGCCGTTGCGGCGTACAGTTTGGTCAGCCGGTCGTTGATCTGGCCAAGGCGATCGACGCCGCACCGGGTCTGAAATACGCAGGCATTCAGGCCTATCAGGGCGCGATGCAGCACATGGACTCCTATGAGGACCGCAAGGCCAAGACCTCTATCGCGATCCAGCAGGTGTCCGACACGCTGGACATGCTCAAGGCCGAAGGGATCGAGAGCGATATCGTCGGCGGTGGCGGTACGGGGTCCTACTATTTCGAGAGTGCCTCTGGCGTGTTCAACGAATTGCAGTGCGGGTCTTATGCTTTCATGGATGCCGATTACGGTCGTATCCTCGACAAGGACGGCAACCGGATCGATCAGGGTGAATGGCAAAACGCGCTGTTTATCCTGACCTCGGTGATGAGCCACGCCAAGGCCGACAAGGCCATCGTCGATGCAGGGCTCAAGGCGCAATCGGTCGATAGCGGTCTGCCCACGATCTTTGGCCGCACCGATGTGGAATATGTCAAATGCTCCGATGAGCATGGCGTCGTCGCCGACCCGGACGGGGTGCTCAAGGTCAACGACAAGCTGAAGCTGGTGCCCGGCCACTGCGATCCGACCTGCAACGTGCATGACTGGTACGTGGGTGTGCGGGGCGGCAAGGTTGAAAGCATCTGGCCCGTGTCTGCGCGCGGCAAGGCCTACTGAGACCAAACCCCTGTAAACGGGGCACATCGGGGTGTGCTGGTGGTGTTCACTGGCACACCCCCTTTCATAGAATTCACAAGGAACGATCGCATGACCTCATCGCCAACACCCGAAAATGCAGGGCTTCTCATTATCAGTGAAGAGGTCTGTGCGCAGGTCGTCAGCCGCAGCGATTCTTTTGACGCGGTTGAGGCGGTGTTCGGGGCAATGGCGCGGGGCGACGCCTATAATTTTCCGGTCATCCGCGAGGCGATTGGCTATGCTGACGCGCTCTATGGGTTCAAGTCCGGGTTTGATCGGGCGGGCAAGGCGCTGGGCGTCAAGTCGGGCGGCTTCTGGCCCGGTAACATGGAAAAGGGGCTGACCAACCACCAGTCGACCATTTTTCTGTTTAACCCTGACACTGGCCAGTTGCAGGCGCTGGTGGGCGGCAACTATCTGACGGCTGTGCGCACGGCGGCGTCCTCTTCGGTGTCGATTGCGCATCTGGCGCGCAAGGATGCACGCGTCTTGGGGATGGTGGGTGCGGGGCACCAGTCGACCTTCCAACTGCGTGCCGCTGCCGAACAGCGCGCTTTCAAAAAGGTGGTCGCGTGGAACCCGCATCCTGACATGCTGCCCAAACTGGGCGCGGTGGCCGAAGAACTGGGCCTTGAATTCGAGGCAGTGAGCCAAGAGGCGCTGGGCGCGCAGGCAGATGTCATCATCACCATCACATCCGCTTTCGAGCCGTTGATGATGGCGGACTGGATCAAGCCCGGCACGCACATTGCCTGCATGGGCACCGACACCAAGGGCAAGATGGAAGTGGATAAGGCCCTTTTTGCCCGCGCGACCGTATTTGCCGACGAGATCGCGCAATCCATCACCATCGGTGAGGCGCAGCACGCCATTGCCGATGGCCTGATCACCGAAGGCGATATCACCCCGATTGGGGACGTGATCAATGGCACCCATGCCGGGCGCAGCAGTGATGACGAGATCACGCTTTTCGACGGCACCGGCGTTGGCTTGCAGGATCTGGCCGTTGCCTCCGTCGCGGCGCGGGTCGCGGAGGAAAAAGGGCTGGCCACGCGGGTTGCCCTTTAAGCTGTTTTGCCGACAGGCAAGCGCGTTGCGGACCAAAGCCGTTTGCTCCAGCCTATGCGCCCCCTTTGGCGGGACTGGCCTTGCGCGTGCCGGTCAGCTTCATGTTGGGCTGCATGAGCCGCTCTTTTGGGCCCGTCCAGGCATAGGCCAGAAGGCAGGGGTCGCGATCTCCGGTGGTGATCCGGTGCTCATCGCCTGACCGATTGAGGATCAGCGATCCGGGCGCGAAGACAGCTGCATTGTTTTCCGACCACGCGCCGGAAATCGAAATATAGCTTTCCTCGATCTCCTTGTGGCTGTGCTGGGGATAGGTGGTATGCGGCGCAAACAGCACGAAGCCCAGGATCAGGTCTTCGCACGGGACAGGGCCTTTCGGCCCAAGGACTTCGCAATAAGCGTATTTCTGGCTGAGGCTTTTGGAAATACGCTCGTAGCCGTATTCCCATGTCAGCACATTCCGAACTTCGCGCAACGCCCTTGCCATGCCCTGCATCGCTGCACGTTCGCCCAGATCGAGGGCGCGCGGCAGATGCGCCGTGACTGGTTTCGCGGCGCTTTCGCGCTCGGTCAGTTCGGGGTTTCGCGTCATCGCCGCGGACAACCGATCGCGCACTTTCTTGCGGTGCGCCCGGATCGCGGGGCTGCCTCCCGCCGATCCATAGCGATAGAGCGCATCGAATTCGCGCAGGAGATACAGCCAGTCCGGACTGTCGGTGAGGCGTGGAGAGGACGAAGGCGTCATGGGAAGACCTTTTTGAGAGGTGGCGAGCCACACTTGCGCGCTTCTAGCAAAAAGTCCTGTCAGGACGAACCCCGTACTCCTGCGACACATCGTTCTGCCCATGGATGTTGCGCGCCGTGGCAGGCGGACCGGTGAAATCCGTCACTCGGCCACGATGTTCGGCGGCGCGATCTGGATGCGCAGTTCAGCACGTGCGGCGCGGGCACTGGCCAGGATGCTCGGCTCGCGCAGCGTCAACGGGCTGTCCAGTCGCAAGAGGGCTGGTGCGAGCGTTTTCAGGTTCACCGCGCTGAGGGCGGACAAGGGGACGGCAAGCACAAGGCTCGCCATGATCGGCAGCAACCACCACGATACCAGCCCAGCCATCAGCCCGGCCAGCAAAAGAAAGCCGGTCACTGTTTCGACCAAATGGAATTTGACCAGAACACGGAGCGGATAGGCCTGCGCATTGCGCTGTTGCGGAACCCAGCCAGAGTTGCGGCCCAGCAGGCTACGCAGCACGGCCCGCGTTTGCTGGATCATCATGATCGGCGCATAGGCCACCGAGAGCGCAACTTCAAAGAGTACAGCACTGCCAAAGGCGCGGCGTCCGCCGAACAGGCGCACGGCCTTGCGATTGGTGCCGATGATAGCAGCACTGGTCAGTTTGGGCGTCAGCAGCATGGCATACATGACGAGCAGAAAGATCGCGCTGTCCAGATGTGTCATGGCGGGGGGCCAGTTTGGAAAGAGCGGGTTGGCCTCGTTGAAATAGGTGATCACGTTGGTGTCCGCATCGCGGCCCAGCAGCGTCCAGAAGACCAGCAGCACGAACCAAGCGGGCGACATGAGATAGGCTGCCGCGCCCTGAAACAGGTGAAAGCGGCTGACAGGGTGCAGCCCGCGCGTGGTCAGCAGGCGCAGGTGTTGCAGGTTGCCCCGGCACCAGCGCTGGTCGCGCAGCACGTAGTCGATCAGGGTGCCGGGCGTTTCCTCGAAACTGCCCGAGACTCGAGGCAGAAAACGCACGCGCCAACCCGCGCGGCGCAGCAAGGACGCCTCGACAAAGTCATGGCTGAGGATCAGATCATCACCGCCCAATATCCCGCGCAAATGGGGCAGCCCGGCGGCAGAGGCAAAAGCCTGCGTGCGGATGATCGCGTTGTGACCCCAGTAGTTGCCCTCATCGCGCGACCAATGCGCCAACCCTTCGGCCAAGAGCCAGCCATAGGCCACGTTGGAAAACTGCTGCATGCGGGCGAATACGGTGTCGGCCCCGATCAGTTGAGGAAAGCTCTGGATCAGACCCGCTTGCGGATCGGCGGCCAGTTCCGTGGACAGGCGCGCAATGGCACGCCCCGTCATCAGGCTGTCTGCGTCCAGCACGACCATCGCCTCATAGGCGGCGCCCCAACCCGTGATCCATTCGACCAGATTGCCGACTTTCTTGTCGGTATTCCGGCTCCGGCGGCGATAGTGCAGATGCATGCCGTCAGGGGCTGTGTCGCGCAAGGCCACAAAGGCACGCCATTCCTGATGGGCGATATCGGCGTCTTGCGTGTCGCTGAGCACAAAAAGCGTATAGTCGTGCCCGCCATTTTGACGTGCCAGATCCTTCAGCATCGCGGCTGCATTGCCAAACACGTCCCAAGGCACTTCGTTGTAAATGGGCACCAGCAATGCCACGCTGATCGGCTGGCCGGCGGGCAAGGTTTCGGGGCGATCAAACCGCCCGGCCAGTCCCACGAGTGCCGTGGACACGGCCAGCGTGACCCAGACGAATGTGGCGCCGATCAACGCGAGCAGCACATATTCCAGCCAGGTCATGCCACTGGAGGCAAAGAGGCCGTGGAGCCCCCACAGCATCAGGGCTGTGGCCAACAGTGCAGGGACAAAAACGGCGAACCGCCACAAGGGATGGCGACGCGCTAGGGCGGGTTGCGTGATAAACGGCGCGCGCGCGAAGTCCTGCTCTGGCATGGCGAGCGGTGCGCGCGGCGGCATATCCGCAGGGGGCAGCGCGGTTACGATTTTGTCCACCGGTACAACCACACTTCGCTGAGCGGCGCGCCATCAAGACGCAATTGCGCACGGAACTCGGCCCAGTCGGCTTCTCCCGGCATAAAGGTAAAGGCAAGGCGCGGCCCGCCTGTTTCCGGATTGCGCTGGATGATGCCTTCGGTCACTTCGCCCGTACTGGAGCGCACCAGGCGGTCCACGCGGCTGAGGTCATCGGGCACGTGCGAGGCGTTTTCGAAATCAATGGTAAAGATGCGCCCACCCTCGGGCCGCCCGCCCGCAGCGGTATTGAGCACCCGCAAGGGCATGCCGTCATGCGGCGCCGGGTCCTGCCCCCAATCGAGGCGATAGCTCATCCGGTGCGATGTGCCTGCGGCGATGGTGGCGGCAGGGCGCCAATAGGCCACGATGTTGTCATAGATTTCCAGATCCGCGGGAATTTCCACCAGATGGACACTGCCCTGTCCCCAGCCTTCGCCGGGTGTGACCCAGAGACCGGGACGGCGGTGGTAGAGGGCCTCAAGATCATTGAAATCGTCAAAGTCGCGCGACCGCTGCATCAGGCCAAAGCCGCGCGGATCCATGTCGCCAAAGGCGCTGATCTGCAAGGTGACCGGGTTTGCCAGCGGCCGCCAGATCACCTCGCCCCCGCCATTATGAATCAAGAGGCCATCATTGTCGTGCACGGCGGGGCGGAAATCGTCGAAGCGTTGCCGGTCCATGTCGTCAAAGAGAAACATGGAGGTCAGCGGCGCGATGCCCACATGGGTCAGATCGGTGCGGGCGAAAATCTCGGCCTCGACTTGCATGGTCAGGGGTTGGCCATGGGTGATCTCGAAACGGTAGGCACCGGTGCAGCTTTCACTGTCGAGCAGGGCGTGCAGCACGATTGTGGTCACCCCGGCTTCGGGTCGTTCCAGCCAGAAAGCGATGAAATCGGGGAACTCCTCGCCCATCGGGTCGCCGGTCTTCAGCGCAAGGCCGCGTGCCGAGAGGCCATAGATATCGTCGGTGCCGATGCCCCGAAAATAGCTTGCGCCCTGAAAGACCGCGTATTCCTCGAATATGCCGGGCTGGCGCAGTTCCGCGCGCAAGCGCAGGCCGGAATAGCCCAGTGTGTCATCAATCGGTACATCGGGGAATTTGTCGGTGGTGTCGAAAACACCCATGTCGAACAGCAGCGGGCGCGCGGTGTCATCTTCGACCACATAGGTCTTGATCGCCTGGGGAAAGTAGAGACCGGGCGGAAAGACGTCGACGCGCTGGCTCGCGTCTGAGCCTTCCCAGAGCGCATTGCGGCTGTCAAACCAGATCTTGCGGTACTGGTCATAGGTCAGTTCGCGCCATGCCTCGGGGATCAACGGGCGGGGCTGGTAGGCATGGGTTGCCATCTCGCGGGCCATGTTGACCACATCCGAAGGGCTGAAAGCGGTGCCGCCCCCCAGTTGCACGCCAGGTTCCTGCGCCAGCGACATGCGCGGTGCCGCGGCCAAAGCGGCAAGAGAGGCGAGGAATTCACGACGCAGCATCAGGATGTTACCTTTTTCCAAGGGTTCGATTTGAACCAACCCGCTACATAAGCGGTGCATATCAACACACAAGCGCCGAAAAAGTTCACCAGCAAAACTGTGCCGGTGTCGCGGCCCATGACATCCATGGCAAATCCCATGATGCGGGCAGTGAACATCGACATGACAAAGACCGCGAGGGACTGCTGGCCTACTTTCAGAATGATCTGAAGCACCTGTCCCCAAAGACGGCCAAGGAAGCTGTCGCCCGCACGTATGCGGTCGCCCTTGTCGCCCGCCAGCACCCACATCAGGTAGGCCAGCGCCAGAAAATGTACATAGCGCAGGATGCCGAAGTCGGATTTGGTGATCCACGCCTCGTTCTCACCGCGCCAGTCGCGCGCCCAGTCAAAGCCAAACTCGCGCACCCCGATATTGCTCAGCGGGACGTTGGCCAGCACGATCACCAGCGCGACGCTGATCAGCAGGGGCGTCACTGGTGGTTTGGGGAGCCAGCCGCGCATAAAGGCAAAGCCGGTGAAAAAGATCAGTTGCCAGCCAAATGGATTGAAGAACCATGTGCGATCCGAGGACGGATCGGCAGGCAGCTCCAGATGCGGCACGCCGAGGGTTTGCACCAATGCGGTTTGCCCAAAGATCCACGTCACCGCCATAAAGGCAAAGACCAGCCACAGGTTGATCCGCGCCAGTGCCATGACCACCGGCATCATCACCAAAACCACCATATACATTGGCAAAATGTCAAAATAGTTCGGCACGTAGCGCAGGGTCATGAACCGCACGATCAGGTCGCTCACCGTGCCTGTGTCCACCTCGGCATAAAAGCGCCAGAGGTTGAGTTGACCCACATAGTTGCGCGCGCCCTCGATATCGAGGCTGGTCAGGAACGACACCAGCGCAAGTGTGGCGAAAAACAGGCCCACATGCGCCCAATAGACCTGCCACACCCGAAAGGTGACGCGGGCCGTGCCCATGCGCCAGCCTGCGGAGTCAAAGGTCCGGCCAAAGGCGATGGCGCTGGCCATCCCAGAGCAGAACACGAAGATCTCCGTCGCATCCGAAAACCCCCAGCGCGCGGGGATCCACGACGTCAGAAAATTGCCGGGCGTATGGGCGATCAGGATGATGAACATCGCGATGCCGCGAAAGAAATCGAGACGGATATCGCGCACCCGGGCGGGCGCAATCGGCGCAGGTGCCCTCAGCGAGGCAGCGGCTTGTGTGGGATCGGCGTAGGTCATGGCCGGTCTCTATTCTTCTTTATGAAGCATGTCATGGCCGATGCGTTATTGCGCGGGAATACGCCGTGCATCGGCGATACTGTGCAGGCGTTTGGCGGCAAAACCGTCGACGGCACCGGCACGCTGCGCAATGCGGTCTTCCAGCAGGGCTTCCACGGCGTCAAACTGGCCTGCGCGCAGGCCCGCATCAACTGTGATCCGTTCGAACACATCGCGCTGGGCGTGGCTGCCGCCGATGGTTTGCATGGTGGGGCGGGCGGCGACCAGATTGGCGAAGGCAATGCCGTAGCGCCCTTCCGCGAATGCATTGAGCCCCCCCAGCGCCGCCTTGCCCGGATCCGCAAAGCGCGTGGGCATTTCACCCTGCCTGCGGGCATCCATCGCGAAACGGGCCGTCATCTGGTCCATCGCATCGGCGCGGCCCGCCGCCGCCAGCGCCATCATGTAATGCAGGTCGGCAAAGACCACACAACCGTCGTCGGTGCGGCCTTGTGCAAAGTCGGCCAGCTCTTCCCAGCGGTCCCCGACCGCCATCCCCTCAAGCTCAAGCCGCATCAGAAGAGACGTGGCGTTGGCGATATCGCGGTAGTCGTCGGTCTTGTCCGCGCGGATCTGTTGATCATAGAGGGCCAGAGCGATGTCCAGCTCTTCGCGATCCATATGCAGCAACGCCTTGTGCCACCACACGTGGTAGCGGAAGTTGTTGCAGTGATCCCAGGCCGAACAGTTGTTTTCGATCAGTCCGATGCCGCGATCGGGACGCGCCGTCATGTCATAGACGTGGGCCACCGCATGCAGACCCCAGGCATCATCGCCCGAAAGCTCGAGCCCGCGCAGACCCGTCGCCTCGGCCTTGTCATATTCACCTGTTTCTTCGAGCGTGAAAGCGTGGCACCCCAGCGCATAGCCTTCCAGCGGGTGGTCCTTATGTGCGTCCAGCACATTCTCGATGGAGGCGCGCATACCGACGCCGTCACCCAGAATGAAGCGGATCGCGTGGCTGACCTTGGCGCTCAGCGTGTCGGTCGGGTGGTCGGCCAAAACGCGTTCCATCGCGGCAATCGCACCCGAGGGGCGGCCGTCCAGCCATTCCCCAAGGGCGCGGACCCAAAGCCGCTCGCGGGTGCTGCCGCCAGAAACAGCCAGTGCGGCCACCGCCGCTTGCCCCGCTTCGCGGGCCACTCCGTTGAGCTCCTTGCGACCCATCATCAGCGAAAAGAGGCCCTTGGTCGCATAGCCCATCGCAAAGTCCGGCGCGCCTTCCAGCACAGCCCCCAAATGTGTCGGGGTTGCCGTCCCATGGGCGAGAAATGCACGGATCATGCCATTCCATTCCGAGACCAGTTTCGTGTCGTTCAGACTGACCGGAGCGTTGCAAATATCGTGCATCATGGGCGCTTTACCTCGCGAAGAGCATGTTGGGTATCTGTCTACCGCATCTCGAACCCACTGACATGGGTTCGCCGCTCGTCACACGCAAGCGTGAAGCTCATATGGGGTTTGCGTGATCAATTCGTGAGCGGAAAGGGCCGTTTTTGGCGAAAATCAGCCAAAGCGCGACTTATGTGTCTGTGTCTTGCGGGCCTTGCGGCTGCAATGTTGCAAGAACCTCTGCAGTGTCCTGCCCGAACCGCGGCGGCGGGCGGCGGTATTGCACGGGCGTGGCGGAAAACTTGAGCGGATTCGCGAGCAAATGCACTGCACCCTCGGCGACATCCGCGCGCGGAACGGTAACGACGGTGCCACGGGCTTGCGCCTGATCAGACGTCAAAGCTTCTTGCACATTCTGGATCGGTCCTCCGGGGACCTTGGCCGCGCGTAGGCGGGCAAGGATGTCGTCCTTGGTCAACGCGGCCAGAATGGGGGCGAGCGCGTCCGTCAGACTGACGCGGTTTTCGATCCGCTTGAGGTTCGTGCTGTAGGCGGGGTCGGCCCCAAGCTCTTGCGCCCCGATGACGTCACAAAACCGAACAAATTGCGCATCGTTGCCAACGGCAATCAGCACATGCCCATCCGAGGCCGCAAAAGCGTCGTATGGCACGATGTTGGGGTGGGCATTGCCGCGCCGCGCAGGGACCTCGCCACTGGTCAGGAAATTGCAGCCTTCGTTGATCAGCCATGCCATCTGGGCATCGACAAGCGCCAGATCGATGTGCTGGCCCGCGCCCGTGGCGTCGCGGTGGCGCAACGCGGCCAGAATGCCGATGGTCGCGTACATGCCGCACATCACGTCGGCGATTCCCACGCCGACTTTCATCGGCGGCCCGTCCGGTGCGCCGGTCAGCGACATGATCCCGCCATAGCCCTGCGCCATCAGGTCATAGCCGGGCTGTTCCCGGTTTGGCCCCGTCTGGCCGTAGCCGGAGATCGAGCAATAGACGAGCCCGGGATGGGCGGCGCACAATGTCGCGTGGTCCAGCCCGTATTTTTCCAGCCCGCCGGGTTTGTAATTCTCAATCACCACATCGGCGCGCGCGGCCAATTGCCGGATGATGTCCTGCCCTTCGGGTGTGGAAATATCGACGGCGATAGACTGTTTGTTGCGGTTGGCCGACATGAAATAGGCCGACAGGTCGGTGGGTGTGCCATCCGCGCCCTGAACATAGTTCGGCCCCCAACCGCGCGTGTCGTCACCGTCTGTCTTGGGGTTTTCGACCTTGATCACGGTCGCGCCGAGATCGCCCAGCAATTGCGTGGCGGTGGGGCCCGCCAGAATGCGGCTGAGGTCGAGAACGTAAAGGCCATCAAGGGCCATGGGCGTGGGTGTCATGTCTCTTCTCCCGTGGCGGATCGTATTGCAAACACACCCATCTGCCGTGTAGGTGGCGTTCGTTTCAGGGCTATCCGCTGTGCCTTAAAGCCAAGGACGTGGCTTGACCAGATGGGCCGTTGCGGCATCGATGGTCACGTGCCGAGCGCGATCATATGCGCCCGTCATAAGCACCGCGTTCGATCACGGCTGCGATCACCGTGAAGGTCTCGGCGGATTGGGCGACCGTCAGCGCTGCTTCCAGCTCTTCGCGCGAGCTCACCGTATGACCTGTGCCGCCAAAGGCACGGCCCATCGCGGCAAAGTCGTGCCGGGCAAAATCAACGCCCGCATTGTTCAATTGCCGCTGTCGTTGCTTGAGTTCGATCAGGGACAGGGATGCATCTACAAAAACCACAAAGATCGTCTTCAATTTCAGTTCCGCGGCGGTGGACAACTCGCCCGCCACCATCAGGAAACCTGCATCACCGGAAAAGCTGACGACAGTTCTTTCCGGCTCCACGATCTGCGCTCCCATGGCCAGCGGTATCGCGCAACCCATGGTGCACAGCGCCGACGACTGCATCAACCCGCGCGGCGCGTAGCATTCCCACATCTGGCTGAGCAGGATCCGGTGCGCACCGCTGTCAGCGGTCGCCAACGTGTCGCGGGGCAGGGTGCTGCGGCAGACATCGATCACGGCGGCAGGCCCCCACGTATCATCGCGTGGGAACGCAGCGGCGAGGGCGGATTTGGCGGCTTGAACCTCGCCACCCGTCCAGGTCTTGCGCGGTGTCACGCCTTCTGACAACGCGGCCAGCGTGGCGGCGCAATCCCCGATCACGTTAACGGTGGCCTGATGCATGTAATGATGGTTCGGCGCCGCCGTGATGTCGATCATCGTCTGGATGCCGGGGAAATAGAAATCCCGCCATCCGGTGCGCATCTCGATCGGGTCGTAGCCCAGCCCGATAATCAGATCCGCCCGTTGCACAAGCGGCAGAAGGATCGCATCCGCCTTGGGCGAAAGACCCGCGCCGCCCAAGGCCATCACGTGGTCCTCTGGCAACAGGCCCTTCGCCTTGTAGGTGGTGATAACGGGCACGTGGAAAGCCTCGACAAAGGCCCGCAGTCGTTCGGACATGTCCATGTGGCGCGTATCGAAACCCTGGTTCAGCGCGTCGACACCCACGATCAGCACCGGACGTTCTGCGGCCGCCAAATGTGCGCGCATCTCGGCCAGAACAGCCGGGGCAGGGATCACAGGCACGGCAGGCGCGCGCCGCGTCGGAATACCGGGAGCCATGGGCGTATCGGCAACGGTAATCGGCACGTCGATATGAACGGGGCCGGGCCGACCTTCGGTGGCGATGGTCACGGCCTTGTCGGCGATGACGGACGCTGCGCCGGTACTCAACGTGAATGTCGCTTTGGTGATCGGTGCAAATACCTGGCTCTGATCCAGCACCTGATGGGTATAGGTTTGGGCCTCGTCCGCATCGACACACCCCGACAACACGATCATCGGCACGCGATCCTGATGGGCATTCGCAACGGCATTCACACCGTTCAACGCCCCGGGTCCGACCGTTGCGACAAGAATACCCGGCGCGCCGGTGCGATGCCACGCCCCTTCGGCCATGAAGGCCGCCGCGTTTTCATGCTTGCACAGGACAAATCGGATGCCCGCCCGTTCCAACGCATCCACAAGGGTCAACACTTCACCACCGGGCATACCAAAGGCCAGACGGCACCCTTCGTCATAGAGTCGCTCGGCCAGGATATCAGCGGCACGGGGCGGAGAGGGCGGCAAGGCTGTCATGTCGCGATCTTTCTTATGTGGCGCGGACTTCCTGTCACGGGTCCGACACACACACAACTCACAGCTGCGTGGCGCAATGTTTCAAGCCCGCTCGGCCATCCGGTGTCAGAAGAGAGTCGTCAGCCCGTCACGACAGACAGCCGTGGCCCCCGCAGCCGTGCGCGCTGCATAACACCGGGGCTTGATTTGCGTGTCGCGGAGCCAGCGCAAATAAACCACCCCTTGCCGCGCGCTCCTCGCGAAGGCCAGTGTTGCGATCATCTGTGCAACTGGCTCATCCCGTACGGGCTTTGCCTTGTCGGGATGAACAACGTCTGGCCTCAAGCGTACCACGGGACACAGACTGTTGTTGCAATGCGTTCCGGGTGCGGCATGATTGTCTGTCAAGAAACCAGATCGGAAGGTTTGCCAGCTTCGCTGAGAAACGTCGCTGCCAAGCCAGGAGATGCGGGTTCGTGGCCCGATCCGCCCAGATACAGGCCTTTGCGCGCCCGCAGACACCGCTCAGGGCGGAAAGCGCTTGATCTGGTAACCGCGACAGGAGACCTTGTCATCGAATGGCATCTCATCGGGGACTGCTCGTTGCATTTCATTTGAACGATAGAATAAATGAATTACTCCCGCATTCCCCAAGTGGATCTCTGATTTCGCTGTCTTGAACGTGATATTTTCTATATATATCATGGCGTTGGTTGCTGCGGAGGATGTGTTTCATGGATCACCCAGAGGGTGCGGGCTTGCAGCGGGCAGATCGTGTGGATTTTGACCCTCGCGTGCGGCTGGAATTCCGGGGCGCTCAGCTCAGTTCGGATGGCGGCCTTCTGGTGATGCGCGAGCTTGATGACGCGCTCGGTCTGTCCAATCTGGCGTCTGCTGCCCTGTGCGATAATCGCCGTGGCAAAAACACGATCCACCGGCTCGACGGGCTGTTTCGGCAATCGGTCTACGGCCGGTTGGCAGGATACGGGGACGTCAATGACGCCGACCGTCTCGCGCTCGATCCCGTGATGCGCCAGGTTGTCGGTGGCCGTGCCGTCGATGCGCAGGCCGCATCCACGTCGCAGATGGGCCGGTTCGAGACCGAGGGACTGGCGACCGCAGAGAAC
Source organism: Tateyamaria pelophila (assembly GCF_019966495.1). Taxonomy (GTDB): domain Bacteria; phylum Pseudomonadota; class Alphaproteobacteria; order Rhodobacterales; family Rhodobacteraceae; genus Tateyamaria; species Tateyamaria pelophila. Next base: position 17 of record NZ_JAIMIA010000073.1, on the reverse strand, counting down.
CGGGCGGCTCTGTCTGA
>NZ_JAIMIA010000072.1 GCF_019966495.1 Tateyamaria pelophila | reverse complement strand
CATGACCGCTGAGACATAATCAAGGGTGGGTCAAATCTCGGTGAAAATACCGGGTCACTTCTCAGCGAAAATCAACACTGGATGGCCGCAGTCTGCATCATGTCATAGGCCATGCGCCAGTCCCAGGCACCCCCGGCATCGCTGCCATGAAACGTCTCGCGCATGATGCGCGCAAGCGCTGAGCTAAGCAGGGGTTGGAGGTCGACCTCCGCGCCGATCTGCGCGAGGGCAGAGGCGAGGTCAGTGTCGGAGATCGAGAGAGCCGGGTTTGCCGGTTTGGGCTTGGTCATGGTGATTTTCCTTTGGATCAGGGTCTGAGTTCCAAAGGACAAAAAGCCCGCTTCCGTAATGGGGCGGGCCTCTGTCAAGGGTTTCGGGCAAGTCAAAAATCCCGGCGAAGATCTCATTCTTCACCGAGTTTTAAGGCACAAATTCAGAAGCTTACTTTTTCTTTTTCACTGCACCCGCACGTCAGGACTGAAGGACACCCCCTGCACGGGCTTCGCTCTTCCGTCCGTAGTCAGCCTCATGGCTGCCACTCTATGCCTGGTCCAAATCTGGTCCCTGGGTACCTATCTTTTACGCGTATTCAGCGTTAGCCGATAACTTGCGGGCTTCCGGCATCTCCAGGAACCTCGTCCCGGCAAGGGACCTCGTCGTACCTGTCGTCAGGTGCAGTGCGTTCCTCCGTCCGATCAAGTTCTGGAATTGTTTTGCTCAGACCGTGGCCGGGAAGCTCTGCGCATAGCGGAATGGTGTGCCGTCTCGCCACATGCGGTGCAAAACAACGCCAATGCGCCGCGCAAGTGCAATCAAGGCCCGTTTCGATCCACGCCGATGGGCCACTCTGAGCGCCCAGGCCTGGAGCCAGTTTGGTGACCCACGGTGCATCAAGATCATCGCCGCTTGATACAAGGCCGTTCGAAGGGCCCGGTCGCCGGCTCGCGTAATTTGCCCGACAATGTCCATCTCTCCGGATTGAGTGCGCCTCGGCGTCAGCCCCACCCACGGACCAACATCCTTCGATCGCACAAACCGGGATGGATCGTCGATCGCGGATTTGACCGTCAGGGCAACGATCCGACCGACGCCCGGCATCGTCATCATCAGACGGCAAACGTCGTCTTGTTTTGCCAGATCCGCGATTGTCGCATCCAATTCAGCCAACTCGGCGCGCAACTGCGCACGCGCGCGTAAAAGCGCCTCTGTCGACGCCGACAGGATTTCATTTTGCTCAACCAGTTCCCTCACCCGGGCCTCGTACCTGATCCGGGTGACGTGTCCCAGTTTCAGACCGAAGTTCCGCAGAACACCACGCATAGAAAGCTCGAGGTTGATGATCACCTGTTGAACTGATTTTCTCGCCGTCAACAGAGCGCGGATTTCCTGAGAGGACACGGATTTGCGGTGTACGGGCCTGTACCATCCCATTTGAAGCAACCGCGCAATCCCCTGAGCATCGCGCCGGTCAGTTTTGATCGGCATGGCTTTCAAGGCGGCCTTCACCAACCGCGTTTCCATCAAAACCACGTCAAAGCCAGCCTCTTCGATACCCTTGCTAAGCCATTGGGATAGTGGTCCGGCTTCGAGCCCAATCGCGTCGACCGCGTAAGGTAATGACGTCATCGCACGCACCAGCGCCTCAGGCTCGCTGGCTGCCTCCAACTCCTCAACAACCTTCCCTTGCGGCCCCAGCACACAAATCGCCGTGCTTGCCAGAGATACATCCAATCCGATAAATACATTCATGTCGTTGCCCTTCTATTCTTTAGGAATTGAGGCGCATGGAAACATACGACCTCGTAGACGCGCTGCAGGCGCATCAAGGGCAACGGCACTTCAAATCATGCTGACAAACAAGCGAAACGTGCTCGATTCGCCGAAAGCCCCATTACGGCATCTTTTTCTTTTCCGCCGGGCGGAGGAACCCGGTCCAAACCTGCCCGAACCAAACAGTTCCAATAGTCCGCTCTGCGGGAAAACAGTGCTTTCGCTACGACTGGGTCATTGGCAGCTTCAGGGTCTGTTCTCACTCAAGGCATCCAATGCCAGATGAATCAGGCCATGCTTTGGAGCGTTGGCTGGCCAAGCTGCAAAGACATCAATCGCGCGTAATTTCCAATCCGGCAGAACAAATTGCATTGACCCTGCTTCAACATCATCGCTGGCCAGAAAATCAGGAACGATTGCAAGTCCCGCGCCCGCACGGGCCAAACGATAGAGCGCCTGGGCATCGTTTGCAAAGATGTGCGCTTCCGGTTTGATAGTTGCTTGATTGACGCCAGTTTTACGGAATTCCAAGGGCACGTTCTGCGCAGGTGTCAATGCCAGCCAGTCCCAATCGACAAGGTCCTTGGGATCATCGGGAACCGGTCGCGATGAGAGGTATTCAGCTGACCCGACCAACTTGCGATTGACCGAAAACAGTTTACGAGAGGTCGCAGTATTTTTCGCCTTCGGCCCCATTCGGATCGCAATATCGAAGCCGTCATCAATGAGGGCACGCCGTGTGTCTGAGAAGTCCAGAAACAACTTGATCCGAGGGTGCGTTTTAGAAAAGGTGGCGATTTGCTCTGTGAAATGCGATTGTGACAGGACGGATGGAATTGTCATGCGAAGCTCACCGCTTGGCGCAGTTGCAGACACCGACAGATCAGCCAACTCGCCTTCGACGGCCTCCAGCATCTTTTGCGCTGCAGCCAGAAGCCTGTGGCCCTCGCGCGTCAGCGTCAGCTTGCGGGTCGAGCGATAGATCAGCGCGACGCCAAGGCTTTCTTCAAGCTGCGAGATATGGTGACTGACCACCGAGGGCGACAGCCGTAGTTCCCGTGCAGCACCACGGAATGATCCATGGTCAATCGCCTTTGCGAAGATTGCCATCTGCCGCAGTCGGTCGATCATTATGCAAGTAATCCGAATAGTTAAACTTATCTATCCTATCTTATGCTGGTATCTGGATTTGTCCATCTTGACGGGAGGAGGCCCGCAACCCCGCGCGGCACCGTCATTGACCGACCAGGAGATACATCCATGAACGCATTCAGAACAACTCTGGCAGCGACCGCGCTTGGCCTGACAGCCATCGCAACCAGTGCAGCCGCAGACGACATGGCGACCGTGCAGACCTTCTATGATCTGCTTAGCAACCCTGGTTCGGAAACGCATGTCGCGGCATTCCTTGGCGCGACGTCCGAGAGCTGGGAAAGCGTTGGCGACTATTCCGGCGAGAACGAGGGGCGCGACGGTTTCGTCGGCCAGATGGGGTTCTTCAGCCAACTCATTCCTGATCTCGACTGGTCCGTGCAGGCGATGCATCAGGATGGTGATTTCGTCACCGTGCGCAGCCGCGCAACGGGAACGCCGACTGGCCCGTTTTTCGGCGTCGATGGTGAGGGACGTAGCTTCGACATCCTGACCATCGACATCCACGAGTTGGACGATGGCGTCATCGTTCGGACCTACCATGTGGAAGATTGGGCAAGCGCGTTGCAGCAGCTTTCCGGCCGGTGATCTGTCCCCCCCCCCAAAAAGGAGTATCAACATGCACAGACGACAGCTTCTTGCCGCATCCGCAGCCGCCGCGACCGGGATTGCCCTTCCAGCGCCAGCAGCCGCGCAGACCACCGACGATGGAACCCAAGCCTCTTTTGACACTGTCATGGCCTTCATGGGGGCTATGGGTGGTGGCGACATGGACAGCATGGGTGCGCTGATGGCGGACGACATGGTCTGGCAGAACGAAGGCGACCCTGACCTGCCATGGGTCGGCACGTGGGAAGGCAAGGAGACGATCTTCGGCTTCCTCGGCACGTTCTCGCAGAATGTTCAGGTGACCCACTGGGAAAACCAGGACGCTTTCGCCTCTGGTGACACGGTGGCAGTGTTTGGTCGGATGAAATTGCGGCTGACGGCCTCTGGCGCGGAAACCGACGAGTTCACCTTTGCCCTGCGCGCCAAGGTGCGCAACGGCCAGGTCGTGCTGTGGAACTGGTTCGAGGACACCTACGCCGTGAGCCAAGCCTTTCATGCAACCTAGGCACGCGGATCAACGCAGCGGCCCAGATGTTAAGGAGAGAGAGATGCCCAGATTTCGAAACCTGATTTTTGTCTCGGCCGCAGTATCGCTGTTCGCCGCTGCGGCACCCGCCTCCGCGCAGGATGTTACTTTTCCAATGCGCGATGGTGCGCGGCCAGAGACGACGAGTGGCGTGCCGCATGTCCAGATTGGCATTCAGCCGGTCCCGGAACTGTCGGAAGAAATGCTGCGTCAGGTCGCCGACTTTCCCGGAGTCGTTCTTGGGGCGACCCGTGTATCGCTCCCCGGTGCCGTCGGGTTTCAACTGACGAGCGACGTGTCGATCGCACAACCGCAGGCCATCGTTGGCGGGCGCGAGTTTGCGCATCTTCACCCTGATGGCAGCTTGCATGCCTCGCTGCACCCAGACACAGCCCGTGCCGCGGTGGAGGCCGGTTGGGCCGTCGCTCATCCTTGGGCCAATCAGCGCGCGGGTTGGGAGGGGTTCGTGATGATCTATACCCCAATCACCGAAGCGGAATTGGACGTGGTGCTTCAATTGCTGCGTGGATCATACACCTACATTACTGGCGAGGCGTTGCCCGAAACGTCGCGATAGCAGCCATTGGTGCAAAGTGCAGCACAGGTCCAATTGGACTTTAAGCTGCCATTTTCTTCTACACAGCAATGAATCCCTCAAGCGGCCTGAGCGCCCTCCCCTGCCCTGCCCGCCTCCGATCGGGCAATCAGGTAGTCGCAAGCGCGCTGCGCGTCTGCCGCATGTTTGAAGATCGCAGTCTTGTCGGAGCGCAGAACGCGCAGCCAGTTGTAGAGATATGCCGCGTTCATCTCGAGCGTATGCGCCGTGAACCCGAGTTCTTGTCCCAAAAAGCAGGAGGTCAGCTCGGCCACAATTTCCTCGCGCGCGTAAGAGGTGTTGCCGAACTTCGAGAGCCCGAAATCACGGTTCAGTCGATGGGGGGCTTTAGTGGCATGTGCCAGCTCATGCGCCCAGACCCCATAGAAATGTCGCGGGTCTTGGAACCTCTCGATAGAAGGCATGAAAACTTTATCGACGGGCGGCAGATAGTAGGCCTCGCCGCCCGCGAATACCGTGGTGATGTCGATCGCATCAAAGAATGTCTGCATATGCGGGATGGGCTCGGACGGAGGATGTTCGCGCGCTGGCACCGAGTCGGGGAAGAAGCTGTCGGGCAGACCTTCGATCTGGCAGGCGTTGAATACGCGATAGGATTTCTGGAAGCGGAAGATCCGGGCCTCTTCGGAGCGATCATCGCCGTCGCTGCGGTCGTCCTCGCCGCCCGCGTCTTTCCGGCTTTGACCGTAATAAACGACGACAGAGGACTTTTCGCCCTTGCGGACCTTTGCCTCCAACGCATTGGCTTGCGGCAGCGTCATCCAGAAGGGCGAGCTGTGACCTGCCAACACCGTTCGCATGGTCAGCAGGAAGTTGTTCACCCCAAGGTAGGGCTCACCACCCACACGTAAGGGACGAGAGCTGCCACCAGCCGTCCAGGGCTTGCGCCATGGCAGGACGCCGCGCTCGATGATGCGGATGATTTCGTTTGTGATGACTTCGGAGGCATCAAATTTGGGCGTGCGGGATCGGGCCATGGCTGGCGTCCTTTCGAGTGTTGGTGAGAGGGAATGGTGATCAGGTGGACCGACTAGAGCGCGGATCGTTGAGGATCCTCGCGCCGAGCTGTTCGACCATGTCGATGTAGGTGGTCAGCGAGACGGACCTGCCGGGCCCCGAAAAGTCAGGGTCGACCGATCCGTCTCATGCCACGCGCGGCAGGTTCGCGAAGGCGATCACATCGGTGACGGGTCGAATATCGATGAACGGGGTTCCTCGTGCGACCGCGAGGGCGGCCAAGGGAAAGCGCTCGATCGGCGCGAGGGTCGAGACGGTGGTCCAACCGAGATGGTTGAACGTGCCGCCCTCTCCGCAGATCACATGGGCATTCGGCAGTGTCGCCGCCTGCCTGAGATAGCCGAGATCACGCAGCACGGTCTGGCGTTCGAACCGCTGCGCCAGCAACGTCTGGCCAGTTCGGCGCAGTTCCTTCTGTCGCCACCACGAGGCAGCGGTCGTGCGTAACACGCGCAAGACACCTGTTTGCATGGGAATGCCCTTCATCAGGAACGGCAGACCGGAACCCGGCCCGGACCCATCCGAGGGCCCCCAAAGGCCCTCATCCGTCAGTCACAAAACCCGAAGAACACTTTCTCTTTTTCCGGCCCCTTTGGGCACACAACAAAACCGAAAAGCCCGGCACATCTGCCGAAGCCATTGATTTTATGCAGCAATTCTAGATCGGCAACGCATATCGGCAAAACCTTGCTTGAAAGTACGAAATGTGTTTATTTTTCAATTACTTTGCAAACATGGAAGATCGGCAAAATGCTGGAAACACCCGCCAGGATCGAACCCTGCTTCTTCGAGGAGCATATTCCTACAGAACTGGCAGACCTTTCGGTCGACATCCAGAGGGAAGCCACCGGGCTGGGACAAGGGTTGCATCCTGACAGCGCAGCCGAACTTGCCGATCTCGTCCGTGTGATGAACTGCTACTACTCCAACCTGATCGAAGGACACAACACGCGCCCCCTCGACATCGAAAGGGCGCTGGCTGGTGCCGAGCTTGAGGAAGAAACCCGCCCTCTCGCCCTTGAGGCCCGGGCGCACGTCATCGTTCAACGGGCCATCGATGAGATGCATCGCATAGGCACCCTGCCCCGCCCCACATCCGTCGAATTCCTGACTTGGGTCCATAAGAGCTTCTACGACGAGATGCCTGATGAGTTTCGGGTCATCGAACATCCCGACGGCTCACAAGAGCCCATCGTTCCAGGACGCATGCGTCAGGATGACGATCGGGAAGTTGCGGTCGGGCGTCACCTACCTCCTTCATCGTCGCGGGTTGCGGCATTCATAGATCACTTTGACAAACGGTTTCAAATTGCGGCGCGGTCTTCGAGCGGACGGATCATCGCGATCGCGTCTGCACATCACCGGCTGAACTACATCCACCCCTTCCCGGATGGCAACGGTCGTGTCAGCAGATTGATGTCTCATGCCATGGCTCTCACAGCGGGGATTGGCGGCCAAGGGCTCTGGTCCGTATCACGTGGGCTGGCCCGCGGGCTAACCGATCGGGGCGAGTACAAACGGATGATGGATCTGGCTGACAGTCCTCGCCGCGGAGACCGCGACGGACGGGGGAATCTGTCAGAAGCGGCACTGAAGACGTTCAGTGAATGGTTCCTAAAGGTGACGCTCGACCAGATCACCTTCTCAGCAAGATTGTTCGATCTCGGCGGACTGGACCAACGGTATCGTCGTCTTGTTGCAGATACCATCGATGACAAGCGAGCGCCGGAACTAATCTCGGCGGTACTTCGGCATGGGGCACTGGAACGAGGCGATGCGCAGTTTGTGCTCAAGACATCCGAACGGACGGCGCGCAACACGCTGAGTAAACTGACGGCCGCCGGATATCTGACTTCTGCCTCGCCGAAGACGCCCGTTCGGTTGGCGTTTCCGTTGAATTATCGAGAGCGGCTCTTCCCAAATCTGTTTGGAGATGGTGACCTGACTGTGTGATTTTCGTTAGTCCGCGCTCTGCGCAGGAAAGCGCGCCCAGGGAGAAAGTGGACGGATTCCCTAAGCAATGAGTTCACAGCTGTGAACATGTCTTCTGCGCGACGAAACAAGACGCAGTTCACAGCTGTGAACTTTTCACGCAGCGTCCTTTCTCATAAGGGCCATAACCATGGGACCACAGGAGAATTCACCGAGCGCAGCCTTTGCAGACAGCGACCGCAAATACCCACCAGGTGACCGGATGTCGCCGAAGCGTTCCAACATTGCCAAGATGACCACCGATGCCTCTTCCGGGCCCATGTACTGTTTGGCCTCATCCCACGCTGAAGGAGAGACGCCCATCATAGGTCTTATTACATCGGCAACCCTCACCAGATCATGCCAGTGGCGCACAGGTCGTTCAGCATAAGTTCGGTATTCAGAGCAAGCTGCCAAAACGAGACCGAGGGGGATCCTAGGGAGATTGTTGTCAACTGAGACAAGCTCATCAGTCCTACCCTCTGCTATCTGTGCTGTCGCCGGAGCGGAGATGCTACCCTCGCCCTTCGCTTTTTCTAAGCGTGGTTCAAAATCATAAGAGTCTTTATTTGAATTCTGATAGTGCTGCTCATTTATGACTTCATTGATGCTCATATCTTCTGACTGCACTGGTTGCAGCAGGTCCCTGATAGCGTTGAGGGCCTCGGACAACGCAGTTTGGACCTGCTGCAACTCTGCAAAGTCGAGCTTGCGGCGAAGGTCACGCGCCGTCAGGACGCAGAGGTCAGACGCCTGGTCCCAGATGGCGCGGTCAGGGCGCAGAGAGCGGCCGTAGTCGACGAGACCCGCTAGATCACGGCGCATGAGGCTTACAGTGGATCTAAGCCGCTTGTAGCGCTCCTCCGCAGCACGGACAGCCTCTGCGGCTTCGCACACTTCGACGAAGCGTTGCGCGAGGGGGACCAGATCGAAGCCGAAAGCGATCTTTTCGTCGCCATACCGGCGCGCGTAACGCTTGCCATTGGGACTGTCGCGACGCACGACGAAGCCGGTTTGCACCAGGTTCGCCAGATGCCGCCGCATGGTCGAGCAGGGCATGCCGTTCAGGCGCTCACAAATTGCCTTGTTGGACGGATGCACGACAGTTTCACTATGGTTCCCGCCAACGATCGTGGCCTGATGGAAACTGACCAATGCCTGAAGCACGCTCAAATCACGGTCGGACAAGCCGAAGGCGATACGAGCAGCGGCGAGTTCGCGCAGTGCTTCCCATTTGTTGACGCCGGATGGCGGGAGGTCCTGTTGCGCCGCAGCCTGATGATGCAGGATGGCAGCATTTATGGGTCGCCTGAAAGGCGTTACGGGGGTGTAGTCCATTTCTCATTCACAAAGACAAAGAAATAACGGTCCGCGAATCACTTAAGACTTGCGAAAAACGGCGTCCGAGACTAACTTGAGAGTGCTAAGAACAAGTCAGGGTCTCGTAGGGCGGTCGCTTTGCGGGACCTTTTCTTTGGCTTTTTCGTGCCTCCTGTGTTGGTTTCTGCTCTTCCTCAGTCTTCCGAACGCCATTTCCAACGTTCGTGAAGTTCTTCAATCAAATCATTGGCTTCTGACTCAATCCAGTCGGCAAACTTACTGTTCTCCAACTCGATCGAGATCCCTTTGGCGGTGCGTTTGAGCGTGCCGCCACGTTTGCCCCCAATCCTGAGCGGCTGACTGGATGCAGCGACAGGGGAGGGGGCCTTGGCCGGTTTGACTAACCTTGAGACAGCCTTGGACACGGCCTCGAACGCCTGAACCGAGGGCTCATCGGTCGCGGGTACGGCATCAATGACCATGGCAACACCGGCATTGTCATGGGTTTCTTCAGCAATGCGGATCAGGTTACCCCGATCCAGGCCGTTGTCCGTGATGGCACGGCCCATGGCCTCCCACCGGGGTCGGCCGATGCCGTGTGCAGCACCGATGGCGCGGATGAGGTCTGTACCGACCATGTCGGCGATGGCGATGGCCATGGACACCGAAGATTTGGTCACGGTCAAGATTTCTGCAACCTGTGATTGATTGCCAAAGCCCGACGATACGAGCTCCTGCGCAAATATTGCCTTCTCTATGAAGGACAAATCGCGGCGCGCCATGTTTTCGGAGATTTGCGCACGCAGGGCGCTGTCATCATCCAGATTGGCGACCAGTGCGCGCACCTTGGCGACCTTATCCGACTGGCGGATCGCCTCGAGCCGGCGGCGGCCATAGACGAGTAGATAGCGGTCCGTCTCTGACGGGTGCCGACGCACAAGAATTGGTACGGTCTGACCATTCGCCTCGATTGCGGCGCGCAGATCATGCACATCCGCCGGATCAAGCCGGTCGGCCATTCGGTCGTCGACGATACTGGCCGGGTCGAGTTCCCAGACATGATGTGAATCGACCGCATCACGGGCCGAGCGCAGGGCGCGGTTGGACGTCATCATAGGGGTTACGGCGCCAGCCTGAGGGGCAGGGGCCGGGCCACCGGCTGCCGCGAGATTGTCGAGCATCGACATCCGTTTTTTCTTGCCACTCGTCATGGCCGCCCCCACGTTTTCTGAATAAGATCAGCGACTTCGTCGTTCAGCGCGTTCAGGCTTTCAAGGGCGCGATCGTAGGTCGTGCGGGTAAAGGCGCTCCGCTCGACTTCGTATAGGGTTTGCTTTGTCAGACCTGCATCGGAGATCGCCGTGGATTTGAGCATTGGCGAGTTGAGCACCGCATCGCCATACATGGTGCGCAGAAAGGCGACGATCCGGTTTTGTGGTGCATCCTGAGGTTCATAGCGTGTCAGCGCATAGCGCATCCAGTCGTGGGACATGTCCGCACCGCTTTCGGCGATCACGTCCATCAGATCAGCCGTCATGCGCAGAAATTGCGACATCGACATCACGTCGAGCATTTCCGGATGAATTGTGACCAGCACGCCGGTGGCGGCAGAAAGTGCGGACATGGTGAGAAAGCCCAGTTGCGGCGGGCAGTCGATGACCACAACGTCGTAATCGCCGTCAACCTGCGCCAACGCCTCTTTCACGCGGAAAAAGAACAGGCCTGCGTTGCCTTGTGAAAGAGCACGCGGCGTTTCGTGTTCGAACTCCATCAGTTCCAGATTGCCCGGGATCAGGTCGAGGTTCGGGATATAGGTCTTGCGGATGACAGCGCGGATCGGCTCTGGGTCGTCATAACGGATCGCGTCATAGAGCGTGCCGCCATCTGTCAGATCGAATTCGGGCTGTACGCCATGTAACGCCGTGAATGAGGCCTGCGGATCAAGATCAATGCCGAGGACGCGATAACCGCGCAAGGCCAGCCGTTGTGCAAGATGTGCCGAAGTCGTCGTTTTGCCCGAGCCACCCTTGAAGTTCATCACACCGATGACTTGCAAGTGATCGCCGTCACGCCGTCCGGGGATATAGTCTCCAGGCTTTCGCGCGGTCTTTTCCAGCAGGACACGCAGGGCCTGAATGTCCTGCGCGGAATACAGGCGACGATTGCCGGCCGTCAGTTCAGGCGAAGGGCCCTTGCCATCAAGGTTGATTTTGCGCAGGTATGAGTCGTTCACACCAAGAAGCGCTGCCGCCTCGCCGGAGGTGAATTTGCGCATTTCCTTTGTGGCGTCAGGGGGAAACAGGCTCTCGCGTTGTGAATGCAACTGGTTGGCCAGCCACTCGGAATGCTGGCGGATGACCGCGTTCAGGTCCTGATGCACGAAAGTCTTGTTCATCTGCCCTCTCGATCCGCGCTACGCATCTTTGGCGTGTTCACGGTTATTGACGTTTTTTGCCTCGTTTCCGTGACTATTGCCGTAAGAGTCGGATTCGCGCAAGTTTTTTCCACATCTTGTGTGATCTCACCGTCGAAACACAAGCCCGTTCGCCGTCGTCGTCGCATGCTGATCTTGGCAATTGCGGCAAGATGATATACATATAGGATCGTATATCCACGTGGAGGAACGACAACATGCAAGTTGCAAAATGGGGGAATTCGCTCGCGGTCCGGCTGCCTGCCGATCTTGTGCGCGAACTTGGCCTCAAAGAGGGTGACCAAATCGATCTGAAAAAGGACGACGGTACTTTGCTCGTCCAGCGCCAACCTCGCGCCGATGAAGTCCTGCAAGGGCTAAGGCGGTTTCGCGGAAAGCTATCCAAGGACGCACGCCTGAGCCGCGACGCTGCGCATGAGCGCTGAATTCGCGGATACAAATGTCGTCCTTTACCTTCTTGACGACGGCCCAAAGGCGGATCGGGCGGAAGACATCCTGGGGCAGGGGCCGCGGATCAGTGTGCAGGTCCTGAACGAAGCGATGGTCAATTGCCGGAGGAAAGCCGGTCTCAGTTGGGAGGAGACCGGCACTTTTCTCGCAGGGGTCCAATCCTTGTGTCCAGTCGAGGACCTGTCTGTGCAAACCCATCTTGTGGGCCGAGCTTTGGCAGAAAAATACCAGCTTTCGGTCTATGACGCGATGATTGTGTCGGCCGCTCTTATTGCTGGATGCACGACTTTGTGGAGCGAAGATATGCACGACGGATTGCTGGTCGAAGATCAGTTACGCGTCATCAATCCATTCACCTGACCAGAAAATGAGCTGCAACCTTGCAATCGCTCCATGAGTTGGAAGATTTGCAAGGTTGTGTTTATTGCGCGCACTTCGGCAAGCCCAACTTCTCCGCGCGTTCCAGCAGCATCCTCACGGACGACGGCTGCCAGCTGGCGCGTCCGCGCGGGGTGCGTTCGCGCATTGATTCCAGCCGGTCACAGATCGCCTGGAGCGTGATGTCAGGGTCCGCACCCCTGATGCCAGCGACAATCGCGGGCAGGCGGTCGTCGGTTTCGCGGCGCCCGGCGCGAGCCAGCACCTCGATAGGCAGGAAGCCGTCGCGGACATACGCCTTCACAGCGCGTAGCAGGCGGCCTTGGGTCCAGCGACGCGCCTCGGGCAAGGGGCCGTTGATGATGCGCACCACGTCTTCCCAGGCCAAGTCGGGGCGCAACCGGCGCACGTGGGGCACCCAATCTTGTGCCGTCTCGTTCAGACGCTCCATGTAGCCGTCTTGTCGCGCCAACCGCACCTTACAAAGAGCGGCAGGGTCTTTGGCCCGCAGTCCGGGGTTCCCGCCGACCCTGCCCTTGGTACGGGCACTCGCCAGCCCCGCCTTGGTACGTTCGCGGATCAGCGCCCGCTCGAACTCGGCCGCGGCGCCCAGAACCTGCAGCGTGAACTTGCCTTGCGGAGATCCGGTGTCGATCGGGTCCTGAATGGAACGAAAGAACGCCCCCTTGGCCTCCAGCCGTTCGATCACCTCCAGCAGATGTGAGAGAGACCGCGCCAGCCGGTCGATCCGAACGACAACCAGCGTGTCGCCCTTGCTAATGCGCTCCAGCAAGCGGGCAAGCACCGGCCGCGCACGATTGCCGCCTGAGGCGTGTTCTTCATGGATTTCGACGCATCCCGCAGTTTGCAGGGCCTCAGACTGGGGCAGGGGGGTCTGATCCTCTGTCGATACATGAGGTAATCGCGGCGGCGCAGATCGAGAGTTTGGTGCAAGCTGCGGGGATAGAAGCCTTGAAGGAGATAGCCCTATGCCCATGTTTGCCGCCCTTGATGTGTCGAAGAGAGAGACGCAGGTCCATATAGTTGATGTTTCCGGGAAGTGCGTCTGGCGCGGAAAAGTGCCGACCAATCCGAGAGACATTGCCACAGTGCTGCATGCCTACGCCAAACAACTTGAGAAAGTTGGTCTTGAGACCGGCAGCTGGAGTTCATGGTTGTTCCATGGCCTGACCGATCTGGGTTTCGACGTCGCTTGCATGGACGCACGCCAAGCACACGCCGCGCTTTCTGTGACCGTCAACAAAACCGATGTAAATGATGCTGAGGGGCTCGCGCATCTGCTGAGAACTGGTTTGTTCCGCGACGTGCGTGTGAAGCCATGGTGCGATCTGCGCAGACGGGCATTGCTCCGGGCCCGTGCGACGCTGGTGCGGACGGTCATCGATCTGGGCAATGCCATCCGCAGTGCCCTGCGATTGTTTGGCTTCAACATGGCCGCGGGTCCCGGCTCGGGAGGTGCGCGCGCTTTTGAGCGTCGGGTCGAACAGCACCTTGCTGAACAGCCTGGTCTTGTTCCCGTTGTAATGCCGCTGCTTGATGCCTGGCGCGCTGCGCGCAAACAGGTCGCCCGACATGAAAGCTCGATCCGGGCTGAGGTTCGGGCAGATGAGCGGTGTCAGCTGCTGATGACTGTCCCGGGGGTCGGCCATTTGAACGCGCTCGGCTTTGTAGCTGCGATCGGAGACACCAAGTCCTTTCCATCAGGGCGCACGGCGGCAGCCTGGATCGGCCTGACTCCGCGACGATACCAATCAGGTGAGATCAATATGCAGGGCCGGATTTCGCGTCACGGCGACAAGCTGTTGCGGTCCTATCTATATGAAACCGCCGCCCACATCCTGACCCGCGCAAAGACCGACAGCGCCCTGAAACGATGGGGCACAGCCCTGCGGGAAAAGGTCGGCTTCAAACGCGCGAACGTGGCGGTGGCACGAAAACTCGCCGTGACGCTCTTTGCAATGTTGCGCACCGGCAAGCCTTTTGAGGCAGATGGTGTTGCTGCGTAACGAATAACCAAGATCCACTGCTGGACGGCAGTGGCGCGTCCGCCGGGACGCCGAGCCGGCTCACCGCGTTACGCTCGCTGCAGCCCCACCCGGGAGCACTGCGTTTCGAAACATTGCGGGAGCCGTTTTCGGAGCTCATGATGCAGCGGCATATACCCGACTGCGAAGACAACCCTGACCCCGGATAGGCGGACACGCCACAGAAGTTCAGTTGCCTAGAAAACAAAAAACGCCGCCCTTATGGCGACGTTCAAGAGAAGAAGTGCTTGACCCATAGTCCGCGATTAGACAACGCGGGCGTAGCCTATCAGGGGCATGAAAACGGGGCCGTTTGCAATTACATATACCGCTACTAAACGACCGATTGATAGCGACGAGAGGAGAGGTCGTATGATGGCTGTTCGTTGCCCACGATCAGCTTCCATTGACCAAAACTGAGCATTGGCATATATTGCCAATGAAGGAGACCTGACCCATGGTGACACGCAACGTAGTCCTGACCGAAACCCAAGACCATCTGGTTCAAGCACTGGTGGCGTCCGGGCGCTACCAGAATGTGAGTGAAGCCATGCGCGCAGGCCTGAGGCTGCTCGAGCAGGAAGAAGCACAGCTGGCCGGGATCCGGAAGGTTCTCCTAGAAGGTCTGACGCAGGCCAAGGCGGGTGATCTTGCGGAGGGCAGCGGCAAAGATGCGATCCGGAGGGCCTTTGCGACTGCGCGCACGCGTTCATGAGCCGATCCTTCCGGCTGACCCGTCGTGCGGAAGCCAGCCTCACCGAAATCGCCAGATGGACGATCGAAAATTTCGGGCTGCGCCAAGCAGAGCTCTACGAGGCGGAATTGCTCAACTGCTGTGAAAGTATTCTGAATGGCCAGGCCCATAGCCGGAGTTGCGCAGTTCTCGTTGATGATGTCGAAGACCTGCGGTTCATAAGGGCAGGGGAGCATTTCCTGGTTTTTCTGGATCAATCGGACGAGGTCATCATCGTGGATATCCTCCATTCCCGCAGCGATCTCCCTCGCCATGTTGCCTCACTTTCGGCTTTGAAGCCCGAAGACTCCTGATCCACGTCACAACCCCGCTGCCTTGGTCAGGTTCACGCGGAACCTGTCTCGGCGGCGCTGGTAACGGCGGGTCATTTCGGCGCTTGCATGACCAAGCTGCTTCTGGACATAGCGCTCGTCGACTTCTGCCGAGCTGGCGAGACCGGCGCGCAGCGAATGGCCGGAGAACTGCGCCAGGCGGTCTTTCTCGGGCAGATTCGACCGGATGCCCGCGTCCAAGACCGTGCGCTTGATCAGCCGGGCGACATGCTTGTCGTTCAGTCTCGTTTCCAATGCGCGTTTGCCATCCCGCGAGGTGCCGACGAAGACTGGACCGAAGTCGATCTTTGCGAAGTGCAACCATTGCTCAAGCGCATGCACGGGACAGGTTTGATCCTTGGACCCGCGGCCAATCTCGACCTCACGCCAGCCAGTCTTGGCATTGAGGGTGAGAAGGGCGCCATTGTCGAAGATCTCGATCCAACCGCCAGAGTCCGGCGTGTCGTCCTTGTGAACGTCGAGGCTGACGATTTCGGACCGACGCAGGCCCCCGGTGTAGCCGAGGAGCAGGATGGCCCGATCCCGCAGCCCGCGCAGGTCGAAGGGCAAGGTGGCGACCATCGCGAGGATGTCCTCGGCCATGATCGCCTCCTTCTGTACGGGGGGGCGCGCATGCCTGCGCTTGATCCCCGCCAGCACTGTTGCGATGTGGCGGTTCTTGCGATCGAGGGCAAAGCCGCGCTGCGCATAGTTCCAGGCGAGGCCCGACAGGCGGCGGTCGATGGTGCTGACCGATAGGGCAGGGGAGGGGCCCGCTCCGGACGCCAGGTCCGCAAGGTAGAGCCCGATCATTTCGGGCGACGGGGGCAGCGGCTCCGCGCCCTTCATTCGGCACCAGCGGGCAAAGTGCGCCCAGTCCTTCGCGTAGGCCTTCAGGGTATTGTCCGAAGCTGCAGCGCGCGCATAGCCGCGGGCGGTGTTGACCAGCCGGTCAAGGCCGCCTGAACCCGCTACAAAGGAAGGCAGGTTCAACGCCTCACTGTCAGGGCGATCTCTCGCGTTGTCCTCGTTGAGCGAAGACCCGTTTGGTGGCTTTGAGCACGATTTTTCGCTGTTTTCTGTCATGGCGCTGAGCATATCTTTGTGTGTCCGATAATGCAACCTTATTGGACATGCCAGAGATCAACAAGACGGGGCGGTTAGAGTGCCAAACTGACAAAATAACCGCCGTGATAAGCTGGTGTTGCGGTATGTCATTTGCCCGACAAACCTTGCCGATGCTCCCAACACACTACCCCCGCCGCCGACCTGGGTCACCTCTGCGCGTGCCGAAACACCTGAAAATGTGGCTTTCCGGTCAGGCGCGACTCGCTGTATTTTCCATTATTTCATCACCTGTTTGCAGACACCGATCATACTCATCCAGGTGCGACTTCAAAAGGTAGTGGCTGAGTCAAAGCGGCACGTTTTCGGGGTAGGGAATACCCGCATTGCAGGAAATCCAACGAAGACTGAAGATAAGGTGCGTTCCAAAACGCATATTTTTGACAACATTATTTAGGGAAATGCACAATGGAAAAAGTATTCAGGTTACGCGATCTTGCAACGAAAACGGTCACGGCGAAGGCCGGCGGAGGTATTGGCAGCGTCGGTTTGCTGGGACCGGATCAGGACCCCGATGACTTTACGCCCATCACGCCTGTGGTGATGGTGATCAAGCATAAAGCGCAGCTCGACTATATCGATGGTTTCAAGAACCGGGTCGAAGACATCGAGCTTGAGACGCTTGATCGAACAGCCACGGAAATCGGGCGTGCGGTTGTGGGATCCAAATTTGTTGGTACCGCGCTGTGCACCGCTGACATGCCCACATGCGCGCAAAACCAGCGTATCTCTCCGGTGGCCAGCTTCGCCGAAACCGTGACCAGCATTGATCTCGCAATCCTGCGAACTGAGTTGGAACATACGCTGAAGATGATTGATCGGCTGGAAGGCTGATCAAATGCTCGATGAGCGTACAACCATTTGTGATCTCCGCCCTGGTGGTGGAGATCATCACCGCGCAAAGGGTGTGGCCAACGTTGGCAAACACGCCATTGAAACCGCGTTTTCGATGCGGTTCACCGAAGCAGAAGATTGCTTTCGCTGGTTGTATGACTTTGGAGCAGAACCCTTGACGCCTGCGCGCGCAAGCGCACCTGACGCTGCAGGTCAGATATTTTCTGACGCGCTGCGTGCATCTCTGTCCTTTCAGTTTGATCATGGAAAACAGGGAAACTGGCACAGTTGGACCGTGTCGAACCTTGCCCGGCCACCGGTTTGGAAGGTTTATTTGAATCCGTCATTCGGTGCGCTTAGGCGTTTCGAACTGATCATCGGGCCCCATTTGATCAGCCCGCATGTGGCCGCCTTCAAAACAGTTTCTCAACGTTGGATGGCACTTCGTCCCGACAAACTGATGATTTATTTTGTTTCTGCACAAGCACGCGTGGATTGGCTTGCGAAGGTACGCACAGTATTACGGGGCTTTCCGGCGAATGCAGTGCCCTTCACACAAAATTTTGACGCAAACGGTATGGCGACACTCGCCACTGATCCTGAGGACCTTCCGGGGCAGAGTTGGCGTTCCAACCTGCTGCGTAATATCGCCGGGAAAATCGTATCGACCGATGTCACCAGCCCCGAGCAGCTTTATGACCTGTTGATCTGCGAAGGTATCGACCCGGATAATTGGGAGGTTTCTTATGGATGTCAACGGCGGAGTAAAATCCGACCAAAGGGCGGTGCAAAAATAGGCCACTTTGGGGTTGGGCGTGACGAGCGCACAGGGTGCTGGCGGCCAGTCGACCGCGCTCTCCAAATAGCTGGCGGTTGACTGGCCGCCTTGGCGCGCGAGGGCCAAGTCATGGATTTTCGATCAGGAGGTTTTGGTGGCTTTTCGCGCTTGGCTTTGGGCCAGGCGATAGCTTTCACCATTCATCTCGAGGATGTTGACGTGGTGGGTCAGCCGGTCGAGGAGCGCGCCGGTCAGGCGCTCTGTGCCGAAGGTTTCCGTCCATTCATCGAAGGGCAAGTTGCTCGTGATCAGCGTGGCCCCGCGCTCGTAGCGCTGCGAGATCAATTCGAAGAGCAGCTCTGCTCCGGTTTTGGAGAGAGGGACGAAGCCCAATTCGTCGATGATCAGGAGCTTGGCGTTGGCCATCTGTTTCTGCACCCGAAGCAGGCGGCGCTCGTCGCGCGCCTCCATCAGTTCGTTGACCAGGGCCGCGGCGGTGGTGAAGCTGACGGTCATTCCTTTCTGGCAGGCGGCGAGCCCTAGGCCGAGGGCCACATGGGTTTTGCCGGTACCGCTTGGGCCGAGGGCGATCACGTTCTCGCGCCGTTCGATCCAGTCGCAGCGTGCCAGTTCCAGCACCTGCATCTTGTTGAGTTTGGGGATCGCCTTGAAGTCAAAGCTGTCGAGGCTTTTTGTGGCCGGGAACCTGGCCGCCTTGATGCGGCGCTCAACCATCCGTCGCTCGCGATCGATGAGTTCCAATTCGACCAGGCGTGTCAGGAACTGGACATGATCCAACCCCTCGGCAGCACATTGGCGCGCAACCTTCTGATACTCGCGCAGGAACGTCGGAAGCTTCAGCGTCTTGAGATGATGTTCCAGCAGGATCTCAGGGGCGTGGGTCATTCCGCAGCCTCCGGCATCAGGGACATGTAGCTGGCCGCTGAGGTCGTCTCGACCCGTGCCCGTGGCAGGTAAGGGTACACGTCGAGGTCGAGCCGGGGTGGCCGCTTCTCGACCTGACACAGAACCAGATGCTTCACAGCATCAAAGCCGACCGCGCCCATCTTCAGAGCCTGCTTTACGGCGACGTGCAGGTCATCCATGCCGAAGCTTTCCAGCAAGCGCAGAACCTGCACATACTCTCGTCGGCCGATCTTCAGCATGCGCGCTTCCATCAAGCGGCGCAGCGTGCGGAACTCTTCGGGCAAGTCCCATTCCGCGAGGGGCGCGGCCTGATCCAGGGCATTGATCTTGCGTTCGATCAGCGGGAGGTAGTGGATCGGATCGAACACCATGTCCTCGCGCGCGTAGCATCGCGGATGGCGCGCGATCACATCTCCGCGGCAGCCAATCACCACCTGATCGACATATCCCCGCACCCAGACTTCTTGATGGCCATAGGCCACGGGAACCGAGTAATCGTTGGTGTCGTAACGGACCAAAGACTGGGAGCTCACCCGGCCACTGCTCTGTGCGCAGGCCTCAAAGGGGGCGGCTGGCAGGGGGCGCATCTCGGCCAGATCCTGCTGCAGCCGCGCGCCGATCGTCTCCGTGTGCCCACGCAAGGTGTCGCCTTGACGAGCGCGGCACTGTTCTTCGAGATAGGCGTTGAAGCTCTCCCAGTCCGGGAACTGCGGGATCGGCACCATGTGGTTGCGGCGCACGTAGCCCACCATTCCCTCAACATTCCCCTTGTCGTTCCCTTTGCCGGGCCGTCCGTAGCGGTCTCGGAACAGATAGTGCGACAGCAACCCACTGAAGAGCGTGGCACGCACCCGCGTGCCATCGGGCTGGATCTTCGAGACCAGGCAGCGGTCGTTGTCATACAGCACCGACAGAGGCACCCCGCCAAAGAAGGCAAAGGCATGCACATGCCCGTCCATCCAAGCCTCTGCCGTCGCCGCCGGGTAGGCCCGCACGAAGTAGGCATCGCTGTGCGGCAAATCCAGGACGAAGAAGTGGGCCTTTTGCTCAACACCCCCGATCACAACAACCGCTTCGCCAAAATCGGCCTGCGCATGGCCCGGCGGATGCGCCAGCGGCACGAACATCTCCCGGCTGCGCCGTTCACGCTGCCGAACGTAGTCCTTGATGATCGTATAGCCGCCGGTGAACTCGTGTTCCGCCTTGAGCCGCTCGTGGATCCGCTTCGCCGTGTGGCGCTGTTTGCGGGGCACATTCTTGTCCCCTTCAAGCCAGCCGTCGATGATCTCCGTAAACCCATCAAGCTTCGGACGCTTGATCGCTTTCGTGCGCCGGTATCCTGGCGGCGACGAGAACGCCAACATCTTGCGAACACTGTCTCGCGATATGTTGAAATGGCGCGCCAGCTCCCGCTGACTCATCCCCTCGCTGCGCGCCAGCCTGACCTTCAGATAAAGTTCCACGGTGTATATCTCCTCGCCCTCCCTGCAGCCGCAAGAAGGGAAAAAATGGCCGACTTTTACGCCCCCCGCACCACCAATACAGCGGCGCTACCATGGTCTAATTTTGCACCGCCGTTCCCACTCTTCGGCGCTGAAACAGGGCGCCCGTTTGGGATTGCGCCCATGGGCATGTGCAACCTCTCGGCTCCGGGCGCAGACCTGATGCTGGCCCGACTGGCCGCACGTCACAAGGTGCCCCACGGGGTGTCAACCGCGGCCTCGACCCCGATGGAGGCGATCATAGAGGAGGCCGAGGGCCACGCGTGGTTCCAGCTGTACTTTTCCGGCGACGGCGCAGGGTCGTTCAAACTGGTCGAACGCGCCATGGCTGCAGGCTATGAGACGCTAGTTTTGACAGTCGATGTCCCCGAAGTGGGCCGCCGCCCGCCCGAATTGCGCCAAGGATTCAAGATGCCCTTCACCATCGGCCCACGCCAGTTCATCGACTTTGCCCTGCACCCGCGCTGGTCCCTTTCACAACTGGCAGCAGGCAAACCTCATACCAACGGCTCGATTAGTTGACCGTTATCCAGTCCCTGTGAGTGATTGAGCTTATGCGGTTTGGATCATTTGCGAAGAAGTTCCAGGCGTCCTGGCATTTGTTGAGGATGTCGCTGTAGCTGTCGAACACCGAGATGGCGAGTTTGTTTGAGCGCAGGTACGCCCAGACGTTTTCCATTGGATTGAGCCCGGGGGCGTAGGGCGGCAGTTTCAGCAGCGTGAT
Source organism: Tateyamaria pelophila (assembly GCF_019966495.1). Classification (GTDB taxonomy): domain Bacteria; phylum Pseudomonadota; class Alphaproteobacteria; order Rhodobacterales; family Rhodobacteraceae; genus Tateyamaria; species Tateyamaria pelophila. The sequence continues at coordinate 1,876 of NZ_JAIMIA010000072.1, read as the reverse complement.
GTTGTCGGGCACATCAAGAGCTTTCGCACCATGCCAACCAGCCCCGTCCACGATCAGCAGCGCATGGGCCCCCGGCGCGACTGCCTTGGCGATCTCTTCGAGATGCAATCCCATTGCTTCTGCGTTGACATAAGGCAAGATCAGCCCGGCTGCGGTGCCACGTGCGGGGCAGGCAGCACCGAAGATGTAGCTCCACTTGTAACGTGTATCGCGAGGCGCACGTGGTCGGGAGCCCCGCCGCGCCCAATGCGGGTCAGGGTCCCTTGTTGGCCCACGCGGGCTTCGTCTTTACATGAGGGTTCAACTGTCAACTCGATTTATCGCATTTGCTTCTCCATTTGAGATAGGTCCTGATCAGCATAGTCTGGGTCCGGGGCGTCTCTGTCTCGCAGTTGCAACTGCGTCACCTTACATACGGTCGTACCCTTGCGCGGACACGTACCACAATGCCTCTTGCACGAGCCGCAACCCCGACGAGATACGGACCAACCTGAAACGCGGCAGCGCTTGCTGCCAAAGAGGAAGACGGTCGTACTTCCCATCGCTGCCGACCGGAGTGGTCTGCGGCAATTCTTGTTTGACTATGCTGCGGTGGCCTCCGCACGGATGTCGACACCGGCCGGCACCACCCCGTGTTCGGCGTAGCGCCAGAGTGCGATCAGGAGTTTCCGCGCCATTGCCACAATTGCGATCCGGCGCGGGCGCCCCGTGAGGGTACCGACCCGCTCACGAAACCATTTGGTCGGTAGTGTCGCAAAGTTTCCTCCGACCTAAGAAAGCTCTGCTGCTAGACACACTTATCCAGCGAGGGCCGCAAACTGCGCGAAGCCAGACTGGTCAAACTGACCTTTCCGGATCATGTGAGCAACCTCGATCCCAGCAAGGGTTGCCGCCGCTGAACTCAGCGATTTGAAGGTCTGCATCGGCCGAGTAAGTTTCTTGATGAAGCGGTGATCCTGCTCGATGATACTGTTGAGTTACTTCGTCCGCCGGACAGTGATCAACCAATACCAGCCGCACATCACGAGCAGGCAGTTCATGTTGAACAAGGCCGCCGTATTCGATCTACTTTTGTCTATGACAACCTTGTCAGGCCAGCCATTGTTGCCGATGGCTTTCATGAAAAACGCGGTCGCCGCGGCTTCGTCACGTCGCTCGGAGAGCATGAAATCAAGGGTGTTTCCTTGTTTGTCGATTGCGCGGTACAGGTATGCCCACTCGCCTTTTACTTTGACATAGGTCTCATCCATGCGCCACGAACGGCCAGTTGGTGATTTCCGGCGATAGGCTTCTTCTGCAAGAGCGCCCGCGTATTTCTCGACCCACCGATTGAGCGTTACATGATCTAAGTCGACACCGCGTTCGGCCATGATCTCTTCGAGGTCGCGATAGGAAACGGGAAAGCGGACATAGAAATAAACAGCATATAGGATCACGGATTTTGGGTACTGCGCGCCTTTGAAACTGATCAAATCTATCATCCTGTTGCCGCGTTCGGAAAACGAGGCTGCTAGACTGCGACGCAATGCACCGCAACAAAATTCAGAAACTTTGCGACACTACCCCTTTGTGATCGTAATCATGGTGCTGGCGTCCACCCGGCCGATCCTTAAATTGGCAGAAAGCCTGATGCTGAGGATCTCAAGGCTTTTTGTGACAGGCGGCACCATAGGCAATACCCACTACTAAGGCCCACTTGGTAAAGATCACCACAAACCTTGGAGAATATGATGAAGAAGCAAAGACATCTACTGGCCGGGACGCTCTTGATGAGTGTCATATGGGCTGTGCCGACCTTGGCGCAAGACTATGATCTGGTGATCAACAATGGCCGGGTCATCGACCCCGAAACCCTGTTTGACGATATTGCCAATCT
>NZ_JAIMIA010000071.1 GCF_019966495.1 Tateyamaria pelophila | reverse complement strand
TCCTCCCGCCCGTTGTTTGAACGAAACTGAATCACAAAACTATGCAATCAAACAAGAATTAATGGGTGTGCTGCCTAGGTGTCAGAGCGGATTTTGTTCCAAAATCCGAGCCGGAAAATGCGTCATTTTCCGGTGCTCGACTTGAGTGTAATCCATGCCATTGCTGCCGCACCTGCAAGCGCGGCACCACCTATTCCGATCAAGGCAAAATCATTCTGGACCGCGATCGCCACAAGAGCCCAGATCACGGCGCACCCGTAGGTCGGCGCATTTTGAAGGCGCGATTGTACGGCAAAAGCCAATGATATGGCTGCTGCAATCATGATCCAGGCCGCTGTCGTTCCACTTGTCCATCCATAACCAGCCAACAGCAGACCGAGGGCAACGAAGCTCGCTGCGCTCAGCCATCCGGTGTAAAGCCCAATCGGCCAAGAGGCTGCCCAATGGTCCTGTGACGGGCTGCGCCACAGCGCCCACAAAGCTGTCACCAACATCGCCCAGATCAGGATCGTCGCCCAAATCGGGCTGAGCACGGCAACGGGCAACCAGATGGCTCCCACGGCCATGGACAGCGCGAGCGGAAGACGCATTGCGGCCCATGCTGGATCCTGTCTTCGTTTCCAGACGCCAAACACGCTTCCCGCAATCAACCAGGCGTAGATCACGCCCCAGATCGCGAAGGCATAGCCTGCCGGTTGGACCGGTGGGTTATCCTGGGGGATCGGAAATTGGTCTGCGTCAAATCCGCCAAAATCAGGCACCCAAAACGGGGATATGCCAAAGGCAATCGTCAGGATCAGAACAAGCACAGGCATGATTTGTTACCGTCTATTTTTTTTGTGAAGATGCGCTTGCAAGATAAGATACTGTATTTTTATGTATTTCAAGGAGTTGGAGTCGTCATGACACACATAGCCGCCATCTGAATCTCCATTGTGAAAAACATGGAGCCGACACAGCCCGCTCCTGAACATATCATCCGGTGCAAGTGAAACACGGAACAGGCGGACAGATGTGAAACCTTGAAACTGTGGAAGGGAATGCGGAACGCCGATCAATCGGATTATTGATCGACGAATGGCGGGGCGGTCTTTCGTTCCAAACGCTAGTATTTGCGGGTGCCATATGGGTTTTTGCGATGCCGACACTGTCTCTGAACAATGCCTTTCCGTGGGTTCTTTGGGCGCTGCTTGCAGGCCAAGTTCGCTTGCAGACATGGTCGGGGACTATTGGTTTGCGCAGCATCGACGACAAGGCGGTGCATGACACTGGCAGTATGGGCCGCGGCACGCACCTCAAGAGCGGACATGCGTTTGTTCCGTGCGAAAATCGCGCGACCGTCTTGCCGATCACGTTGAGGAGCGCTGGCGGCGGCTGATTAGGTCATCAGTGCGAGGGTCGTGCAATGATCACCCGAGCGATCCGTCCGCGTAAAGCGTTGTTTTACCGCCCAAATAGGGGGTCAGAACGCTGGGCAAGGTGACGGAGCCATCCGCGTTCTGGCCGTTTTCCAGCACCGCGATCAGGCAGCGGCCCACGGCGAGGCCGGAGCCGTTCAGCGTGTGCACGAATTGCGGTTTGCCACCGTCGGCGGGCTTGAACCGGGCGTTCATGCGGCGGGCCTGAAAGTCGCCGGTGGTGGAGACGGAGCTGATCTCGCGGTAGGTATTCTGGCCGGGCAACCACGCTTCGATGTCATAGGTGCGGCGCGCGCCAAAGCCCATGTCGCCCGTACACAGGATGACGGTTCTATAAGGGATTTCAAGGGCTTCCAGCAGGCTTTCAGCGCAGCGGAGCATACGCTTTTGTTCGGCGTCGCTGTCGTCGGGATGGGTGATGGAGACCATCTCGACCTTTTCGAACTGGTGCTGGCGGAGCATGCCGGAGGTGTCGCGGCCGGCACTGCCCGCCTCGGAGCGGAAGCAGAGCGAGTGGGCGGTGAGCCGGATGGGCAGGGCGCTGGCGTCCAGAATATCGCCCGCGACGGTGTAGGTCAGGGGCACTTCGGAGGTGGGAATCAGCCACATGCCCTCTTCGGTGCGGTAGCTGTCTTCGCCAAATTTGGGAAGCTTATCAGTACCATACATGGCATCATCGCGGACCATGACGGGGGTGTTGACCTCGGTCAGGCCGTTTTGATCCACATGAGTGTTGATCATGTATTGCGCCAGCGCGCGGTGGATGCGGGCGACGGCGCCTTTGAGCATCACGAAGCGGCTGCCGGAGGTTTTGGCGGCGGTTTCGAAGTCCATGTTGGGCGCGACGGCCTTGATTTCAAAGTGCTCTTTGGGCGTGAAATCAAAGCTGCGGGGGGTGCCCCAGCGGGTGACTTCGACGTTGTCGTCTTCGTCCGCGCCGTCCGGAACATCGTCTGCGGGCAGGTTGGGGATGTAGGCGAGCGCGTCCAAAAGCTGGGTGTCGAGGGCCTTGGCGTCCTCTTGCATGGAGGCGATTTCCGCTTTCTTTTCAGCGACTAAGGCGCGCAGACGTTCGAACTCTGCCTCGTCGCCACGGCCCTTGGCGGCACCGACTTCCTTGCTGGCCTTGTTCTGTTCGGCCTGTGCAGTTTCGGCCGCGAGGATCTTGGCGCGGCGGGCCTCGTCGAGGGCCAGAAGGTCGGACGACACCGGCGCGTCCCCACGGCGCGCGAGGGCGGCGTCGAAGGCTGCGGGGTTTTCGCGGATGGCGCGTATGTCGTGCATGGGTTCGTCCTCGGACCTGAAATATGCGCGGAGATATGCCCGATTGCGGCGCCGGGGAAAAGGGGGTGATTGGGGGTGCACAGCGCGTACACCGGGCGTGCACCACCTGTGCACCGGCATCGTGAAGGTGGGGTAAGGTTTGGTTAGCTTTCGTCCTTGGGGATATCCTTGTCCCAACCGTCGGGCAGGGTGGCTTGCCATGCGCGCCATTCGGTTCTGAAGTCTTCCCAATCCAGATCTTTCTTTGGCCAATGCGCTGGCCAGGCCTTGTGATCCCAGTCGATGCCGTTTGGGAGCGTCACCGAGGTATCGCCAAAGATATCATCAAGAAAATCCATGATCTGTGGTACAGATGTAAAATCAACCTCTCCGACCAGCGCACCTTGGAGAGTAGCGTTGGTCAGAGAGGTTGACGCGTCAAACTCCGCCGCGACAAGGTCCGCCCCCTGCAACTCCGCCGCGACAAGGTACGCCCCCTGCAACTGCGCCCCGCCAAGGTGCGCCCCCTGCAACTGCGCCCCGCCAAGGTCCGCCCCCTGCAACTGCGCCTCGCCAAGGTTCGCCCCCTGCAACTGCGCCCCGCCAAGGTGCGCCCCCTGCAACTTCGCCTCGACAAGGTCCACCCCCTGCAACTGCGCCCCGCGAAGGTCCGCCCCCTGCAACTGCGCCCCGCGAAGGTCCGCCCCCTGCAACTGCGCCGCGGACAAAAGCGCGTTTTGGAAATCCAACCCGCTCAAGTCTGCCTTTTGCAGATTTGCGCCGCGCAGGTCGATTTCGCCCTGTTCTAATGGCGCTTTTTCGAGCGTGCTCAATCGCCCAAGCGTTTGTGCGGCCTTTTCCATGTCGGACCGCAGCTTGGGCAATTTTCTAGCCCATTCGCGAAACTCCTCTGGCGACACATCGCTGGGCGGTTTTTTCGCAGGCACCTCTGCGCTGAGTTCGCGGACGTAAACCGAGAGCAGGCGGGCGATGCGGGGCACGTCGTCGCGGTTTTCCTCGGCCAGCCCTTCGAGCCGGTCGATGGCGGCAGCGCGTTGTACGATGTCGTCTTGCCATATGTGCTCGTAGCCGTCCTTGCGCTTCCATTTGGTGACTTGCCTGCGCGCATACAGCCCTTGGGTTGCGGCGTTGATCTTTTCATTGAAGAGCGAGTCCTTGGCCGTTTTGGTTTGCTCTTGGGTCAGGCGTAACCGGATCACGGTAAAGGGCAGGGCGATGACGGCGGCCAGCACCGTGGTCAGACCCGCGAGACGCAGAACGTAGAAAAGGTATTCCGTTCGCAGTTCCGCCGAGCTCTTGGTCTCGTCAAAGGGCAAGGCGACGGTGCCAGCGATCAACATGAGCAGACCGCCAAAGAGCAGGAGCGCGATTGCGCCGTAGAGCGCAAAACCCACGGCGACGAGGCCGGGGTGCACCTGAGACAGGCCAAGTTTTTCCAGCAGGGCCTTGGACCGCGCCGTTTCCATTAGTGTCGCGCCGAGCAGCCCGAACAGGGGGATGCCAATGGCGACGGCGATAAACGCCACGATCGTTACAAATGTGTCCTGCATGGTCTCCGGTCCGCACTCCAGCCACCACCCTGACGCGAAAGGGTGTCTGGTCAAGGAACTTTTGCGCCTGCGGCTCATTCCGCTGCGCTTTCGTGTCCTTTGCACCTTGCGCACGTCCAGCGCCGCCCATAGGTTCTGCCAAACTCTGCGAGGGCGGTTTCAGGCCCTTCAATTCCGCGCAAGAACAAGGACACGATCATGGAAGCCTTTGCCCAGTTTATCCCCCTCATTCTGATCTTTGCGATCATGTATTTCCTGCTGATCCGTCCTCAGCAGAAAAAGGTCAAAGAGCATGCGGCCATGGTGGGCGCGCTGCGCCGGGGCGATCAGGTGGTCACCCAGGGCGGATTGATCGGCAAGGTCGTCAAGGTCAAGGAAGACAATGAGATCGAGGTCGAGTTGTCCGAGGGTGTGAAGGTGCGTGTTGTGCAATCCACCATTGCCCAGGTTCTGAGCAAGACCGAGCCCGCGAAGTAATGCTTCAGTTCGATGCGTGGAAACGGGTCCTGATCTGGGCCACCGTCGCTGCCGGGTTGATGTTGGCGCTGCCGAACGGGTTTTACACCCGGGTTGAGCAGCACAATGACGCTGTGGCGGCGATTGAATTGGGGGCGGATACCCCCGAGAATCAGGCCCTTGCCGCGCAGTGGCCGTCGTGGATGCCGTCGGCGCTGGTCAACCTTGGCCTCGATCTGCGGGGCGGGGCGCATTTGCTGGCCGAAGTGCAGGTGGCGGATGTCTATGCCAGCCGGATGCAATCGGCCTGGCCCGAGATCCGTGATGCGTTGCGGCCCGAGCGGGCCACCGTGGGCACCATTCGCTTGCAGCCGTCGCCCCCCGATGAGTTGCGTATTCGCATTGGCGAGATTGACGGGATGCCCCGTGCCTTGCAGGTCGTGCGTGCGCTGGCCCGTCCGGTGCAGACCCTGACCGGGGTCGGCGCGAATGATATCGACGTCACGTCGGATGGCGATGTGATCATCGTGACCCTGAGCGAGGCGGAACGTCTGGCCAGTGATCAGCGCACGGTGCAGCAATCGCTGGAAATTGTCCGCCGCCGGATCGATGAGGTCGGCACCCGTGAGCCGACCATTCAGCGGCAGGGCGCGCAGCGGATCCTGATCCAGGTGCCCGGCATCGGATCGGCGGCCGAGTTGAAAGAGATCATCGGCACCACGGCGCAACTGACGTTCAACCCTGTTGTCAGCCGCACGTCGGATGCAACGCAGGCGCCCGGTGTGGGCAACAGGTTGGTGCCGTCGCTGGACGAGCCGGGGCTGTTCTACGTGATCGAATCCGCCCCTGTGGTGACGGGAGAGGATCTGGTGGATGCCCAGCCGTCCTTTGATCAGAACGGCTCTCCGGCGGTGTCCTTCCGGTTCAACACATCCGCGGCACGGTCATTTGGCGACTATACGGCCGAGAATATCGGTTCGCCCTTTGCGATCGTGCTGGATGACGAGGTGGTGAGCGCGCCGGTGATCCAGTCCCATATTCCGGGCGGGTCGGGTATCATCACGGGGCGGTTCAGCGTTGAGGAGTCGACCAACCTGGCGGTGCTTTTGCGGGCGGGGGCCTTGCCGGCCGAGTTGGTCTTTCTCGAAGAGCGGACCATTGGCCCGGAACTGGGACAGGACAGCATCGATGCCGGCAAGATCGCCACCATGGTGGCCTTTGCGGCGGTGCTGGTCTTCATGTTCCTGAGCTATGGCCTGTTTGGCATTTTTGCGAATATCGCGCTGATCGTCAACGTTGCGATGATCTTTGGCCTGCTCAGTCTGGTGGGGGCCACGCTGACGCTGCCGGGGATTGCGGGGATTGTTCTGACTGTCGGAATGGCGGTGGATGCCAATGTGCTGGTGTTCGAACGGATCCGCGAAGAGCTGAAATCTGCCAGAGGACCGGCGCGGGCGATCGAGTTGGGCTATGAAAAGGCGTTGAGCGCCATTATCGACGCCAACATCACGACGTTCATCACGGCGGTGATCCTCTTTGCCATGGGCTCCGGCCCGGTGCGCGGCTTTGCGATCACGCTGGGGCTGGGCATCATAACATCGGTCTTCACAGCGATCTATGTGACGCGACTTATGGTGGTGATGTGGTTTGAACGCCGCCGCCCCAAGACAATCGAGGTGTGAAGATGCGCTTGAAGCTGGTCAAACAGGACACGACCTTCGATTTCTTCAGCCGTTGGAAGCTTTGGCTGGGGATTTCGGCGGTCATGGTGGTTGTGGGCTTTGCCTCGTTCGCCCTTCAGGGGCTGAACTTCGGGATTGATTTCCGGGGCGGGACGACCATCCGGACCGAAAGCACGCAGCCGGTGGATATCGGGATCTACCGTGACGCGATCACGCCGCTGCAATTGGGGGATATCACGATCACGGAGGTGTTCGATCCGACCTTTGATGCGGACCAGAACGTGGCGATGATCCGCATTCAGGCGCAGGACGGTCAGGAGGCGGTGACGCCTGAGACCATTCGCGACGTGGAGGCGGCGCTGGTTGCAGCGGTGCCGGACATCCAGTTCGTTTCGGTCGAATCCGTGGGGCCCAAAGTGTCGGGCGAGTTGATCCAGACGGCGGCCCTTGCGGTGGTTTTGGCCATCGGGGCTGTTCTGATCTATATCTGGCTGCGGTTCGAGTGGCAGTTTGCTCTGGGCGCCGTGGCCGCCCTCGTGCATGACGTGATCCTGACCATCGGTATCTTTTCCGAGCTTCAGATCAAGTTCGATCTGGCCATTATCGCGGCCTTGCTGACGATCGTGGGCTACAGTTTGAACGACACCGTGGTTGTGTTTGACCGGGTTCGGGAAAACCTGCGCAAGTACAAGAAGAAACCGCTGGCCGAAGTTCTGAACATCTCGATCAACGAAACGCTGAGCCGGACCGTCATGACCTCTGTCACGACCCTGCTGGCGCTGATTTCGCTCTATGTGCTGGGCGGTGACGTGATCCGGGGCTTTGTCTTTGCGATGATCTGGGGCGTGATCGTCGGGACCTATTCGTCGGTCTTCGTGGCGTCCACCATTCTGCTTTGGCTCGGTGTAAAACGGAACTGGGACAAGCCGGACAACACCGCTGGCAATCAATACGCCAACATAGATGCCTGACATCCTCCTCACAGCCCTGGCGTTGCCGGGGCTGTGGTGGTTGTGCATTGTCTCTTTTGTTGCCGGGCTTGTGCGAGGTTTTTCCGGATTTGGGTCGGGGCTGATCCTGTTGCCGGCCACCGTCGCGGCCTTGGGTCCGGTGGCCGGGATCACGGTCATGACCGTTGCTGATCTGTCTGGTCCGCTGCCGATTTTGCGGCGCGCGATCCAGCAGGTGCATTGGCCTGATTTGGCGCGGCTTTTGGGCGCGACCGCCGTTGTTTTGCCGGTTGGTGTCTGGCTTTTGCTGCTGATCGATCCGTTTGTTTTTCGCTATGTTCTGTGTGCTGTTGCCCTGACGACGCTTGCTTGTCTGATTTCGGGGGTACGCTTCAAGGGGAAGCTGACGCCGCCTTTGGTTTTGACAACCGGCGGGCTTGCCGGGTTTCTGGGCGGGGTTGTGGGCGTGCCGGGACCGCCGATCATCACCCTCTATCTTGCCAGCACATTGCCCGTGGCCGTCATTCGCTCGACGATCCTGCTGTATCTGTTTTTCTATGATCTCTTGCTGATCGGGATATATGCGGCAAATGGTAGGCTGCTGATCGATGCGCTGTGGATTGGTGTTGTGTTGGCGCTGCCAAATATTGCGGGCAACATGATAGGTGCTGCGATTTTTCGCCCGTCCCTTGAGGCTTTCTATCGGGCGGTGGCCTATGTACTGATTGCGTTTTCTGCCCTTTCCGCGCTGCCGCTTTGGGATTAGGTATTGAGATATGAGACTAAATGAGATCACTTTTACAGATGCCAAGCCTGTCGAGGGCTATGGCCCCGGTTTTTTCCGCATTGGCGGTGAGGTCATCATGGGGGCGGCGCTGACCGGCCCGACCGGGACGAAAGCCTGGGGGGGTTATGATGACACCGCGCCCCTGCTGGAACTGGCGGGTCATGTGGATGTGTTGTTCATGGGCACGGGCACGGAGATCGCGCATATTCCGGCACCGTTGCGTAACACGTTGGAAGAGGCCGGGATTGCCGTGGACGTCATGGCTTCCGCCCCTGCGGCGCGCACCTATAATGTGCTGTTGAGCGAAGGGCGGCGCATTGCCCTGGCCATGTTGCCGGTGTGAGAGCGGGGAGGGGGCTGTCTGCCCCCGATGATGCGCATTCCCCCGAGGAATTTTTGGAACGCAGATGGGTGTTTCGTCCCATGCCAATGGGTTAGGTCTGTGGTCATGGATGTGACGGTGACGGATTTGACGGTGGCGCGTGGTGGCCTGGCGATTCTGGCGGGAGTGAATTTCACCCTGTCGCCGGGGGCGGCCCTTGTGCTGCGCGGGCCCAACGGGTCGGGCAAAACGACGCTGTTGCGCACGGTGGCCGGCTTGCAGCCCCTGATGGCGGGCGAGATTTCCGGCGCTGAGGATCGCATTGCCTATGCCGCCCATGCGGACGGGTTGAAGGCGGCGCTGAGCGTGACGGAGAACCTTGGATTTTGGGCATCCGTCTTTGCCGGTCCTTCGATTGATGCGGCTTTGGACGCGTTCGATTTGCGTGCGCTGGCGTCGCGCCGGGCGGGGCATTTGTCAGCCGGTCAAAAGCGTCGTTTGGGACTGGCCCGGTTGATGGTGACGGGGCGCCCGGTCTGGGTTCTGGATGAGCCGACCGTGTCACTGGATGCGGCCTCGGTTGCGATGTTTGCCACGGCCGTGCGCGCGCATCTCGCGGCGGGCGGCATGGCGCTGATTGCCACCCATATCGACCTTGGGCTTGAGGCCGACGTTCTGGATGTGACGCCGTTCCGGGCGCTGGCCATGGATGTACAGGGCGCGGATGAGGCATTTTTATGAGAGCCCTTTTGCTTCGGGATTTGCAATTGGCGCTGCGGGCAGGGGGCGGCTTTGGCCTTGGCCTTGCCTTTTTCCTGATCGTTGTCGTGCTCGTCCCGTTCAGCGTGGGGCCTGCGGCGGCCTTGCTGGCGCGGATCGCGCCGGGGGTCTTGTGGCTGGGGGCCTTGCTGGCCTGTCTGTTGTCCCTCGATCGTCTGCTGGCGGTGGATTGGGAAGACGGGGCGCTGGATCTGCTGGCCACCTCGCCTCTGCCGCTGGAAGGGGTCGTGGCGATCAAGGCGGTGGCACACTGGATCACGACGGGTCTGCCGCTGGTGCTGGTGGCACCGGTGCTGGGCGTGTTGCTGAACCTGCCTGTCGCGGGCTATGGGCCGCTGGTGGTCAGCCTCGCGCTGGGGACACCGGCGCTGTCGATGATCGGTGCCTTTGGCGCGGCTTTGACGGTGGGGATCAAGCGGGGCGGTCTGTTGCTCTCCTTGCTGGTGCTGCCGCTTTATGTCCCGACCCTGATTTTTGGCGCAGAGGCCGCGCGGCGGGGCGCGGAGGGGCTTGAAACCGGGACGCCGCTGCTGCTGCTGGCGGGAATCACGGGCTGTGTTCTGGCCCTGATGCCTTTTGCCGCGGCGGCTGTGCTGCGTGTGAACCTGCGATAACATTATTTTGGATTGAGAACGGCGCGTTGAGCGCTTAGATACGCATTATGTCACTTTGGGAATATGCCAATCCGGTCAAGTTCTTGCGCCTCAGCGAGCGGGTATTGCCGTGGCTGTGGGGCGGGGCCGCGATTTGTCTCGTCGTCGGGCTGGTCTGGGGGTTTTTCTTCACCCCGGATGATTTCCGGCAAGGGTCCACCGTCAAGATCATCTATCTGCATGTGCCGTCCGCGTTGATGGCAATCAATGCGTGGTTCATGATGCTGGTGGCGTCGTTGATCTGGATCATCCGGCGTCACCATGTGTCGGCGCTGGCGGCCCGGGCAGCGGCGCCTGTGGGCATCGTCATGACGCTGATCGCGCTGGTGACCGGCGCGATCTGGGGCCAGCCGATGTGGGGGACCTGGTGGGCGTGGGATCCGCGGCTGACGTCGTTCCTGATCCTGTTTCTGTTCTACCTGGGCTATGTCGCCTTGTGGGAGGCCATCGAGGACCCTGACAGTGCGGCGGACCTGACCGCGATCCTGTGCCTTGTGGGCACGGTTTTCGCGGTGTTGAGCCGCTATGCGGTCAACTTCTGGAATCAGGGGTTGCATCAGGGCGCGTCGCTGAGCCTCGACAAGGAAGAGAACGTGGCGGACGTGTTCTACTTTCCCTTGCTGGTCTGTATCGCCGGATTTGTCTTCTTGTTTCTGGCCCTGGTCCTCTATCGGACCGGCACCGAAATCCGGGTGCGCCGGACGCGCGCGCTGATTGCGCGGGAGACGCGTACAACCGATTTGCACGCGGAGGCGCGGGATGCCTGATCTGGGGAAATACGCGGACGCGGTTTTGTCGGCCTACGCGGCATCGCTGGTGCTGTTGGTCGGCATCGTGGCGCTGAGCCTGTGGCGTGGACGCCGGGTGCGGGCCGAGATGCAGGACGTCGAGCGGCGGAGCAAGCGGGATGGCTAGAATACCGCCGCTGATGCTGGTGCCAGTGTTGATCTTTGCAAGCTTTGTTGCCTTTGCGGCCATCGGCATGTTTCGTGACAATCCGAACGAGTTACCCTCGACCCGGCTGGGCGGGCCGGCACCTGCGCTGACCGAACAGACGCTGGCGGATTTTCCAGGTGTCACGGAGGGTGATCTGGCACGGGGCGAGGTAACGCTGGTGAATTTCTGGGCCAGCTGGTGTCCACCGTGCCGGGCCGAGCATCCCAGATTGCTTGAGATGGCCGCAGGCGGCATGCCGATCATCGGGGTGAATTTTCGCGACACCGCAGATGCCGCAACCGGGTATCTGGAAGATGACGGCAATCCCTTTGTCGCGGTCGCCTTTGATCCCGAGGGGCGGTCGGCCATTGACTGGGGCGTAACTGCCCCGCCAGAGACGTTCATTCTGGACAGCGACGGCACGGTGCTGTTTCGATTTATCGGGCCGCTGGTCGGGTCCGATTATGAAAACCGGTTTCTGCCTGCACTCAATACGGCGTTGGCAGGTGCAGATACTGAGGCTGACGCACAAACAAACTGAGGTTGTCCAACGCCACGGTCGAAGGCCGGATGCGCGCGGGACGGGCATGTTTGGTGGTTGTCAGTGACCGTCAGCGCACCACTCTTGTGGATCGATGTCATTCATTTCAGCCGTGATGATCAATCTGTAAATGAAGGCTGCCCTGTCGTCGCCGCTTTCGGAGTCTGCGAAAAGCCAGCCTTTTTTCGGCCCAGATGCACCTGCTGATGCGGATATTGACGGGGCTTGACGCTAAGGCAACCGACAACAAGGCGATCTCAGCCGCGACCCATGCTCACGGCGTTATGAACGTCACGCCCGGAATATGGGCGACTTCGGCCATGTCTTCGTCGTAGATCTCTGTCATCGTGTCGATGATCTCGTCGGTCCACCCAGGGGCATTCAGGTCTTCTTCGATCGCGTCCTCGATCACGAATTGGCCCAGAAATTCCGAAATGACACGCCGCTTTTGGATTTCCGTCATCGTGGGATGAATTTTCAGGTAGGCTCGAAATTGTTGCATACCTTCGGCCGACATGATGTCCGACAACAGGTCGAATCCGCCGATGATTTTCTCTCCATGCTCAAGGCCTGCCATTTCGCGTATGATCTGAGCCCACAAAAGCGGCATGTCCTCGAAACACCACGTGGTCACGGTGATCTGCGGCGCAGCATCCCGGATGGCATGCAATGTATCCGACCAACGGATTTCATACGGACTCGCACCGCGCAGGAAGGCGTTCATGTCCTGTTGCGGTGCGGCTGTGAACAAAGCAGGCAAAAAGGTGGCCGGGTTGCGCAGTGCCAGGAACAGTTCAATCTCGTCGTTTGGAAACAGGCTGGCAAGTTGCGCCATGCGGTGCGGCGCGGCTTCGTAGATCAATCCATCGCGAACGCAGGCCCTCGGTGCGCCAAACAGGAACAAGTGCGACAAAATCATCCGATCCGCGGATTCGTCATCGAGGATCATGTCGAGCAATACATCCCGCGCATCCGGGGCAGGGGTGTGATCCTGCATTGCAGCGAGTGTTTCGCGCAGAATGGTGCGATACTTGCTTGGTCCAGGAACAGCGACACCACGCCGCGAAAAGTCCTCTTTGTTACGCAACAAGCAACGGACAAGCCGCTCTTCTTCGGTGAAATGTGCGCCTGCATGAAGTACCAGTTGCATATTTGAGGTGTGCTCCGCAGGTGTTTTTGTATCTTGGCCACATATAGAGGAATTTCGTTGGATAAAACCACCACGCTCTGTGTAAAAATGGCCTTGCGCGTCGATGATTCAAGCATTAGGAAGCCGCGCAGTGCCCCTATAGCTCAGCTGGTAGAGCAACTGATTTGTAATCAGTAGGTCCGCGGTTCGAGTCCGTGTGGGGGCACCATTTATCACTAAAATCCCCTATTATATTGACTTTCCGTGTCATTTTAGCTGATTTGGTACTGAATGATGGTACTAAATTGGTACATGATATGCGGCAGGTCAGACAGAAGAACGGTATGAAACGGTCGGCGACTGGATTCTATTCCTTTCGCAAACAAGTGCCTGAGAAGCTTCGTAGCCTGTGGGGCAAACGTGAAGTAAAGGTTGCGCTAGAGACCAAAGATGAGGCCACCGCTCTCAAGAGGTGCGCACTGCTGTTGGCAGAGTTCAATGCCACAAAGATGACGCTGACAAAGATTCTCGAAGGTAGCAAAGACTTAGCGCCTCAAGACATTCGCAACATTGCTGATAGTCGAGTACGTAACTGGGGTATCCATCCAGATCAGGCTCCAGTCTTGAAGGCTGGGTACACGGATGAAGAATATGCTGCCTTTAAGGACGCAGAGACATTGTATTTTGAAATCAGAGACACCTATTACGATATAGCTGCCGAACAACAAATTGACGAAGTTCAACGAGAGAAAGACTATAATAGCGGCAAATGGGGCGAAGCTGACTATGTGACACCCTACAAGAAACTCAAGGCTTCGACAGTAGAAGGTGCTATTCAGGGTATCGTTTCAGGCACTATAGCGACCACTACAACGCCGACCTTAAAGGATGCAATGCTGTCTTATCTTGAGGCCTATGCTGAAAAGAATATCGGTGGTAACGCCCGAACTATTCAATCTCAAACGACTAACACCAAGCGTGTGCTTTCACAGTTTGCTGCGTTTATTGAGGGTGGCCGTACTTCAAAAGGCTTTGAACGCCTTGTTACAAGCATCACAGTTGAAGAGGCTACAGGCTTTAGGCGCTTCTTGCGGGAACAGCACCTAAATTCAGCCACTGGTGATAGTAATCTTCGTTACCCAAGTGCGGTTTTTTCTCATATCATTGACAAGGGGCAAGGCCTTTATATTGGCAATCATCTCATGCGTAATCCATTCGCCAAATTGCGTAACAAGAGGCGTGAGGAACAGCTATCGAAGAAGAAGTGGCCTTTGAACCCAGACGAATTTAGTAGGTACGAGGCAGCAGCCCAAGAGGCTGAGGATCATATCAGACTGCTCATATTGTTCTTATTATACACAGGTTGCAGAATAAGTGATGCATACGGGTTAGAGGCTCGCGATATAAATCTTACCGAAAACATCCCAACAATGTACCTTAGACATAACGGTATCAGGAGGCTTGATAAGGAGGGCATACAAGCGAATATTCCTTTGGTTGGGCCGCTTTTAGATGCCCTCAGGAGCTATGAAATGCCTAGCAACCCTAACGATCCAATTTTCCCTGAGTTTGCAAATATTACTTCTGGACGTGACCGAGCATCTGCTGAGGCAAATAAGGTACGAAAGCAAGCTGGAATTTTGAGAGATGGTGTGACAGCGCATAGTGCTCGCCATACGTGGCAAGACAGACTTGATGCCGCTAGAGTTCCTATTGCTGAAAGAGACTACCTTATTGCCCACAAGACAAAGCAGAGTAGTGTCATAGCTCAAGCGTATGGTTCAGCCTACCCAGCCAAAAATATGCTGGAAAACCAATTGGCCGCTCTTGCCTGTAAAGACTGGGGTGACTTCCGCACCTAATTTATGCGACTTGCGGACATGGCAAAGGGCCATAACAGGAAACCGCCTGCCCGAAGTCATTCAGGGGGTTGAGTTCAAGGACGGGATCAAGCAATTTCAAAACGCCGCCTGATGAAGCTCGTCACCAACTTTTGGGCATATCTCAACAGTTCACGGCTAGCCCGGAAGTAGCGAGACGTTTTCATTTTTTTATTTAGTAGCGCACTCAGCCTACCAGACCAAAGCGAATCCGTTTGCCAGTGATTTCTGGGGTCCCACATTTTTAGTTGTGAAGGCTTGTCAGTCTTCGATAATCACAGCCGTTCCAGATGCAACCAACATCACCATGCTACCTGAGGAACCGAGATCAACATAATCAAGATCGACTCCCACTACAGCATTAGCTCCGACAAGATGAGCCTCGGCTTTCAACTCGTAGAGTGCTGTTCGACGTGCATCACGCATGGTCTGTTGAACTGCCTTGGACCTGCCACCAACAATATCCCTGACACCTGCAAAAAGGTCTTTGAATATATTCATGCCAAAAGCGCATTCAGCCGTGACGATCTCAATCCGCTTGGTGATATTGAGGTTAGGTGCTGTCTCTGTTGTGAGAAGAATGGCGTTAATCCTGTTAGTTCTCTCTAAAGCCTCAGCCTTGGAACGCCTTTCCTGTTCCTCTTTCTTCAAACGGTTAAGTTCTACAGCATTCTGAGCATCTTCGGTCTCTTTGATAGCGTTCTCAGCAGTACACTTGTCGCAATAATTTCCTGTGCTTAGGAAGCCAAGCTTTTCCTTACATCGCGCACAATTCGCCATTGAGCATTCATCCCTCATTCGAGTGTTTGTAACGACTTATAAACTGTAGCTCGACCTATGCCCAGTTCCTTCGCAATGGCTGTAGCGCCCATACCAGCCTGTTTCTTAGAATTGAAGTCAGCACAGCTGAACCCACCAAAGTCGCCGCAAACTAATGGCACGGTCGAACGGTTCAACGGACGCATCGAGGATGTTTTGCAAGGGCACAACTTAAAATCAGGCGAAGACCTCGAGCAGACCCTTGTGCGTTACGTCTGGCTCTACAACCAACAGCTACCACAATCAGTTCTTGGCAGCAGGACGCCCTTGCAAGCCTTGAAAGATTGGCACAAAATCAAACCCGAGTTTTTTAAGAAAAACCCAAACCAGCTTCGGGGACGTGACAGATAGAACGCCAGACTATACAGGCATCTGAAAATCACTTAACGCAACAAATGTCTCTGAGGAGCGAGATTGATGAAGATCGAAATACAGAAGATTAATGGCTACGCTTATGGCGCGATTCAGTCTTCGCTTGTTATGCGTTTTAGTAATGCTTCATCAGAATCAGACACCATCTCTAAAACATTAAAAAAACTGCAAGAAAGCTTACCTGTCTTTCAAGATGGCAACAGGTTCTCAACTGACGGCTTGGTAGTAAATTTAAACGCAGCCTCAGCACTCTATGTTACGGTCATTGATATCTTAAACCACCACTGTGGGGACCAAAGGTTTACGCCTATCAAGGTATTTGAGGATGGTGACTCGTTGTGCTTTGCTCTTCCGACCTTATCCCCAGCCATGAGTGTATTTAATATCAATGCTGTTCAGCTCCTCCTATCGAAGCTCCGGAAAGGTTTGAAGTATGAGAATATCATCGAATTTGAAGAAGACCTGAAGAAACAGGCGCGCGGTTTTCTTTCAGCAGGTACGAACGCAGGCAACTTTATCGCGGCTGCAGCGGAACGCAAAATTCCATTCAAGGTATTCAATCAAAGATACATTATCTTTGGATACGGAAGTGGCTCAAGTATCTTCAGCGGCTCGATTACAGATCAGGAAAGTTCGATTGGTGTTTCCCTAGCAAAGAGCAAATTAGACACTAACCGCTTATTGAAGATGTCGGGTTTTCCTGTTGCGCAACAGGCGCGTGTGCGTGCTGCTGAAGATGCAGTGCGATTTGCCGAAAGAGTTGGGTACCCGGTCGTTCTCAAGCCTGAATCCGAAGAACAAGGTCGGGGAGTGTTTGCAAACATTATTGATGAAGATGAACTGAAGGAGTGCTTTTCTGAACTCTCGGAGTCTTCATATGGATCTATTCTTATTGAACAGCATGTCCCCGGTGATGTGTATCGAATAAACACAATTGACGGCGAGGTGGTTCGTGTTGTTAAACGAGTTGCAGCGCAATTGCTTGGAGATGGTCAGTCAACTGTCAAAGAATTACTAGATGGGTTTAACAATGAACCTTTGAGGCTGAATCCGAACTCCTCGATGATGGCTCTTAAGATTGACGATGATGTCGTTCGAACACTTACTAAGCAATCTGTGGGGATGAGTTCTGTCCCCAAAAAAGGTGAAAGCATTTATCTTACCTCAATATCCAGTGTAAGTCGTGGCGGACATTCTCTGGATTTTATCAGCGAGTTTCACCCTGATAATCGCGTGCTTTGTGAGAAAATTAGTAATATCATGCGACTCAATATAACTGGCATCGACATTTTAGCTATAGACGCGTCACAATCATGGCGTGACGGAAACTTCTGGATTTGTGAAGTGAACTCACAGCCACAACTCGGGGTTTCTCATATGCAGATTTACGGGGATGTTCTCGGGCGAAAAATAAAAAATAGGCCTAATGTCAGTCTTTTCATATCGATTGATAATGCTGATGTTACGCCATTATTCGATACTCGCTGCAACAACATAACAGCAGCGGTGCCATATGCATCGATATTGCGTGATGGCTGCCCAGTACAATATTTTGATAGTCTTGAGATTTCCGAAGATATTCCCGAAGATATCCGGCGAAAGTTAGAGTCTATGCTTGTGAGCGTTGAGCCAGATTTGAACTTCGTCCCTAGAACCGGACAGTTTAGTTATTGACCCTAGGCGGCCATTTTCCAAGTCATATTGTTGAAGGCCTGTTGAGGCGTTTGATATCCGACCCCGGAGTTGCGTCGCTGGCGGTTGTAGAAGACCTCGATGCACTCGAAGATTGCAGCCTTGGCCTGGCATCGTCAACAGTCTTAAGTCTGCCTTTGTAGGCACCTCTCGCCTTAGCCTTGGCGATATTGGTCATGTATGCTGAGGGCCAATCATAGCTTCAACTTAATTCAACCACCTAGACAATGCCTCCTGAGCCGCTACCGGGTCTGCTTTGATCCGCAGTACAGCCTGACGTGACAGACCTGCTAACCTTGCAATCTCAGATGTGCCTGAGCCTTGGGACAACAAATCAGTGACGAGTGATAAGGTTTCCTGACTGTAGCTGGGCTTCCTTCCAAGATACTTTCGCTCATCCCCTTTGGCAGCAGATATACCAGCCTTCTGAGCTTCTTTAGTTGCCTCTGCTTGGGCTTGGGCAGTTGCAGCCATAAATGCTATCAGTGCGTCTCTTACAGCTTCCTGCATAGGGTCGGTTGTCGCGCCATCGAATGTCATGTTGTTGATTACGGTTCGGATGATAATCCCTTTGCGCATCATAAGCCGAATTGTATCTGTCACATCCTGATAGTTCCGTCCAAGTCGATCTACCCACCTTACAACAAGCGTGTCACCTGACCTTAGAAGATCAAAGAGCCTCTTACCTTCAGGCCGTTCTGATAGCTTGGTGCTGACTCCAGATACGCCATCATCTGAGACGACTTGGTCAATCTTGAAACCCGCCGCTTCCGCTTGAGTCTTTTGGTGTGAGATTGTTTGGTCTGATGTCGATACTCTGGCATAAAGGATTGTCTGGGTCATGATGGTCTCCTGAGGTGTCCGTTAAGGTGCTGTCCTCAAGATATACTGTCCGTTGATGATTCGACACCCCTACGGACACCTCTTCTTAACTATTTTAATGTGACCGCTGAGGCATACGCTAACGGACACATTGAGGGAACTATTTACGGAATCACTGGAGGTATGCGGAAACAGTGAGAAGAAAGTGCTCAGCCCCCAATCGCAAGGCCATAGAAGTCCGATTTCTACCCCTCTAGGCCATTACGCCACCACAGAACGTGTCTACACTGCCTTCGCTTTTGAGTAAGAATAACAGCGATATTAGTGGCCTTCTTCAGGTACTGGGATAGGGTATGGCCTAACCAGCTTACACACGCAAAATTGCGCATCTAAACCACCAGCACCCCCCCCGCAGTGGGAATTAAGGGGGTAGTGGAAATTAGGTGTCCAATGATACAGCGAACGGCAGAGGCACAACACTGAGTGAGTCTCTCAAAGTCGACAGATTCAGAGATCGTCATCCCCATTATTATTGCCTTCTCCGACATTGGTGGTTCCTACGCCTTGCGACTTGCTGCTGGAATTTACTTTCGGGCCAATGGCGATTAATTATTGGGTCCTGAGCATAGTCTACCGCTAGGCATCATCCGCTGGCCATGGCCATTTAACACCTATACTGTAATTATCTATTCGCGATCGCCACTCAGAGAAAAATCCAATGGTCTATCCAAAGGGGAAATTTGCCGTCGTATCCCTAACATCTAGTGGGGTCCAAGTTGCAACGTTTGCGACAAAGGGAGACGCCAGAGACTACTTGTCCGGTTCCGAAGTCAAGTCACATGCAATCAGGTTTTTTCCTGAACCATCGGTAACAAATTCCGAAGCTATTAGCTATATTTCCTGCTGGAAAAACAAAGACCAATCCACGATTAACTCGCTTCTTCTGGAAAATCCAACTGATGATGCAATCGAAGAGGCAACTACTTTCCTAGAAGCGCAAAAACGGGCTGAAACGATCCGGATTTCAGAAATAAAGAAGAAAAGAGAAAGTTATTATCGGGAACGGGAGCAACGAAAAAAACGAGAGCGTGAAGTTGCAGTGGCCCATAATGCAACTATTGAAAAGCGTCGTGAAGACGCCCTACATGCACGACGCCAACAACTTATCGCAGAGTATCCCGAGCGAATGGAGGAGTATAAGCGGGCCAAGCGAAGATACAGTAAAGCTCCAGCATTTCGCGACCATCTAATTGACGCCTTCGTATACAGAGCGTTGGCTTGGATCCCGTTATTCGGCTGGGTTTTTCGAGATGACGATGGATCTGCCGCTTCTACAGTAGCCAAGTTCGATGCTGACTATATTTTTTTATCTGATGAAGACACCCACGGCAATTAAAGGGATCCGTAACGACCCTTTCGGACTGCTTCCACCGTTAAATGTGGAGTGCACCAAGGTTAGCTTTTCTGCTTGTCATAGGTTTCTGGTTTTATAGCTCTAAATCCGGAAAAAAATGACCCATGAGGCCTATAAACGTGGCTATCAAAATAACAATCCAAGCCCATAACTTGAAATTTTCTAGGAGGAAATCTCTTCTCTTTTTACGCAAGTAATTTTGCTCATACCGCTTATGTTCAGCTTCCCATTTAAGCATCCTTCGTTGAGGTTTTTGCTGCTCGTCCCACTCTGGTTCTTTAATGTTCCGAGGCCATGCGGGTGAAAAGAATAACCAAACGGCTTCTTCAATTAACGTTTCCTTACTGGGCATTTTCGGAGGTTCAGTTCCAGTCGCTTCAGCGATGACTTTTTCCCTTTCATGTCCTGATTTGATAATGCGATATTGCTCATCACTAATCTGAGACTCTATCTCTAATGTTGTTCGCACTCGACTTTCCTTCTCCGAATACAAACCTGAGTTTATATCAAAAACTGTCTTTCGATCTTTTGAATGTGTCAATATTTCCCCCAGAAAATCGCGCGCGCGCGCAACTGGTGGATATGAACTGGGGGCGTCTACGTCGGAGGAAGTTTTTGCGATTGTAAAATTTCCAATACTTAAGCCATCTTTTAATTTTGAACTAAAAACGTCAAAAGCTACGCCCGCCACAGGCTTCCTCTCACGTAACGAATAGATTGAGGCATCAATGACATCTACACGGAGAACAGCCGAGAAGATTTGGCCGAGCTGTTGAGAGCGAAAAACTACCCGGATGCAAAATGGGTCGTCCTGTATATCGTCGCTGTCGGAACTGTATGTAATCTCACCATACTCCCAAAGTTTTATTGGCTCAGCCGACATCCTCCAATATAACACCGACCAGTTAATGCTGCCAACGTTGACGGCAGAAAGTCCAAAGTAAAGCTGTTATCTCGGATTGATATCACTGATATTTTACACACCACAAGCCATCAACCCCAATCGAGAAGCAACAGAAGCCCTTTTTTTCGACCCCTCTAGTGTTCTGCACCTGACGCAAGATACCTGTGTGAATGCGGGCATGAGGTTATGAAGAAAGTAATGCGAGTGAAAACGTCAGATGACGACTGTCAGCCCGAAGCGGACCCACAGAACTTGGCGCAAAACTGGGATAGCTGACCTTCGGGATGTCGATGCTATGCAAATGAATGACGTCGCAAAAAGACACAGAAATGGTGTCGAAAAAGGATTTAGCCATTATGATTTCAACAGCGATTTAAGCTGTTCAATTTCTAGCCACGGTCGCTTTGAGTGGATCATTCGGTGGCAGTTTGCACAAACCAAAGCGAGTTCTGAAAGCTTGGTCTTTCGACCGGGTTCCATTGTTGAAACAGGCACTGTGTGGTGACACTCAATAAATCCGGAGCCGCGTGCCCCATAAGTCTCAACAAAGTCGAAGCTACAAGCCTCACAATACAACCTTCCATGCCTTTTCATGAATTGCTTTTTCTTTTCGTTGGTAATCTTGCGAGAGCGTTCACGGTATCTGTGTAGCCTAGTTACCAAAGCACCTTCTGCGGCATCTACAATTTCCGGCTCCCACGCCTCAGCTACGATGGTTTTTGCAGTGTCTTCATGCTCAATTTCCAGAAGAGCAGCACGTATTAATTTGGCAGCAGTAACGATTTCGCTGTCTGATAGGTTCCAAACCTCTTGTTCGATGGCTCGAGGCTTTCGACCAAGCCCCTTACCCTTATATTCTGGGTCATACTTCCGAAGCTCCATTAGCTTCATGTAAACCCCATTGGGGTTGCGAAAGGTTTCATCCCCATGCAAGCCAAGGCTCTCAGCGACAGCACGTATCTCATCTGAAAGTGCGATCAGGCGATTGTCAGTCTTTCCGGGTATTGAGGGTGTATACTTTTTGTAGAACTCAACGGATAGAATAAGTTCGTCTCTTGTCCAGTTTGGATTCTGATTTGACTGCTTGCCTTTTTCCACAATTCTGAAACCAAGGGCTTCCAAGACCCTAGTCGCCGCAGACTTTCCACCACTGAATTTGGCTCTATCAAGAGGACCAAGCTCCGGTTTCGCAAAGGAATGCGCTACACCAACAATCGCCTTAGAGTCATAAAGAGAACCATCATGTTCCAACAGGTAGGTCTTTGATTTCCCAAAACCATACTTGGCTAGGAATGCCTCTGAGCCGATTTCCTCATGTTCTTTGATTGCTGCGAGCACGTTCTCGTAGGTGATATCTGAAAGGGACATAATGGGAAGCTAGGATGCTCGGCTCAAACACACAATAAAATTCTCCTCATTTTGCAAGGATCTTGCGTTAGGTGCATAACACTAGGCCATTAGGCTACTACCCCTACCAAAATCAGAGTCACGCCCTAAAACGGCCTTCTAGCGCACTCAGAGCGCGATCTAGCACCATGGGAATGCCCCCCCACATGGGACACCTACAGCGTAGTTGGATTATTCAGTTGCACTCGGAGAACGGTTGGGCAGTCTGGTGTTTTAATGCCTGTAGAGCAGGACCACTTGTGTGGCGCAGTCACAACTACTTGGTGAGTAGTGCTTGTGTGTAATTCCTAGGTTGGCAGTATATAATAGAATGGTTGTAGGGTCATACGGGTCACACAGAGCGGTTTGAGCCATATAAATAAGTGTGTAAGGCATTTTGTAGGGTCATACATAAACTCATACAAGGGTCATACGCCTCATACCGATTTACCTAACTATCCAAGTGAGAAGGGCCACCAACAGCAAAGCCAGCAGCCCTATAGTGGGAATTACGGAGATTTGTATTCTACTAAGCGAGTAGGCCCTGTCCCCACAGGTGCCTTAGTCCAGACCTTCCGCCCCTTCATCTGGGCTGACCTGAAATTGAACTCTTTGGTCATGATGCCTATTAACACAGACTGAGGGACTGAGGATGCACCCACCACCTGAGCCAAGGACAGAGCCTCATTCATGTCCAAACCGCTTAGCCACGCTTTTAGCTCATCTTGTGCATCTGCCGTATCCAAATCAACCAAGTCCATGAAGCCTTCGGAAGCTGGTGCAGTACCAAACCAAGCAGGAGGCGTCATATCAGCAATGACTTTCAACCAGCACAGCAAGTCCCTAATCTGCCTCTGATCCCCATTTTTTCCCAATGGCATTGCCTCGCGAACCAACCTATTCCCTTCTGCGTGAAAAGCCTGATTAGTCTGTTTTGATGCCTCCTCACCTTGATCATAATTCCGGTAACACGGCACCCACCAGCGGCGTTCAGTCTCAGCTGATTTGAATGGCATATGGTGATTGGAAAAGACGATAGTGTTATGAGTTGCTCGTGTGGAAAATGACTGCTCACCCTTGCGCTCAACGGTTACATGGTCCTCGGAAACAATGGGTTTAAATCTCTCCATTGCCTTACCTGACTTTGACCAACACTCATCGACGACCAGCAATCTTGTCAGAGCCTTCTCACCAGCAAATTGACCAGTAATTCCTTCAAGGTCATTTACGACACTCACACTACCCGAACCCATAAGGGCTTTTGCCATGTGCTGAAACGTACCTTTGCCAATGCCATGCGATCCACGGATAATTGGTGCCCATCGGATACGATCCAGTGGCCTGTGAACGCAACAAGCAAACCACCGAGTGAATACGTCATGCTCGGCCCTCCAATCCTCAGACGCGACAGGAGAGTTATCATCCCCGAATAACATCCTTAGCATGACCCTCCAAATTAGTGGTCGTGTATGGAGTGCAAAACCCTCAGCAACTTCCTCTGTAGATAGGCCAGCGGCTACGTTTGCATTAAGGTCAGCTTGTGCTTCTGGCTTGGAGTTAGCCCAACTCGCAATGCAGGGGAATCGCGTTTGGAACTGAAGGCGTGAACGGTCACTCTTGCCTGTGAGGGCGAGATGGATTCTGAAGTGGGG
>NZ_JAIMIA010000070.1 GCF_019966495.1 Tateyamaria pelophila | reverse complement strand
CCCCACTTCAGAATCCATCTCGCCCTCACAGGCAAGAGTGACCGTTCACGCCTTCAGTTCCAAACGCGATTCCCCTGATCATCGGGCTGGAACCCAGTTGCCTGCTGACCTTGCGTGATGAGATACCGGCACTGTTGCCCGGCGAAGACACCGCACAGCTTGCCGCCAAGGCGCGCATGCTGGAAGAATACATCGCGGATCAGGCCAGCAACTCGGACTTTCAACTGCCGCTCACCTCCCCTGCCCCCAAGGTTCTGCTGCATGGGCATTGCCATCAAAAGGCCATGGGCGTGATGTCCAGCATCAAAAAAACCCTGTCGCTCCTGCCGGACACAGAAGTGGAGATTGTTGAAACAAGCTGCTGTGGCATGGCCGGTGCATTCGGGTATGGTTCCGAAACGCACGACATATCCCGCGCCATGGCAGAGCTTGATCTGGCACCCGCGATCCGGAAAACGGACAAGGACACGTTGATCGTCGCAGATGGCACATCCTGCCGCCATCAGGTCGCGGACCTGACCATGCGCAAACCCATTCACATGGCGCGGCTTCTCGAACTGGCTCTGAAAAAGTGATGTTGCGCCGTAACGATGCAAGCACCGAGCTCACAGGCAATCAAGCGCACATCGTTACATCGTGAATTGGTGGGCAGACTTCAGACACCGATCATCTATTCAGCATTGAGACCGGGGTCCACAATGCCGGAAACGCTGGCGCGCGCCCCGATGGATCGCATGCATTCCAAGCGCCTGTCGGTTGTCCTGTAGCTTCGGTCGAATGAGGCACCGCCCCACTGACGTCAGATTTGGGCCTTCTGAACAAACCCATCTGCGATCAAAATCGCCAGAGTCTCCTTGGCAATCACCAATTCTTCGTCGGTCGGAACGACATATATGCCAATTCTGCTGTCAGGGGTCGAGATCTTGAGAGCGCCTTGGGCATTTGCAACCGGATCAAGCGTTGCGCCCAGCCATTGCAACCGTTTGGCCACGCGGGCTCTGACTTCAGGGGAGTTCTCGCCGATGCCCGCAGTAAAGACAAAACCATCCAGCCCGTCCAAGGCCGCAGCCAACATGCCAATGTTCAACCCACATCTGTGGACAAAATGGTCGATCGCAAACTGCGCCCGTGGGGCGTTACTGGCGAGGAGTTCGCGCATATCGCCCGAAACACCCGACAAGCCTTTCAGGCCTGCATTGTGATAGATCAACTCCGTCACTTGCGCGGCACTCATGCCCATATGACTGATCATGTACAGCACCACACCGGGGTCGAGCTGTCCGGATCGTGTACTCATAGGCAGCCCGTCAAGCGCGGTGAACCCCATGGTGCTTTCGATGCTCTGCCCGGCCCGCAGCGCGCACATCGACGCCCCGCTTCCCAGATGCGCGACGATGACCCGGCCGGAACAAAGCTCCGGTGCGACTTCGGGGAGGGTCTGGGCGATGTACTCATAAGACAGCCCATGAAAGCCGTAGCGACGAATTCCCTCTTGGTAAAACCGGTCCGGAAGCGCGTAACAATCTGCATGGGCCGGATGGCTGCGATGAAATGCCGTGTCGAAACACGCAATCTGAGGCAGGTGTGGGGCAACCTGCATCGCAAGCCGGATGGGCGCCAGATTGTTCGGCTGATGCAGCGGAGCAAGATCCTGATACGACGCCAGCATTTCAAGCGCATCGGCGGTGATCCGAAGCGGCGCGGCGTGGTCAGGACCGCCATGCACCACACGATGCCCGACCGCGCGCAAGCGGATGCCGTGAATGTGGCGGATCCAATCCGACATTTTCGAAATTGCACTTGGCAAATCCGGCATTTCGTGCGGCGCCCATGTCTGGTCAGACAGCGCCTCGCCGTCACCATCCTTCACCGAAAGGACGGGACACACCCCGATCCCGTCGATTTGCCCGCGTTGCAGACGCGACAAAGACGACCCGTTGATTTCGAAAATCTGAAACTTCAGGCTCGATGAGCCAGCGTTTACAACAAGAATTGCGTCTTTCTGAGCCACGCTTGGGTTTCCTCAGCTTTAAAGATGAAAGGAGTCATGCTTTGCCGACTCTCACAGTTTTGCCCGGTTCATCAAGGCTTATCATCGGGTGTGTGTTCGCGTTCTGCCTGCTCATTTTGGCGTTTTGGCATGACAATCGTTTCACGGGATGGTGTCACATGCACGGACTGTGAAATAAGAAACCCTGATGCCTCGGTCTCAAGGCGTTTCGGTAGTGGCAACACCGTCAAGGCAGTGACAACGCGCTGAAGCCGTCTCGCGACCACTGGACATCGACGCGGGCCGCGTGGAATACCATCTGCACGACCCAGACCGCCCGATAATTGAAAAGGGTGCCCATGAGCGCTTTGTCCAAAACCCAAGAAATCCGCAAACATGTGATCGAAACGCAAGGGGGCGTGGTGGCGGCGCAACACCGGCAAGCCGCCGAAGCGGGGGCGGAGGTATTGCGCGCCGGCGGTGATGCGGTGGACGCCGCTGTTGCGACCTCCTTTGCCATTGGTGTGTTGGAGCCGTGGATGAGCGGCCCCGCAGGCGGCGGTGCCGCAGTCCATTGGCGCGCCGATACCGGTCAGGCCGTGGCGATCAACTTCGGTATGCGCTCGCCAAAGAACCTGAACGTAGGGGATTACCCCCTGTCCGGCGCAGGCAAGGCCGATGATCTGTTCCCATGGGAACGGGTCGTCGAAGACCGCAACATCGAAGGAGCTCGTGCCATCGCGGTGCCCGGCACGGTGGATGGGATCGGACAGGCCCACGCCCGCTGGGGCCGCATGCCTTGGGCCGATCTGCTGGCCCCGGCCATAAGCCATGCCCGGACAGGCATGCTGGTCGATTGGTATGCGGCTTTGCTGATCGCGTCGGTGGCGCGCAGCCTCGCCAAAGACCCGGATGCTGCGGCGCTGTTTCTGGAGGATGGGATCTGGCCCAAAGGGTCCGGCTGGACGGCGATCCCGGACAACCGGCTTGATCAAAGGGCCATGGCCGACATGTTGGAGGTGCTGGCAAAAGGTGGGGCGCGCGCCTTTTACGAGGGCGACATCGCGCAAACCCTCGCGGGCGATGTGCAGGCCAAGGGCGGCAGCCTGTCGGCAGATGACCTCGCGGGGTATCGTGCGTGGATGGGCGCGGCTCGGCCCGTCCCATACCGCGATGCCCTGTTCCACGTCATGCCCGGTCTGACCGCCGGGCCGACCTTTGCCCGCGTGATGGAGCAACTTTCGGAGGCGGACATGTCCACCCCGGTCCAGGCCTACCCGGCCTATGCCCGCGCTCTGAGTCACGCCTATGCCGAGCGGCTGGGCAAGATGGGCGATACCGGTGAGGTGCCGGAAGCGCCGGGCTGCACCACGCATTTCTCCGTGGTGGATCGTGCGGGCAATATGGTTGCGCACACCCAGACGCTGCTGTCCGCCTTCGGCAGCCGCGTTGTTTCGCCCGCGACGGGTCTGCTGATGAACAACGGGATCATGTGGTTTGACCCGGTACAGGGCAAACCGAATTCCCTTGCCCCGAACAAGGCCTGCCTGATGAATGTCTGTCCCGTTCTGGGGCACCAGGGCACGCGCAGCTTTGCGCTTGGGGCCTCCGGCGGACGCAAGATCGTCTCGGCTGTGTCTCAGCTGGCGTCATTCATGACCGACCGCACCATGGACATCGAGGCCGCGTTCCATGCGCCGCGCATTGACGTCTCTGGCGGCGGCGGGGCGGTGGCGGATGAAACTTTGCCAAAGGATGTACTGACGGCGCTTGCGTCCGTCATGCCGGTTCAGACCACCCGGCGCACGGTGATGCCATATGCCTTTGCCTGCCCCGCCGGGGTGATGCGTGACGGCAACGTCAATACCGGGTGCACTGAAATCATGTCGCCCTGGGGTGACGCTGCGCTGGAGGAGGCCCCATGACCCGCGACACCGCCATTGCCAAGGCAACCGACTATTTCGAGACGGGTCGCTTCCAAACCGACCTTGCCAATCTCGTGACCTATCGCAGCGAAAGCCAGAAACGAGCACCCGAGGCACGCGCGGAATCGCGGCGCTATCTGGATGAGGCCATGCTGCCCCGGCTTGAGGCCATGGGGTTTTCCTGTGAGATCATCGACAACCCGGACCCAAGGGGCGGACCGCTCTTGCTTGGGGAACGGACCGAAGGCAACGACCTGCCCACCATTCTGACCTATGGGCATGGCGATACCGTGTTGGGCCAAGACAGCATGTGGCAGGACGGCTTGGGGCCATGGCAGCTCACCGAGGATGGCGACCGCCTTTATGGACGCGGCACAGCGGACAACAAGAGCCAGCACCTGATCAACATCGCGGCGCTCGAAGCCGTCTTGGCCACGCGCGGCCACCTTGGTTTCAACACGCGGATCGTGCTGGAGATGAGCGAAGAGGTTGGCTCCGTCGGCTTGCCGGAGATTTTTCGCACCCACAAGGCCCGGCTGACAGCGGACGTCTTGATCGCCTCCGACGGACCGCGCCTGCAACCGGACGTGCCGACAATGTTCATGGGCTCGCGCGGCGGCATCACGTTTGATCTCTTGGTCGAGACGCATGAAGGCGCGCATCACTCCGGTAACTGGGGTGGTTTGCTGGCGGATCCGGCGATGATACTGGCCCATACGCTGGCCTGCATCACCGATGCCCGCGGACAGATCCTGGTGCCGGAATGGCGCCCCGACAGCCTGACCGACACCGTCCGTGCTGCGCTGCGCGATCTGCCCGTGGCGGGCGGCGACGGGCCTGCAGTGGTTGCGGACTGGGGCGAGGAAAGCCTCACCCCCGCCGAGCGTGTGTTTGGCTGGAACAGCTTTGCCGTTCTGGCCATGGTCTCAGGCGTGCCGGATGCCCCGGTGAACGCGATTTCCGGATGGGCGCGGGCCACCTGCCAACTGCGCTTCGTCGTCGGCACCGATCCTGCCGAGGTTGTGCCCGGACTGCGCCGTCACCTCGATGCGCATGGATTTGATAAGGTCAAGATTGAGCTCCATGACCGTGGGTTTTTCAGCGCCACGCGGCTTGATCCCACACACCCGTGGGCGCAGTTTGTCGGCGCTTCGATCCGCGAAACTGCGGGGGAATTGCATGTGCTGCCCAATCTGGCCGGATCTCTCCCCAATGACAGCTTTACCGATATTCTCGAACTCCCGACGATCTGGGTGCCGCATTCCTATCGGGGCTGTTCGCAACATGCGCCAAACGAACATGTCCTGAAACCTGTGTGC
The DNA here is from genome assembly GCF_019966495.1 of Tateyamaria pelophila. Classification (GTDB taxonomy): domain Bacteria; phylum Pseudomonadota; class Alphaproteobacteria; order Rhodobacterales; family Rhodobacteraceae; genus Tateyamaria; species Tateyamaria pelophila. The sequence goes on along the minus strand of NZ_JAIMIA010000070.1, from coordinate 19,501 downwards.
AGGGATGGCCTCCGGGTGATGGCCGGTATCTTCTGGGATATCGGCGAAAAGACGGTTCCAAGGGGCTGATACGCATCCAACCGGATCGGGACAAGCGGCAGATCGGGGACGCGCGGCAAGGCCGGTTCAGCCCACGAGACGAGGCGGCAAGATTTTGTCAGACTTACTGTTCGGGCGGAATACGCCAGTGCGTAACACTTCTTGCTGCAACGCAGCAATTTGGGTATAGGTGACACAAGCCAATTGGAGTGGGACTCGGATATGAAACAGATCGACATTGCCTTGCAGGGCGGTGGATCGCACGGCGCCTTTACGTGGGGTGTCCTGGATCGGCTGCTCGAACTTGATGATCTTGAAATCGCTGGGATCAGCGGCACCAGCGCCGGCGCCATGAACGCGGTGGCACTGGCGCAGGGACTGAGCGAAGGCGGACCGGAACGTGCGCGGGAATTGCTGCGGACCTATTGGGAACGCGTTGCCGAGATGGCAAAGACAAGCCCATTCAAACGCAACTGGTGGGACCAGCTCAGCGGCAACTGGAGCCTCGAAACAACTCCGGGCTTCATGATGTCGCAATTCGTCCAGCAGGTCGCATCGCCTTATCAGTTCAACCCGCTCAACATCAATCCGCTGGAGGATCTGGTGCGCGAGTGCTTTGACTTCGAGAAAATCAACGCAGGCGACGGTCCCAAAGTGTTCCTTTCGGCGACGAATGTACGCACTGGCCGTCCAAAGATCTTTCGCCAGCCCGACATTTCCGTGGAAGCTGTGATGGCATCGGCATGCCTGCCGCAGCTTTACAAAGCGGTGGAAATTGACGGAGAGGCCTATTGGGACGGAGGGTACGTCGGTAATCCGCCCCTGTTCCCGTTGGTGGATGAAACCGATGTCCGAGACATCGTGATCGTGCAGATCAACCCATTGGAGCGGCCGGATATCCCGAAAACGCCCTACGAAATCATGAACCGCTTGAACGAGATAACCTTCAACGCAAGCCTGACCAAGGAACTCCGCAGCCTCGGCTTTCTTTGGGAACTGATCAATCACGAGAAGCTGGAGCGCTCTGCCTACCGCGATGCGCGCCTGCACCGGATTGAGGCGCAGGACGAGATGTGCGCGCTCAGCGTCTCGAGCAAGATGAACGCAGAAAAGGATTTTCTCGATTATCTGTTCCGGATCGGGCGCGATACGGCGGAAAACTGGATCGAGAATGCCTATCCGAAGGTCGGGTCGAAATCGTCGTGGTTGCCCCGCGAGATCTTTGAGGAAAGCCTGAAACCCGCGCATATGAGCAATGGCAGCGAGAGGGATCCGCAAAAATGATTGAACTGCTCCCGATCTTACTTGCCCTTGGTCTGCTGATGTTCTTCGCGTTCCGCGGTGTGACATTGCTGATCCTGGCGCCTCTGATGGCGCTTCTTGCGGCAGGCCTGAGCGGTACGTTGCCCTTGCTCGGCAGCTATACGCAGATTTTCATGGTGAACGCCGGTGATTTCGTGATCGCCTTCTTTCCGCTGTTCTTTTTCGGGGCGATTTTCGGCAAGCTGATGGATGACAGCGGCGCGGCGCGGTCCATCGCGGATTGGGTGATCGGCAAGCTGGGTGCACAACGGGCGGTGCTTGCTGTAGTGCTGTGTTGCGCATTGCTGACCTATGGGGGTGTGTCGCTCTTTGTGGTGGCCTTTGCGATTTATCCGATCGCAGTGGCCTTGTTTCGCGATGCAAACATCCCCAAACGGTTGATCCCCGGGGCCCTGGCGCTTGGCGCTTTCGCCTTCACCATGTCCTCCATGCCGGGTAGTCCGGCCATTCCCAACGCGATCCCGATGCCGTTTTTCGGGACAACTGCCTTTGCAGCACCTGGCCTGGGTCTGATCGCCAGTGCCATCATGCTCGGATTGGGCATGATCTGGCTGAATCGGCGATCCGCCCAAGCGGAGGCACGCGGCGAAGGCTATGGCCAGCACGAAGACACGGTGCCCGAGATCACAACGCAAATGCGTGAACAGTCCCAGAACGATGGGTTTGATCTGAACGAGTTGGATGCGGCACCCGCAATGGCACTTCGGGACGCGCCTTCGTTCGCGCTGTCGATTGCACCCGTCATTCTGGTGATCGCGGTCAACTTCCTTTTCATCCAGTTGGTCGTTCCGCAAATGAACACGGACTTTCTGTCGCTGCCGCAATTCGGCGAAACGTCGATTGATGCGGTGCGCGGCGTCTGGTCGATCATCGTGGCGCTTTTGGCGTCCATTCTGTTCCTGCTGGTGACGAACTGGCGGCGGCTTGCAGATGTAAAACAGACGCTTAATCAGGGTGCGGATGCCTCTGTTCTGCCGATCTTCAACACGGCCTGCCTTGTCGGTTTCGGTGGGATCATTGCGGCCTTGCCCGCGTTTTCCTTGATCACCGATGCCATGCTGGGACTCAGCGACGGCAATCCGTTGATTTCGGTTGCGGTGTCTGTCTCGGCGTTGTCGGCCATTACCGGGTCGGCGTCCGGGGGTATGAGCATTGCACTTGATGCCTTGGGGCCGACCTTTGTTGCGCTGGCTCAACAAACCGGGACGTCCCTGGAGGCTATGCACCGGATCGCGGCGGTTGCTGCCGGGTCGCTGGATTGCCTGCCGCATAACGGCGCCGTCATAACCGTGTTGGGAATTTGCAAACTGACCCACAAGGAGGCCTACTTCGACATATTCGTGGTGGCCGTTCTGATACCGTTGATTGCGCTGGCCTCGATCATCGGACTTGCGTCAATATTCGGCGGTTTCTGATCCGGCGATGGTTTTGAAAGGGTCTGGTGCAGGACGTCAGACCCTGTCAAATTGGCGATGGCGGCCCAGCAAATCATGGATACAGGCCTGAAACGCCGTTATCCGCGCCGGAACATTCCTAGGCCGCGCATAATGCAGTGACAATTGCATCGGTGGTGGCCGCAGATTCTCCAGAACGGGCATCAGCGCGCCTGAACAGGTCATGGGCGATCTCATAGACGCGATGGCGATGCAAGACGCGGAGCGCATCCGTGCCGCTTGTGCCCGGAACGCAAGCCTAGCCTGTGGTGCGGGCACGGCGCGGGCGCAAGCCATTGCGGACGCGGAAAAACCCAATGACAGACGGTAAGTCGACCCCAGCTTCGGCGCTTACTGGCGCTCGTGAGCTCTATTCCAGCGGCGTGTGGCGCATTCAGGTGTTCGTGGGTCGTCTTGCGGCGCGGTACAGCTTCGCTTTGCCCTGTATGTCCGATAGCGCCATGCAGATGATCCGCCGGTATCGCGAGGAAGCACGGGCGTTATTTTTTCCGGTTTTTCACGTCACAAATTTCTCCAGAGGCGTGTTTGCGGATTTCACGGGTCATGGTTAAAATAGTCGCTTCAGCCCACCGATTGCAAAGCACCCTGCCCTGACTGTTCGATAAAAACCGAGGTTATAGCAATGAAATTCACCAGCAAGTACTGCCGAACTCATCTCCCCGTATTTTTCCTGTTTTGGGTGTGTACCTCCATCGCGGCGACGTTCGTCGTGCCCCGATCTGTTGTCGCGCAAACGGCGGGTGAAACGGTTTCCGTCGGGTTGTACGAGAGCCCGCCATTCGTGATGTTTGGTGACGACGGCACCCCTGAGGGTCTTTCGATTGATTTGTGGAACCTGCTGGCTGAGGGTCTTGGTTTTGAGAGTGAATTCATCACTTTCGACACGATCCGCGCGCTGACCAGCGCAGTCGAAAATGGCGAAATCGACGTTGCGGTGACAAACCTGACGATCAGCGAAGAGCGTCATCAACGGATGGACTTCACGCAACCCTGGTTCGATGCGGGTTTGCGGATCATGGTCACCGGGGAAGGCGCGACGGGCTTTCGCGCGGTCTATAACGGCCTCGCCGATGCAGGACATATCAAGGCCTATGGGTGGCTCGCCTTTGTCATCCTTCTGGCAACGATTGGATTCACAATTTTCGACCGTCGGTTCGACAAGGATTTTCATCCCCGCTGGACGGATGGGATCGCCAACAGCTTTTACACAGTCATGCAGATTGCGGTATCGGGCAGGATGCCGTCCCGAAAAAACCTCTTTGGGTGGATCGGCAAGATCGGTCAGGCGCTTTGGCTGATCGTCGGCCTCGGGGTTGTGGCCTATATCACTTCCTCCGTGACCTCGGTAATGACCACGCTCGCGATCACGGAAACCATTAACGGACCGGACGATTTGCCGGGCAAGCGTGTCGGCGTCTTCGAAGGCAGTATCGCACAAGAGTTTGGGGAGGTCCGCGGTTACGACATTCGCGTCTTCGAACGCGTCGACACTGCGGCACAAGCGCTTGTTGAGGGGCAGATCGATGCGTTGGTCGCTGACGCACCTGTTCTGGAGTACTATGCGCATCTCAATCCCGGTCTGGACCTGAACGTCGTGGGCCCGATTTTTGCGCCTGACAAATACGGGTTTGCCCTTCCGCCGGGCAGCGATCTGACGAAAGCGCTCACGATCGGCTTGCTCGCCCTGTGGGAGGACGGAACGGTGCGCGCCCTCGACACCGATTATTTCGGGCATGAGTGGTGATGCCTGATCCCGGTCCGGTCACGGGCCTTCAGGAGTTCTTTCATGTCCGGATCATAATCGGGCTTGTCACAGGGCTAAGCGTTACGCGGATCCTGACAGGGCTGGCGCGGTTTGTTCAAAGTCCTGACCGTAACCGGATTTACGCGCCTCACCTCGCGTGGTCGGGTTTCCTGCTGCTCTATGTCATTCATTTCTGGTGGCTGGAGTTCGGGCTGATGTTCGTACCACGGTGGCAGTTTCAGAACTTCCTGTTCATCATCGGGTACGCGGCGCTGATCTTTTTCACCGCCGCCCTCCTCTTTCCGGATCAGATGGAAGACAGTCCGAGCTTCTCAGACTATTTTCATTCCCGGCGTTCGTGGTTTTATGGCCTTTTGCTGGCGATCCTCGCGGTCGACCTTGCCGATAACAGCTTTCACAACGCGGCTCATTTGAAATTGTTGGGGTGGACCTATGCGGCACGCCAGACAGCGTTGATCGCTTTTGCCTTGATCGGCTTGATGTCGCGCCGAACGGGCGTCCATTTTGGCCTCGCTCTCAGTGCAATTTTTGTCGAACTCTTGTGGATCGTGATGCGCTATCGCTTTCTTGATTGATACGGGTGAACTCAACCAGCAAAGAGAAGCGCCCTTTTCGCGTTTTTCATTGCCGCGCAAAATGGACGACCAGATATCGGGATGAGAAAACCCTCCTGTGAGCGCAGCCAACTCAGGGAAGGAATTGCCCCTGCCCTCTTTCAAACCGCGCGGCGGACTGAAACCAGGGCAAATCCCAGCGCAAGCGCCAGACCGAGCGCGTTGAGCCAGATCGCCCCCGCAAAAGCCTCCCACGGGCACAAAATGGCCAGACCGAACGCAGCGACCGTCACGCGTTCGGCTCCGGACAGGTCGCGGCGGATATAGCCGACAATCGCGCCGGTGATTGCATAGACGCCCACCAGTGCCTTGGTTGTCGTCGCGGCGACCAGCCAGAGAGGGCCGTCGAACAACAAGGCCGGCGAGGCTGCAAAAAAGAACGGGATCAGGTAGGCGGGCCAACCGATACGCACCGCCTCAATCGCCGTCGGCATCGGTTGTGCCTTGGCCATGTTGGCGGCGACGAAGGCCGCAATCGCAACCGGCGGCGTCAGCATGGACAGCATGCCGAAATAAAGCACGAAAAGATGTGCCGCCATCGGTTGCAGGCCCAGTTCCACCAAGGGCGGTGCGGCAAGAGACGCCAGCAGCAGATAGACTCCGACCGTGGGCAGGCCCATGCCCATCACGATGCACACAAATGCAGTGACGATCAGCAGCAACAGCAGGCTGGACTGCCCCAGTTGCACCAGAAAGAAACCCATCCCGAAGGACAGTCCAGAGCGTGCGACGAGCCCGATGATCATGCCTGCTATGGCACAGATCAGGATGATCTCTACCGCCGCCCGACCGGCCGATACCAGCACCCCGATCACGACCCTCACCGTCAGGCGGCTGCCATCATAGGTCTGCACCATCGACAGGCCCAGCAACACCAGAACCGCCACCAGTGCCGCGGTTTCGGGCCGCAGGTTAAAGCTGAACAGACCGATCAAAAGCACCACGAAAGGGGCGAACACGAACCAGCCCTTGCGCATGACATGGCCCATGGGAGGAATGCGATCCTCCGCGACGCGGGCGATGTTGAGCCGACCGGCTTCCAGATCGGCAAACATAAACAGGCTGAAGTAGTACAGGATCGACGGGATCAACGCGGCCAGCATCACATCTACGTAGCTGGCCTGCAGGTTCTCGGCCAAAAGGAACGCCGCGGCGCCCATGATGGGTGGCATCAACTGTCCACCGGTCGAGGCCGCCGCCTCGATCGCGCCGGCGGTCTTGGGGCGATATCCGCCATCTTTCATCATCGGGATCGTGATGGCCCCGGTCGAGGCCACGTTGGAGACAGCACTGCCCGACACCGAGCCGAAAAACGCGGAGCCCAGGATCGCGATCTTGCCCGCACCGCCGCGTTTTCGCCCGGCCAACGCCAGCGACAGATCCGAAAAAAACGCGGACCCGCCCGTGGCCAACAGCAGTTGTGACAAGATCAGGAAGGGCACGACGACAGCGACTGCAATGGACAGCGCGGCCCCGGCCAGCGATGCGCTGTCCAGCATCAGAAAGGTCAGCAATCGATCCGGCGCGATGGACCGGCTTTGCAACGGACCCGAGAAGTTGCTGGAAAACAATGCGTAGAGGCAGACGCAGCCAAGGATGACGATCAGGCTCCACCCCATGGTGCGGCGCACCGCGTCCAGAAGCAGCACAAAACCGATGGCGGAGACAATCAAGGCTTCTGTCGGGTGATAAAACACGTTTTCGGACAAGGTCGGAAAGCGCACCGCCAACCATGTGCCAAACCCAAGTGACGCGACAGCGGCGCACCGTGTCCACCAGCGCGGCCCCGACGCGCTGGTGATATACGCCACCGCCATGGCGAACGCCAAGGCGGCGATCAGTACCTGTTCGGAATAGACACGCCAGCCGATCCATAGCGGCGCGCCAGAAGACCACAGAACCGCCGTCAAGGTGATCAGCGCGGCCAGGATAGCCGTGACAGGTATCCCGCCGCGCGTCTGTGTTTGCGTGCCCTGATCGGTCAAGGTGTTATCTCGGCCTAGTCTTGCCAGACACCCATCTCTTTATAGAACTTGATCGCGCCGGGATGGTAGGTCAGGCCCACTTGCTTGCCCATGGCTTCCTTTGCAAACCCGTTCCAGAACGGCCCGCCCCCCAGCAAATCAGCCTCTTTTTCCCACAACGCCTTGACGGCATCATAAACCATGTCCTCGGACACATCCTTGCCTGCAAAGAAGGTGTAGTCGAACACGTTCACGAATGTCGGGTCCTCGATGCCGGGGACGCTGCCTGCGGGCATTTCCTGCAAATAGGTCTGGGGCAAGAATTCACGCATCCGCTCCAACGCCTCGGGGCTGTCGTCAAACGACAGATACCGGATGCCGAAGGACGCGTCATATTCGCGACTGTTGCCCGCGCCCACGACCACGATGGCCACGTCCGCCGAGCCTTCTGCAAAGCTGGACCACATGCGCGGGAAGTTCGGAACAGGCACGCCGTCGACCTCTTCCAGGGTCATGTCTGCGTTGGCGAAATATCCCTTGGTAACGTAATCCCCCAGCGCCTTGTCGGCAAAGACCGGCACGCGCTTGCCCGCAAGGTCCGCGACGGATGTGATGTCGCTGTCCTTGCGGACAATATAGGCATTGCGGAACGGCATGAGTGTGGCGACCATTTGCAGGTTTTCGTTCGGGCGGCCTTCGGACATGCCGGTGCCGTTGATGGCGTAGGTCAGTTGCACCACGTTCGCGATGCCGAATTCGATCTCGCCCGCGTTCACAAGGGGAATGTAGTCGGCGGTATTGGCCAGTTCCTGCGGGCGCATCTGCAATGTCCCCGCTTCGGAAATCGCGGCCGCCAGCGTCCTGCCAACTTGGCTTGTGCCGCCGCGTGCGGTCGAGCCAAGGGCAGCAAGTTCGGCCGCGACAGCCGTAGCGCCCAGCGTCAATGCGAGGGTCAGACCCGTAAGATGTTTCATCTTCATGCGTAGTAACTCCCTGTTGTTTTTAGTGTTTTTCAAACAACGGGCCGTGGCCCGAAAACTGATCCTTGATCCCCATGGCACGCAGCCCGTGCCAATAGGTCGCCGCATTGATGGGAATGAAGGGCTTGCCGTATTCCGCTTCGAGTTCCGTACACAGGCCGCACATGCTCAGGTTGGTGCCCACCTGTACAAAGGCGTCCACATCGTCGCCGTCCATGTCGGCCACATGCGCCCGCAACGTGTCTTCCTGCACTTGGGCGATGGCAACGGGGCTGGAACACTTCAGGCCGCGAAACCGCACAACTTCGAACCCGCAATCCTGAAAGAACAGTGTCACGTTTTTGTCTGAAATTGGGAAATAGGGCGAGATGACCGCGATCCTCTTGGCCCCGGTCAGGTTCAGCGCGGCCTCGCAGGCAAATGACCCTGCCGAAACTTGCAACCCGCAGTGATCCGACAATTCCTGCATCCGTTTTTCCGAAGGTCCGCGCCCGTCCCAGAACATCAGCGCGGACATGCCCATGATCAGGTAATCAGGCTCGGCGGTGACGCAGCGATCCACCGCGTCATAAAGCGTGGCCCCAATCGCCTCGACCAGCGCGACAAATTCGTCATCATTGCCGACTTTCATGTTGGGCACATAAATACGGCCAAAGTGATTGGTTACGCCCGGCACGCGAAAGTCATCCATATCCGGCTGGACGATGGTATTGGTCGAAGGGGCCACAACTGCAAACTTGCAGCGCCAACCGCGCGCATCTTTCGCCATGACAGTCCTCCCCTCTCTTTGCTTGGTCAAATAAGACATCGCTTTTCGCGATCCGTCAACAATTTGTCCGGACAAATTGTTGACCAAAGGCCGGATCGCACATTATGCAAAGACGAATTGCGCGCGTTTGCCTTGAGAATGGGCCGCTTACCGCCAGATCGAACAAACGCCTTAGACCCGATGGGAGAGACACATGGCCGACCCGAAACTCAGACAGATGATCGAGGCGAAGCAATTCATCTCAGCGCCGGGCGTGTTTGACATGATATCCACCCTGGTTGCGGACCGGATGGGCTTCCCCGCGCTCTATGTCACCGGGTACGGCATTGCCGCCTCGCATATGGGGCTGCCAGATGCGGGGATCATGACCTACACCGATATGGAAACCCGCGTGCGTCGCATTGTCGAAGGTGCGGATACGCCGGTCATTGCGGATGCGGATACCGGCTATGGCGGGCTGCTGAACGTGCGGCACACGGTGCGCGGATATGAGGCGGCGGGTGTCACGGCCATCCAGATCGAAGATCAGGAATACCCCAAGAAATGCGGTCACACACCGGGACGGCGCGTTGTCCCGCTTGAAGACATGGTGGCCAAGATCAAGGTCGCCAATGACAGCCGGTCCAGCGCGGATTTCCTGATCATCGCCCGCACTGACAGCCGCACCAGCCTTGGGCTGGACGAAGCATTGCGTCGGGGCGAGGCGTTCGAGAAAGCGGGGGCGGACGTGGTGTTCATCGAGGCCCCGGAAACGATCGAGGAAATGCAGATCATCAACGACCGGATCGGCGCACCGACGCTTGCAAACATGGTCTCTGGCGGGCGCACGCCTGTCTTGCCATCGGCTGACCTTGAGAAGCTGGGATTTGCCATCGCCATCCACCCGGGACTCGGCTTTCTTGCGGTCGGCCAAGCCCTGAAGGACGCCTACGGCGCGCTGGCTGAGAGCGGGGATGTGTCCGGCACAAACCTCGAAGATTTCGGCGAATTCAGCAAGTTGATGGGGTTCGAAGATGTCTGGGAATTTGACAGGAAGTGGGCCGACGTCTAGGCCGGCGACTATTCCCGTTCCAGCATGATCCGCGTGCGGTGGATGTACCGATCACCGCCGTGATGCCAGTTGAACGACGCAATCAGCAGGCCGGACGCGCTGGCATAGCGGCGCAAGATCCGCAAGACCGGCGCGCCCTCGGCCATACCGAGCGCGTCGGCGATCTGATAGGGGGCGGGCAAGGCTTGGGTTTCCTGATCCACCCGGTCGATGGCTTCGCCTGCCGCTTTGGCCAGACCCGCATAGATCGGACCGGACTGACGCGCTAAATCCGGCGCGATATCCTTGAACCGATGTGGCACATAGCTTTCGACGCAGGCCAGCGGCGCGCCTTCTGGCGTGCGCCGCAAGCTACGCAGCAAAACCCATGTTTCGCCGGTATTTTGCCCGATGCGCGCCGCAACGTCCTCGTCAAGGATTGTATCCTCGACCTTTAGAAGGTCCAGGTTCGTCTCGGCGGCGTATTGGGTCAGTTCAGAGACCGAGCGGTAATTCTGCACAAAGATGCCCGACGGGGTATCCCGCAACACACGGCTGCCTGCGCCCTGAACCCGTGACACCATCCCGTCGGTCTGCAACCGCCGCAGCGCTTCGCGTACGGTGAAACGGGACACGTTGAAGCGCGCGCACAAACTGGCCTCGCTGGGCAACAAGGCACCCACGGCGAACTCTCCCGCGGCGATATCCTTGCGCAGTGCTTTGAATATCTCAACATATCGCGGCGTTTTAGGCGGGTGCCGTGGATCAGACATCACGGGTCCCTTGTGTCACGACACGTCTTCCAGATCGCGCAGGGACTGGATCATCGAAGACCGCATGACATGTGCCAGATGCTTTTCGGGGTCGGCAACGGTTGCACGCAAATCGTCATGATAGGCACGCCGCTTGTCGGGGTCGGTTTCGTTCAGAACCGCGCGGTTACGCAAGGCTTGTGCCTGCACGGTTTCAATCGCCACCTTGCGGCGTTGGCGTTCATACCGGCCCATCAGATCCATCGACGCACCGCGCCAGACCTGCCCCAGCTTGTCACTCAGATTGACCGCATCATGGATGCCACCATTCATCCCCATACCGCCCAGCGGATTGTTCAGGTGTGCCGCGTCTCCGGCCAGAAAAATGCGCCCGTGCACATAATGATCGGCCACCCGTTCATGTACGCGGTAAGCTGTTTTGTGCGCGATTTCATAAGGCTTTCCGGGGAGCAGGTCCTGCATCCGTTCTTCGATCCGAACGGGATCAAGGACAGCGTCGTCGCTCAGGTTTGGATCGGTCGGGAACAACACTCGCCATAGGGTCGGCGTGCGCAGCAGTACCAGCCATTCTTCGGGATCCGAAATATAACAGATATCCGCCAGCCCTTCGATCGCCAGATCATAGCGGAACGGGGTCGACAAAGAGAGAAAGATTTCCGGAATTGTCAGCCCGGGAAATGCCACTCCGGTAGACTTGCGGACGGTGGAGCGCGCGCCATCCGCGCCAATCAGATAAGGGGCGCGAAACTGCTCGATTTCGCCCGTTTTGCGCCGTGCAGTCACCGTCACAGCGTCCGCGTCCTGCGTGACCGTTTCGACCACGATATCCGTGATCAGGTCCGCGCTTGCGTCGTCTTCAAGCCGGGCGCGGGCCGCTTCGGTCAGTTTCCACTGCTCGGCCTGCAAACGGTAAGGATGCGCTGTCTCATCCTTGAGCAGGCCCAGATCAAATGTCGCGACCGCGCCTTCCTTGCGATCCCGGAACTGCCAGAGCGGGCATTTGATACCGCGTTCGATCAAGCCCTCGGCAAGGCCTAGGCGGTCCAGAAAATCCATGGTGGGCGGATGAAAGGTCGAGGCGCGCAGGTCGACCGCCAGATCCGCAGAGGCTTCGAGAACGGTGACAGGGATGCCCTGTTCCAGCAGCGACACCGCTGCCACAAGCCCGACCGGCCCGGCCCCTGCAATTAAAACTCGATTTTCGGATATCATTTTCGGGCGCTCCTGCGTGACGTGGTGTAACGGTAAGTACAGAGCCTGCTCCGTCAAGGTAAATTTGTCTGGACAAATCGAACGAAGCCTTCAGGATGCGCAACCATGAAACGCAATCTTGCCATATTGGGCGGTGCCGGTGGCATCGGTCGCGCGCTGACGTTGCGGGCCAAAACCGAAGGATGGCGCGTGACTGTGCTGGACCTGCCCGCCTCACTTGCCGCACACACTGTCCCGGACGAAGTTGCATCTGTCGAAATCGACATTTCCGACCCGGCCTCTGTCACATCAGCTTTCAAGACACTCGGGCCATTGGACGGGTTCGTGAACCTCGCGGGGTTCATGTCACCGCACCGCGCGCTGGCGAACACTCCGCTCGAGGTGTTCGACGATGTCATGACAGGAAATCTGCGGGGCGCGTTTCTGGCGGCTCAGGCGGCATTGCCATTGCTGATCCAGATGCGCGGCGCGATGGTCAACGTGGCCTCGGGCCTTGGTGCCCATGCCCGTCCGGGATTTGGGCCCTACGCTGCGGCCAAGGCCGGGATGATCAGCCTGACCAAGACACTGGCCCTGGAGGCCGCGCCGCATGTGCGCGTCAATGCGGTCGGGCCAAGCGCTGTAGACACCGCGTTTTTGCGTGGGGGTGAGGGACGCGCGCGCAATGATACCCTGCCCATTGACCTGAATGCCATGGCCACCGCGACCCCGTTGGGGCGCATTGCAACGACCGACGATGTGGTCGGCCCGATCCTCTTCCTGCTGGGTGCAGATTCGGCGTTCATGACCGGTCAGGTGCTTTGGATCAATGGCGGAGGATACATGCCATGAGCGATGCTTCGCTACAGGGGCGGGTGGTGCTGATCACCGGCGGATCACGCGGTCTGGGCCGTGAAATGGCGCTGGCGTTGGCGGATGCAGGTGCCAAACTGGCGATCACCGGTGCGGCTCCGTCTGATGCGTTGGCCGCGACCCTTCAGGCTCTGGGACCGGGCGCAATCGCCATTCCCGCAGATGTCAGCGATCCGGATGCCGCCGCCGCCGCTGTTGCCAAAACCATCTCGACCTTCGGGCGGCTGGATGTGCTGATCAACAACGCGGGGCTTGGCATGCGCCTGATCTCGGAGACGTTCAATACGAAAGCCACCAAGTTCTGGGAGGCCGCTCCGGATGCGTGGGCGCGGATCGTGGATACGAACGTCAATGGTCCGTTCCTGATGACGCGCGCGGCTGTTCCGCACATGCTGGCGCAGGGATTTGGGAAGATCATCAACATCTCGACGTCCGATCAGACGATGGTGCGTCAGGGTTATGCCCCCTATGGTCCGACCAAGGCCTTTCTTGAGGCCGCGAGCCGGGTGTGGGCCGCCGATCTTGCGGGCACTGGAATTGATGTGAATGTGCTGCTGCCCGGCGGCGCTGCGGATACGGATCTACTGCCGCCGTCGCCGAACAAAAAAGGGGCAGATGGCAACCTTTTGCCGCCGTCGGTGATGCGCGCGCCAACGCTCTGGCTGGCTTCGGATGCATCCAATGGCATCACCGGCGCCCGCTACATCGCCCGATTTTGGCAAGACGATAACCCGGACGTGGCGCGCGATGACACCGCCGAAAAGCCCCGGATCATGTAGCCACTGGCGCTTGCATGTAGCTTATCGCGTCCCGCGTGGTGATCAAGTCCGCGTATTTCGCGCTCATATCAAATAGATTGGCCTCGTGCGGTCCGCTGGCCCGATCGCCGCATGCTTCACTGGCGATCAGCGTGACAAAGCCAGACGAGATGCTGTCGATGCAGGTCGCGCGGACGCAACCCGATGTCGTCAGCCCACCGATGATCAATGTATCGATCCTGTGAAACTGCAATGTGGCGGCCAGCGAAGTACCAAAGAACGCACTTGGGTATTGCTTGGTGATCATCAGATCACCGGGCTCAACGCTCAAGCCCTTAACAAGCTGTTGGGTGTCTTGGCCTGCGTCAAAGCACGACAAAGCCGGAACCTTGGCATAAAAAGCGCCGCCATCGCTGCCGCCGGGTTGGTATTTCACTTCGGTGAAGATCACCAACACACCTGCGGCTCGGGCCGCGTCGGCCAGCGCAATCGCATGGTCTTTCGCGGCTGCGCACCCCTCACCGCCATAAAGCGGCGCATTCGGATCGAAATAGGCCTGTGCAAAGTCGACCAATACCAAGGCGGGCCGCGCGCCGTAGGTTTGCTTGGCGTGATAGCCCGCCTTCTCATAATTCTGCTCAAGCGTATCTGTCATTCGTGCATTCCTCTCACAATCAGGACAATGTGCGGTGCGTTCGCAGGTCTTGTCCAGAATGTTCGCCCTGTGCGCCAGCAATCTCGGGTGCTATTGCCGCCACATCATGCTCTGTCGGAGGCAATCTGTGGCACATCGAAACAAGGTCATGCAGTCCATCAATGCGCCGGATGGAAGCCTTTGCGTGGACATATTCCTACGTCCCGATGGCAGCTTTGGTTTCGACGAATTCCGCCGCGATCCCGAAGATCCCAATGGCTGGTACAGCATCGGCCACTATGGTGCGACTGTGTTCAAGACCCAGCAGGACGCCGAAGCAGAAGCAGAACGTGTGGTCGTCTGGCTGTCCCAGCTATAACGCGACACTCAAGGGTGACACGGACCCGCGTGCAGAGGCTGCAAACCTTTGCAATCGTCTCCGCGGCCTATGAACGCCACCTCAAAACGCGACGCTCGATCAAGCCGATGGTCATGCTGAGCAGAACGCCCAACACCGACAGGATGACCACGCCGGCAAACAAGCGTTCAAGGTCATAGAGCGAACCGGCTTCAAGAATATAGGCGCCGATCCCGTATTCGGCCCCCAGCATTTCCGCAGCCACCAGCAGGATGATGGCGATAGACAACGAGATGCGCAGACCTGACAGAATCCCCGGCATCGCCCCGGGTACGACGATCTTGCGCACGATCGAAAACCACGACAGATCAAAACTTTGCCCCATGCGGATCAAGGATCGATCCACATTATCCACCGCACCGTAGGTCGCCACGACGGTCGGGGTGAATGTGCCAAAGGCAATCAACGCATATTTGGAAGCCTCATCAATGCCGAACCAGATCACGAACAACGGCAACAATGCGATTTTCGGGATCGGAAATATCGCGGCAACCAAGGGGACCGACCCGGCGCGTACATAGGAAAACAACCCCATCAAAATACCGACGCCGATGCCGAAACTGGCGCCGATGGCCGCGCCAATGGCAAGTCTGCTGAGCGATGGGACGAGGTGTTTGAGCAAAAGCCCGCTTTCCCAAAGCTCACCGAAGGTGGCCAGAACGTCCGAGGGCCTCGGCAATGTCAAAGGCGAAATCCATCCGCTGCGGGTACCCCACTCCGCGACGATTATCAGCACCACGAAAACAATCACCCCAATCCAGCGGTGCGGCTTTGGGGCAAAGCCTCCGCCCCGAAAGCGGACTTCAATCGGCTCGGGCTTTGCGCCGATATCAGACATCCAGCAATTCCTCATCTGCGGCGCGGGCTTCGTCGCGCATCAGATCCCACAGGTGTCTTTGGGTGTCTTCCAACGCGCGGTCGCCATGACCCCGCCCCTCCAGCGGTCTGTCGATTTCCACGATGTCACGGATTTCGCCGGGCCTGCGCGACAGGACCACGATGCGGTGCCCCAACCGCACGGCCTCGGCCAGATTATGCGTGACATAGACGGCAGTGAAAGGCTGGCGCGTCCAAAGCGAGACAAGATCGTCCATCAAAAGTTCGCGGGTCTGGCTGTCGAGGGCCGAAAGCGGCTCATCCATCAACATGACCGCCGGTTTCACCGCCAGGGCCCGGGCAATGGCGACACGCTGTTTCATGCCACCCGACAATTGCCGTGGCAGCGCATGGCTGAAATCACTGAGCCGCGTGCGCGCCAGAACATCCGCAATGATCGCGTTGGCATGTGCGCCCTTGATTCCATGATCCTCCAAGACCAGCGAGATATTCCCCCAAACAGATCGCCAGGGCAGCAAGGCAAAGTCCTGAAAGACATAGGTGAGCGGGTTCAAACAGCCTTCCGGTGGCGTGCCAAGCTGCAAGATATGGCCCTTTGTGGCGCGCTCAAGCCCGCCGATCAGCCTGAGCAATGTGGACTTGCCGCAGCCCGACGGCCCCACCAGACAAACAACCCGACCCGTCGGAATGTCCAGGGAAATGTCGCGTAGAACTTCGGTGTCGCCGTAGGAATGACTGATCGCATCCAGACGAATGTCCATTGATACCAAGCCTCTCAGTGAAAAATGCGGGCCGCACGCGGGTGGCGCGGCCAGCGTTGCTGTACCGGGTCAGGCTTCGAAGGTTTCAACGTAGCTTGTGTCGACAAAGGTATCGAGCGTAATGCCCGCATCCACCAGACCCTCGGACTGGAACCAGGTCAACTGATCCTGAACAGACGCAATGTTAAGGCGTGACCCTTCATTGATCCGCATCGTGCCATTGATAATTGACGGTGCCGCTTTTTCCAGCGGGCGATCCGTGTACACGTATTTATGGATCAGAGCGACCATCTCGTTCACGCCGTCTTCTCCACCGGACTTGTCGATCATGGCGGAATTGTAATCCGAGACACCCTGACCAAACCCGGCGAGGAAGGCCGCGGTCTGATCCCGTTCGGTGTCGGCATTATCGGCCGAAGTGAATACGGTGGTTACCTGATAGTTTGGCAGATAATCAGAGATGTTTCCGATGATATGCACTGTCCCCGACCCCGCAAGCGGCTTGGCGATATGTGGCACAATGGACCAGGCGTCGATCTGGCCCGTTTTCAACGCCCCGATGATGGAGCCAACCTTTTGCAGCGGCGTAAAGGACATCTCTGCCCCTTCGGCCTGCGCGACCCTGGACCCCATGTAATGGAACGACGACCCGGCGGTCGAGATGCCGAATTTCTTGCCGTCCAGACCGGCCGGCGACGTCAGCCCTGCCTGAAAGGCTGCGTCCGACGCCAGAATTTTCTGGCCGTCAATGCCGGGCTCTTCGCTGAGCGCACCACCGATCACCTTGATCGCGCCCTTGTCGGCAAGCGAGATAAGGCCGCCGGACACCGCCGTGACCGCATAGTCCACGTCCCCCGAAGCGATCGCAACCGCCATCGGCTGTGCGGCTTGAAAGAACCGCAGTTCAACGTCCAGGCCTGCATCCGCAAAATAGTTCCGCTCGACCGCGACAAAGCTGCCCGCATGGGACGTGAACCGCAGCGCGCCGACCACCGCTTTTTTGTTTTGCGCGATCGCCGGGGCCGCAAGCCCCGATGCCACGGCTGCGCCCATCAGTCCCAAAGTCTGCCGTCTGTTGAAGTTGATCATTTTTTCCTCCCAGAGTGTTTTTCGCCAGACTGATACTGGAATAGCGTTTGGATACCCAGATCGTCCCGTTCTTGTCTTTCCATGTTGCCAAAGCCGTGGCCGTGTCACGCACGACAATCGTATCCGGCGATATGCCAGTGTCAGACGAATTTGAACCAGTTTCAAGATGACCTCGCCTGCCCGATCTTATCAATGCCCGCTGAAAGTCCGGCGCGGGTTCAGGCGGATGATCAGTGGGACGACCATAACGATAAGTACCGCGGCGATAATAAATGGCGCGCCGGGGTAATAGAACGCCGCCTCATCGACAAAAAGCTGGAACACCCATGTGAGAACCAAAGGTGCTGCCACGGCGGCCACCGACGCAAGGGACGCGATCACACCCTGCACCTGACCTTGCTGGTCTTCTCCGACGCGATTGGCGGCAAATGCGGTTATAAGCGGCGGAGCCATATCCGACAGCGCGGCAATGGGCAGAATAATCGCCACGGCCCAAGCAGCGGTCGCAAACCCAAACCCGACCAGCCCGGCAACCATGGCCACGGTCGCAATGATCAAGGTTCTGTAGTCGCCAAGGCGCTTGGTCAGTTGCGGCAACAATCCGGCCTGTACGACAGCAATCAATACGCCATAGGCCGACAGGGTCAGCCCGATGGTGAATGCGTCCCAGCCAAAGACCTCGCGCCCCCAAAACGCCCAAAGCGTCGGATAGACCATATTTGCAAACTCAAACACGAAAATACAGATCAACGGAACAGCAAGCCCCGGGATCAGAAACGCCCGCACAATGGTTCCGAAAGGATTGAGATCGCGTCTGCCAAAGGGACGGCGGTTTTCCCGCTTCAGCGATTCCGGCAGGATGAAGATACCGAACACGACGTTGATGGCCGACAGCGCTGCCGCAATCCAGAAGGGGGCGGTGATATGCCATCCCGCCGCGATACCGCCAAGGGCCGGTCCGAAAACAAAGCCGATGCCGAAGGCCGCACCGATCATGCCAAAGGCGGCACCCCGCTCCCCCGGCTTGGCGATGTCGGAAATATAGGCCGTGGCCGTGATATATGTCGCGCCCGCCATTCCTGCGATGACCCTACCCACCAGCAACACCCAATAGGTTTCGGCCATCGCCATGATCACATAGTCCAACGCCAGCGTAGCGAGGGCCGCGATCAATACGGGCCTGCGCCCATAGGCATCTGACAGGCTGCCCACGATAGGCCCAAACAAAAACATGGCTGCGGCATAGGCCGACATCATCACGCCGCCCCAGAATGCGCCCTCCGCCGTGCTGCCGGCGCCCACACGGTCCATGAGATCCGGTATGATCGGAAAGACGATCCCGACGCCGATGGCATCGATCATCAGGGTGGCGAGGATGAAAAGAAAGGGACCGGTGAGCTTCATGCCGACACCCGACACCTCCAGCCATCCGCAGACAAGGCGCAAATTGCGATTGCCCAAACAAGAGATCGAAGCAAGACGAGGTGACGCATCGCAACAACACTCAGTGGGCCGGATCCGCCCACCCTTTCACAGCGTATGCAACAAAATCAGGACGTTCGGCGCAACCCAAGGGTTATGAAACTAGTCGCCCCGATGATAAGCGCCGCACCGAACCAGAACCCGGGATGGGGAATTTCTCCGAACACTGCGTACCCGACCACCGTTGAAAACACCAAGCTGGCGTAGGACAAGACCGACAGAAAACCGGCTTGCCCGTGGCGATGCGCGCGCAGAAAACAGAACTGTGCCGATTGCGCGAACACACCGATGGACAGCAGCAAGGGCCATTGTGCCGCCGCCACGGGCTCCCATGAGGTGAAGGCGAACGGTGCAGCAATCAGGGTCAACCCGGCGGTGTAAAACGTCATCATCACGACCGTGGGTGCCGCCACCAACCGGCGTGTCGTGATCACGGCGCCCGTCGCGGCCAATACGACGAGCACTTGCGCCGCGAGGCCCCAGCCTCCGGAGATACTTGCCGGTTCCACCGCGATGATGACCCCGACCAACCCGGCGCAAGCAGCAATCCACCTGTCCCGCGTGATGACCTCTTTGAGCAGCCACGCGGCGGCAATCATCGTCAGGATTGGGCGGGTAAAACTGATCGCCGTAAAAAGCGCCAGAGGCAGACGTGCAATCGCGAAGAAGCTAGGCAGCACACCCATTAATTCTTGTTTGATTGCATAGTTTTGTGATTCAGTTTCGTTCAAACAACGGGCGGGAGGA